>CABZIF010000001.1 GCA_902525735.1 uncultured SAR86 cluster bacterium
TGTCTTTAGCTTTGTATATTAAATCTTGCGTACCTTGAAGCTTTCTTACGTCTACTTCGTTTTCAGCATAAACAATACCCGCCATGCCTTCAGGCCAGAAGAAAGACAACATACTATCGAGCATTGATAATTCTATGTGTTGCCCTTTGCCATTTTTTTCTCGGGCATACAAAGCCGAAGATACAGCTTGAGCCGAGGTAAGGGCGGTTACTTTGTCAGCAATGATAATTCGAAACATCTTCGGCGTTTGGGTTTCTCTATCGGCTTGGATGTCAGTTGCGCCAGATAAGGCTTGAATGATTGGGTCATATACTCTTGAGTTGGCATAAGGTCCTTTGTTACCAAAACCACTAATAGAAACGTAAATTATTTTTTTATTTATTTCTCTAATAGTTTTTTCTCCTATGCCCATGCGATCCACAGCACCAGGACGGAAATTTTGCATGAAGACATCTGCATCTTCTGCCAGCTTGAATAATATCTCTTTGCCTTCTTCAGATTTGAGATTTAAGGCAATCGATTTTTTGCCTCGATTGCAAGAAAAGAAAACTGGGTTTACACCGTTGTGAGGTGCCGCCATGTGACGAACTAACTCGCCAGTTATCGGCTCCACTTTGATGACTTCAGCTCCCTGATCCGCAAGCATCATAGCGCCAACCGGTCCTGACACCATGCCAGTTAGATCTAATACTTTTACTCCATTTAGTGGTCCCATCTTATTTAACTTTGAAAATTTATTTCCATTGCTTTTTTAAAAGCTTTCCTTTTTGAAATTGTATCTCTATAAATTGTAATATTTTTTGGTAAGTTAAATTCATAATAGACTGCCCAATCTAAGCAGGACATTAAAAATATATCAGCCAAACCAAATCCTTGATCTAAAATAGAGCCTTTTTGTTCTAGGTAAGGATCAATAACTCGAAACTGACGTTCTAAATACTCCCTACAAGATTTTACAACATTTGGCGCTGCCCCATAAATATCAGTCAAATCATAATGACGTCTCATGACGTAAAGGCAAGTTTCATCAAGCTCACCATAAACAAAACTGCACCATTCATCTTCTCTAGCCAAATCTTTAGGTGTTTGAGGGATGAATAAATTTTTAGAGGGAAAGGTGTTTTGTAAATACTTACACATGGCAAGGCTTTCTGAGAGCTTAAAGTCACCATGCTCCAAAAAAGGAATTTTTTGTTTTGGATTAAGTTTTGTATATTCCTCAGATAAAGTTTCGCCGGTTCTTGGACCTATTGGTAGAAGCTCATAATCAATTTCAAGTTCTTCTGCCATCCATATAGGACGGAGACTTCTTGCAGTTTTTGCTCCCCAAATTTTTACCATATCAGATGACATGGATTGATTTTAGTTAAATTTGAGCAAAAAAAAAGGGGCCTTTCGGCCCCATTCTTTAACCTAAAAGTTTACTTTTCGAAGTGAAATTTATTTTTTTAGGTTTCTGATCTTCCGGAATAACTCTTTCAAGTCCAATGTAGAGCATGCCATTGTTCAAAGCAGCGCCCTTTATGACCATATCATCAGAAAGAACGAATTTCTTCACAAAATTCCTTGCTGCAAGACCTTGATGAACAATGCCTTCACTAGCATCTTTGTCTTTAGATCCTGTAACAGTAAGGTTTTCTCCAGCAGCTTCTATATCAAGCTCACTTTCTTCAAACCCAGCTACAGCAAGTTCTATCGTATATTGTTCATCGCTAATCTTTCTTATGTTGTAAGGCGGATAATTTGATGTTTGTTTTGAATTTGCTAGCAATGACAGAGTGTCAAAAGTTCTATCAAATCCTACTGTGAGAGGGGAGATATCCCTCCATAAAAGTTCAAATGTATTATTAACCATTTTTATACTCCTATATTTAGCAAGTTAAAATTACGTGAATCCTCAAGAGGCATCCACAATATATATATAGGTTCTAAAATCTTAATTTCAAGGCTCATATAAAAAATTAATAACTAGATTTGTAGTTTAAATTTTATGATAATCCATTTATGGGAGAAGAAGATAAATCCGTTGATCAGGTTCATTGGTTAACAGTTGCAAGCGAAAAGGTTTTACTTGCGATAATAGGAATAGCAACTTGCGTAGCTGCTTTACAACATCTCTATCAAATGTATTTGGTTCGAGAAATTGTATTGGCAGATTTATTTATGCTTTTTATTTTTACTGAAATTCTTGCTATGGTAGCCGCTTTTTATAGCTCCAAAAGAATTCCAGTAACTCTGCCAATTATCATTGCCATAACAGCTCTTTGTAGATTAATTGTTATGCAAAACAAAGATATGGATGCATTGATAATTATTGCTGAAGCAAGTGCTGTGATTATTCTCGCTGGAGCAGCATACATAATGAGCCTGAAAGATAAAATAAGTTTAGAGAAACTGCAAGATCGAGAAAGCTAGTTAAAGGTCTTTATATATTTTTCTAAAAAATGTAATATTTTTATTCATTTTAAAGGAGAGAAAAATGAAAAAAATATTTAAATTTTTTGTTATGGTTTTTACCCTAACAAGTGGAAATTTATTTTCACAACAATTTGCTTCGACTGGAATCGAAGTTAACTTTGGAATTAATTCTATAAATCCTCTAGCGACACTGAACAATGTCACCACATATATGGAATCTGATGATTTTAATTCCTTAGGGATTTCAGCGGGTCTTTATCAAGTCAATACGAATGGTTCTGATAGCACTACTCACAGCATAGCTTTCTATTATTCCGATACGGAAGAATTACAAAAAGCATACGATGTTTCTCTTACGTCCTCAGCTGTAGCGACTTTACTTATGAATTCAGCTAAAAATGGCACAACCAATACCAATGAAAGCACTTATATCAACACGCGAGAAAAAATTACTCCCGAGGATGTTGCAAAAAATAAAACTTTTTATATATGGAGAATCAAAACGGCCGATGTTCCAAGATACTTAAAAGATTGGGATAAGCTTATTTCTGAAATAGAGGATAATGGAACAGCAGCTGACTCATACGGCTTAAAAGTAACTTTTGCTGGCGGAATAAAAGATGAAGATTTATTTGTTTGGGCAGGCTATGAAAGTCAAAAACAAATGATGGATCAATTAGCTATTTTCAATGCTTCACAAAGCTCGATAGATTTTAATAGAAAAATTTCTAGTTATACAGAAACTGTTTCAACAGAAATATGGTCTCAGATAAATCTTTGGAATGGTGAGGCCTATACGGAATAGAGGTAAATATGATTGTAATAGCTGTTACAAAGTGGGAAGGAACCCCTGAAAAAATACAAGAAACTGTCGACAATGTTAAAGCTGCCGCTGATCTCCACGTTTCTTTAGGAGCCAAGAACCCAAGATTTTGGCGTTCTGTTTCTGGAGGCGGAGTTCAAAAAGCATACTATTCTATAGAGTTTGATTCTCATGAAGATTATGGGAAATGGCAAGATGCAATGATGGAATCAGAGTTTTGGCCTGAGTTTCAAAAATTTATTAATGAAGGTTATCCAGATATTGAATATATAAGTACAGATATATACTACAGCGTGATTTAAATGAAAGGGCCTTAAGAGGCCCTTTTATTTTTTTTTTATTTTAAAAATTAACTGATCATCTTTTTTTTCAAAAGATAACAACTGGTGACAAAGAAATTCACAAAATTTTTCAACATCTTTTTTTGCTGCAGGATCAGTAGCAATTAGTTCAATTATTTGACCTGAATCAGATTCATGAATAGCTTTGTGAAGAAGCATAATTGGTTCAGGACAAATCAAACCAATTGCGTCAATCTTCATTTTTAAAATATCTTAAACGTTCTATGTCATCTTCGTTAGTTTCTTCCCCATATTGAATTTCAACAATATGACACGGCTGATCGAATGGATTAAAAATTTGATGCCAGGATTCTTTTTGCACATGAAAAGTGTCTTCGGTATTTAAAGATATTTCTTCATAATTTTCAGGATCTTTTTTACTGTAATTTACAGAACACTTCCCTTTGCTGATAAACCAAATTTCGTTCCTTAAAAAATGTCTTTGAAAGCTCATACCTTTGCCAGGTGCAATGATCAATTCCTTGAGTTTAAGAAAATTATTTGAAAATAATTCATAAAACTCTCCCCAAACCCTTTCTTCTCTGTCATATTGAAAATTTTTTAAAATCCAACTCGATGAATTTTTTTTGTCCTCACCGCCAACTCCAAACTCGAAAGTAATATCTTCAACTTCCATCTCGGTAATGTTATCTTTTGTTCGATCTCCGCCATTACAAAATATAATTTCTTCATTCGGGTAAGAATTTTTTACTTTTACCAATGCTTGTGAAGCACTGCCATTTTCATCATCTTCAAAATCTATTACTTCATCAACCATTTTTAGATTTTCAATAATGATACTTCGTTCATCAAAAGGCATAAAAAATTTTCCCTTTTTATTTATAAGCCAATCATCGCTATTCAAAGCTACAATCAACTTGTCTCCTAGCTTTTTAGCGGCATTAAAATAAGCTATATGCCCAGAATGAACTGGATCGAAACCACCACTTACAACAACGACTTTCATATAAAAAAATATTTTAAATTATTTCTTAATTAAAAATTTTAAAATTTTTATCTTGTATGGCTTTTTTGGTAGTTTTATCCAATCTAAATAAGACCAAAATAGAAGCTAAAATCACTCCACAACACATCCCAATCCACATGCCGTAGGCACCTTGAGCTGGAACAAAAAGATCAGTTAACCCCAAAGAGTATCCGATAGGAAGGCCAAAACACCAAAACGCTATAATCATAATATACATGGGAGCATAAGTATCTTTGTAACCTCTTAAAGCACCTTGGCCCGTAAAGCTTATTCCGTCTGATAACTGCATAAAAGCTGCAACGAATAGAAGAGAACTGGAAAGAGCAATTATTGAAGGATCAGCATTGAACCAAGATGCAAATGTATCTCCAAATAATATTAAACCTACGAAATTAAATGAAGCCAATGTAACAGCTGTCAATATTGCAAAAAAAGAAGAATATCTAGCTGCAACAAATTCTTTTGCTCCAAGAAGATTGCCAGATCGAACAGCAGCTGCTAACCCAACTGATAATGGCAACATAAAGGTAACTGTAGTTACTTGCATGGCAATGGCATGGGAGGCAATTGTTTCCTCACCAAGATTACTAAGCAGAAGACCAGAACCACTAAAAAGACCAAACTCGACAAATATGCAGGCACCTATTGGAAAACCTAATTTAAAGATCTCTGAAATCTTTGCTAGGTTCGGTTTTTCATACTCCGAAAATAAATTTGCAGATTGATAATATTTAGAAGAATAAATATAAATTACTAACGCTAATAAAGCTCCCCATGATGAAATAGCAAAAGAAATACCACAGCCTGCTCCGCCAAGCTCTGGCAGGCCAAATTTTCCAAATATAAACCCATAATTCAATAGAGCATTTGAAGCCACCATTCCTAAATTGATTATTGTTATTGGAATTGGTCTTGTAATACCTTCACTGAAGGATTTAAGGGGTTGAAATAAAAATAATGCTGGAGTTCCTATCATTAAACCATTTAAGTAACTTTTGGTAATTTTTTGAACATCATCAGGAGTGCCAAAAAAATCAAGTACTTGCCCAGCATAGGATAAATATATTGTTACAAGAATTATCAGAGGAACACATAACCAAAAAGCTTGTTTCAATAACGGCCCAATTTCATGATTCTTTTTGGCCCCATAGAACTGAGCTACAAATGCAGTGACAATGAATAAACTTCCACCCAATCCAAAAAAAACTGGCCAAAAAAGCATATTGCCCGTTGCCACCGCTGCTTGATCTAAAGTGCTGTAACTTCCTGTCATTAAAGCTGCAATGACGCCAGTAGCATGTGAAGCAAGCTGGGAAAAATAAATGGGTATAGCTAAACTTGCAAAAGTTTTAAGTTCAAAACTCATTTTTTTTGAATCTTGGCTAACTATTTTAGGAAGCTTATCTTCGATCTCTTTCATAAAGGTAGGGTATGATACTACTTGAAACTGTCTTGGAGATAAAAAATTAGAAGAGATAATCGCCCCTTTTGGTTGAAACGCGTTCATTGGTGGTTTGATCAAAAATACATCAAAAACGTTTTAGCGCCCCAATTTGAAAACTTAGGTGTTGGGCCTTTGGTTTTGGGCGTTAAATATTTGCATATAAATGGTGAGGGAATCTCAGTAGGAGACTTTGCAACTTTTATTTCTGCACCAGACTCGCATATTCATTTAACCACTTGGAATGCAGATAAGCATAATGGAAAAATAGAAATAGGAGATTATTGTTTATTCAGTCCTGGAGTGAGAGTTTCAGCTGCGACAAAAGTTAAAATAGGAAATTCTTGTATGTTTGCTAACAGTGCATACATATCTGACTCAGATTGGCATGGGATATATGATCGTGCACTGCCTGTAGGCCAATCGAAGGAAGTAGTACTTGAGGATAATGTTTGGATTGGTGATGGAGCAATAGTGAGCAAGGGCGTGACTATTGGACAAAATTCAATCGTAGGTGCTAGAACAGTAGTAATAAAAGATGTGCCGGCAAATGTAGTAGTAGCAGGAAATCCCGCAAAAATAGTTAAAGAATTAGACTCTGAAGAAAAAATTGTTTCAAGAGCAGATATGTTTTCTAGTCCGAAAGAATTAGATGACCTTTACCTGGAAATCGATCGAATTAGTTTGAAAAAAAACACTCTAATTAGATGGTTAAAAAGTAAATTTTATCCAAGTTCTGATCAATGATTGAGATAGTTGCTGACAAAGATATTCCATATTTAAAAGAAGTTTTTGAAAACTCAAAAACCTTCCGTTTAAAAACTTTACCCTTCGATGAAATAAATAAAAAAACTTTAAAAAACTCACAAGCTTTGCTGTCTAGATCTGCAACAATTTTAAATAATGAGCTAATTGACGGCACAGATATTAGATTTATTTTTTCTCTAACTTCTGGAGAGGATCACATAGATCATGATTTTTTATCTTCTAGAGAAATTTTTATAAAAACCGCTAAAGGTGCCAATGCTCAAGCTGTTTTAGAATACACATTGAACGCACTGAGCTTTTCTTCAGAAAAAAAAGTTGGATTGATTGGAGAGGGACATATCGGAAGTAAATTAAAAAAAATACTCTCTTTTTTTAATTACGAAACTGTAACCTTTGATCCATATAAGTTTGAAAACAGTATTGATCAAAAGGATACTGCATTAAGATGTCCAATTATAAGTGTAAATGCGTCTTACTCAAAAAAAGGTGATTATCCATCTCACAACCTAATTTCGAATTTAGAGCCTGAGCAAATGCTTATAAATACTTCTAGAGGAGAAGTTGTCGATTACAAAGCAATTATGAAAAATACCAATGCAAAACTTATTTGCGATGTATGGAATAAAGAACCAAATTTAAATGTGGATGATATCGGGGATACCTTTATAGGAACTCCTCATATTGCTGGAAACACTTTAAATTCTAAAACTGAGGCGCTTAATTTAGCAATTGATTCAATGAAAGAGTTTTTCGAAATAAATGATTTAAATAATTTAAAACCAATAAATAAAACGCTTAATTTAGATAAGTTTTTAGACAAAGATGAAATTAAAGAGGGTGAAATTCCATTTAAATTTATTAAACGCTTTATCGATATTAAAAGCATAAACGACTCTTTTAAAAAAGATTTAAATTTATTTAATGGAAAGGATTCATTTTCCAACTTTTTTCAGGCAGTTAGAAAAAAAAATGAAAGAATGGGCTTTGGAGATTATCTTCTGTCTACAAAACTGTTAAACGATGAAAAAAAAGAATTACTAACTTTATTAGGATTCAAGATTCACGAAGAATAAATCTTTATAATAAAAGGATGAAAGACCTAAAAGATAAAATATCTGACAAAGCATATTATGTAACTCAAGAACAAGGTACTGAACCTGCTTTTACCGGAGAACTACTAGACGTAAAAGAAGATGGTGTTTTTAAATGCGTTTGTTGTGGAAATCCTCTCTTTGTCACTAAAACAAAATTCGAGTCTGGTACGGGCTGGCCAAGTTTTTGGCAACCAATAAATGAGACCGCAGTTAAAAATGTTGAAGATAGGAGTCATGGAATGATAAGAGTTGAGGTGCAATGTGGAAATTGTAATGCTCATTTAGGGCATGTTTTCCCAGATGGCCCTCAGCCAACAGGATTGAGATATTGTATGAATTCTGTTGCCATGACTTTTGAGCCTGATGAGTAAGATTTGGCAATCTTCAGCTGGGTTTTCTTTTTTTACGCTCATATCAAGAATCTTTGGATACCTCAGAGATCTTGTTCTGACATCTCTACTGGGCGCTAGTTCTGCTCATGATATTTTTGTTGTAATTTTTAGAATTCCAAACGTTTTTAGAAGTTTTTTTGGAGAGGGAGCATTAGCGCAATCTTTGGTTCCTAGCATCATAGAAGCTAAGGAAAATTTGAATTCCTTTTTAAATCAAGTTTTTACCTTGTTGTTTGTAACTCTTTTATCTTTTGTGATGATCGCAGAACTTTTCCCAGGTTTATTTATCTCAATATTCGCACCTGGATTTTTCGCAGATCCAGAAAAATATCAATCAGCTTCAGATTTTTTAAGGTTAGTTTTTCCTTATATTTTATTAATTTCATTTACAGCTTTTTTTGGGGCGATTCAAAATTCAAAAAAGATTTTCCAAATTGTTGCTGCAACTCCAATTATTTTTAATATCACTTTAATCTGCTTTGCTTTATTTTCTAATGAATTTGATTTGCAAATTTTGGGAATTGCAATTTTGATTGCCGGATTAATCCAACTTGGCATTAATTTTATCGTTGTGATTTATTTCAATTTCTTTCCAAAATTAGTTTTAAATTTTGATAAAGAAGTACTTAAATCTTTTTTTAATAAATTAATTCCCGCTTTTTTTGCTGCAGGTATCTATCAATTAAACGTCTTAGTTGACACTATTTTTGCTTCTTTTTTGGTTACAGGCAGTCCTACTTGGCTCTATCTTTCAGAAAGATTGATTCAGTTTCCTCTTGGATTATTTGGCGTGGCTGTTGCTCTAGTAGCATTGCCGAATATGACCGAATTATTCCTCGAAAAAAAAATGGAAGAATTAACTCTTCAGAGTAAAAAATTATTAAAGGTATTATTTTTTTTAGGACTTTTATGCGTTATTGGAGCTTTTTTGTTTGGCGAATTAGCAATTAAATTACTTTTCTTGAGAGGAGAATTCACTTCTTTTGACGTTGGAATGACCTTTCTAGCCTTGCAAGGGTATGCTTTTTCAATGTTATTTATCCTGCCTCAAAAATTTTTTAACAGCATCTTTTTTGCAATTTCTAAAGCCAATATGGTTGTTGTAACTGGGTTAGTTTCTTTAATTTCAAATATAATTTTTAACTATTATTTTATTTATCAATTAGACTATGGCCACTTTGGTCTGGCTTTAGCGACTTCTATAAGTTCAGGCATTATTTTTGTAGTTAGTTTTATTTGGCTTCGCAATCAGGGAATTTTAAAATTAATCTAATATGTATTTAATTAGAGACATACATAATATAGATTTCTTTAACAAAAAGTTTTCCTCAAAACCATTAATTGCGACAATTGGTAATTTTGACGGCCTGCATCTAGGCCACAAAGAGATTATAAAAAAAATGAAATCAATTGGTGATAAGGATGATTTGCAATCTTTAGTAATTTTTACTGAACCTCATGCAAAAGAATTTTTTGCTGAGCAAAAAGCGTTATTTGAACAACCTACGCGAATTTCTCCATGGAGAGACAAATGCAAAAGACTTAAAGAAAACAAAGTTGATTTTGGATTTTTCCTTAGATTCAATAAAAAACTTCAAAACATGTCTCCAGATGAGTTTATTGACGAGATACTTTCAAAATTAAATATAAAATATTTAATGGTCGGCGATGATTTTAAATTTGGCAAAGAAAGAAGTGGAGATTTTGACTTTCTATCTGATTGGGGATCGAATAATCAGATAGAGGTTGACAGGATTCCTACGCACAGTTTTAAAGGTAGACGAGTGAGTAGCACTTGGATAAGAGAAAGTATTGCTGATGGAAATTTTGATTTGGCTGCAAAATTATTAGATAGAAGATATACCTTTTCAGGTAAAGTTGTTTTTGGAAACAAGGTCGGCAGAACAATAGGTGTTCCTACTGCAAATATTTGGGTACCAAAAAGCAACCTTCCAATTAAAGGTGTCTATGCAGTAAAAGCTTTTGTAAAGGGTGAAACTTTCAATGGAATTGCTAATATGGGCGTTAGACCAACTGTGGGTGGAACATCTCCTGTTCTAGAGATTCATATATTTGATTTTAATGAAGAAATATATGGTTGCAGAATAGAAGTTGAGTTTTGTCAAAAGATAAGGGACGAAAAGAAATTTGAGAACCTAGACAAATTAAAAGAACAAATTAATTTGGATATAGCAGAAACCAGAAAATATTTTTCTTAATCAAATGAAGAAATTGAAGGAAACATTAAACTTGCCTAGCACTGGCTTTTCTATGAAAGCCAACTTGGCACAGAAAGAACCTGAAATATTAAATTTTTGGGAAGAAATGGATTTATATTCAAAAATTTTAGAAAGAAATAAAAATAAACCAAAATTTATTTTGCATGATGGGCCTCCTTACGCAAACGGACCGATACATTTGGGGCATGTGGTTAACAAAGTATTAAAGGATATAATAATCAAATCAAAAATTTTCTCAGGCTATAACTCGCCTTATGTGCCAGGTTGGGATTGCCACGGACTGCCAATTGAATTGAATGTAGAAAAAAAGTCTGGAAAAGTTAACATAGATATTTCTCCGGAAGACTTTAGATCTCAATGTAGAGAATACGCTAATCAACAAATTGCTATTCAAAGAAATGATTTCAAAAGATTGGGCGTGGTAGCGGATTGGAAAAATCCTTATAAAACCATGGACTATAAATTTGAAGCCAACATTATAAGGTCACTTGGAAAAATAATTGAAGCAGGGCATCTTCATCGTGGCTCTAAACCAGTTTATTGGTGTGAAGAATGTGGTTCAGCTTTAGCGGAGGCAGAAGTTGAATATATAGATAAAGAATCTAAAGCTATTGATTTTTTATTTCCTATACAGTCCGATCAACTCAAAGATATTTTTAAAACTATTTCTTCGGAAAATGTTTTCGTGGCTTCTTGGACAACTACCCCATGGACTATTCCAAGTAATAAGGCGATATGTTTTAGCTCTAAATTCACTTATGAATTAATAGAGCTTAAATTCAAAGGAAAAATTTTAAACTTAATAATTTGTTCTGATCTTATTGAGGCGACCTTGGAAAGATATGAATTAGATAAATATACAAAATTAGGCAAAGTTAATGGAGACAAGCTTTCAGGTTTAATTTGTGATCATCCTTTTTTGGATCAAAAGTCTCCACTGATTTCAGGAGATCACGTTACTCAAGAAATGGGAACTGGGTTTGTTCATACTGCACCGGCCCATGGACTTGAAGACTACGAAGCATGTAAAGATTTAGGATTTGACTTAACTAGTCCTGTCAAAGGAGAAGGAAAATTTACAGATGACATTTCTTTTGTAGGAGGGCAAACCATTAAAGAAGCTAATGAGACTGTAATCAACCTTTTAAGCGAAAAAAGCTTGCTGATGGCTAACCAAAAATATTTTCATAGTGTTTCAACCTGCTGGAGACACAAAATTCCATTATTTTACAGAGCGACACCTCAATGGTTTATTTCAATGAAGAAATCAAATCTCTTGAAAAATAGTGAAAGTATGATTGAAGAAATAAATTGGTTACCTGATTGGGGTAAATCAAGAATATCTGCAATGATGACAAACAGACCTGATTGGTGTGTTTCAAGACAAAGAACTTGGGGAGTTCCAATACCATTAGTTATTCATAAAGAAACAGGAGAGCTACATAAAGATACTTTGGAAATAATTGAGAGGATTGCAAAAAAAGTTGAAACAAAAGGAGTTGAAGCTTGGTTCTCTGAAGAAATTAAAAACGTTTTAGACAAGGATTATGAAGATTACGAGAAGGTCACTGACATATTAGATGTTTGGTTTGACTCTGGGGTTACTCATAATTGTGTTTTGAAAGAAAATGAGAATTTAAACTATCCCGCTGATTTATATTTGGAAGGCTCTGATCAGCACAGAGGATGGTTTCAATCATCGTTACTGTCATCTGTGGCTATGAATAAAGATACTCCTTATAGAACTGCTTTGACTCATGGTTTTGTAGTGGATTCAAAAGGAAAAAAAATGTCAAAATCTTTAGGCAATGTGATTTCTCCTCAATCGGTTTGGAACAAGCGTGGTGCAGAAATTTTAAGAGCATGGGTTGCATCTACTGACTTTAGAAATGAAATGAATTTTTCAGAAGAGATTTTAGAGAGGACTTCAGATTCCTATCGACGCATAAGAAATACAATTAGATTTTTGATTAGTAATCTTTATGATTTTGATTTAAAAAATGATGATTTAGATCTATCTAAATATACCGAAATAGATAAATGGATAACTGAAAAAGCAAATGATCTTCAGGAACAAATTAAATTGGATTATGATAATTATGAAATTCATCTTGCTTTCCAAAAAATACTCTCTTTTTGTACAAATGAATTAGGTGGTTTTTATTTAGATATTATTAAAGACCGCTTATATACATCGAAAAAAGATGGAGTTGCTAGAAAATCAGCTCAATTAGCAATTTACCATGTTTTAAATGGCTTAATAAGGTGGATAGCGCCAATATTGAGCTATACGGCCGAAGAAGCTTATCAAGAATTTAAGAAAGACAAATCCTCGGTATTTTTCCTTGAATGGTATGAAGATTGGCCTAAATTCGAAACTTCAATAAATAATGAAACATGGAATCTTCTTCTTCTAATGAAAACAGAAGTTAATAAATATTTAGAGGAAAAAAGGAATAATGGAGAAATAGGATCTTCTTTAGAAGCTGAGTTAGATTTGGAATGTAACAATAAAATTTATATGCAATTAAACGAAATATCAAATGAATTAAAATATCTTTTCATCACTTCAAAAGTTAACTTAATCCTTAGAGAGGGAGAGAATTTTAATTCTGAAATTCCAGGTTTAAGTATTACTATTAAATCCACGGATTTAGAAAAATGTGCTCGTTGCTGGCATCATGTTGAACCTTTAGTTCCTTATGGCGAAGATAACATTTGTACAAGATGCAACGAAAATATAACAGGAAAAGGTGAGACTAGATTTTTTATATAATACTCGCCTGAAAGTAAAATTATTTTGCTTAATATTTGCTCTAATATTACTTGATCAAGTCCTAAAATTATTTATTTTAAATAATTATGAAATTAATCAATCTAAACAAATTTTTAGCGTTGTAAGTTTTACGTTTGTAAAGAATTATGGGGTTGCTTTTAGCTTTTTAAATAATGAAAGTTTTAATTTGTCACTCTGGATCTCAATTTTAGTACTAATTATCTGCTTTGTATTATTTTTGTATATTTTCACTTCAGTTTTTAAAGAAAATTTTTCAACTATTGAATATTTTGCATTCTCTTTAATCCTAGCTGGCGGCTTAGGAAACTTTATTGACAGAATTAATCATGGGTTTGTAGTTGATTTTATTGATATATCTTTCAATCCATACATATTTAATTTAGCTGATTCATATGTCACCATAGGTATATTGATTTATGTATTTAAATCTTTAATTTTTTATAAAAAATGAAAGTAATTAAATTAGCTAATCCTCGAGGTTTTTGCGCTGGAGTCGATAGAGCTATTGACATAGTCTCAATTGCTCTAGAAAAGTTCGGAGCACCAATTTATGTAAGACATGAAGTGGTGCACAACAGAAAAGTTGTTGAAGATTTAAAAAGGAAAGGAGCAGTTTTCGTAAAAGAATTATCAGAAATTCCAGAAGACGGCATCACAGTTTTTTCTGCCCATGGAGTTTCAGAAAAGGTCGAGCTTGACGCACATCAAAGAAAATTGAAATTTTTCGATGCGACTTGTCCGTTAGTTTCAAAAGTTCACAAAGAAGTCATCAGGTTTGGTTTAGCTGGAAAAGATATCGTCATGATAGGACATAAAAACCATCCTGAGGTAGAAGGAACACTAGGTAGATTTCCTGAAAAATCTTCAGGAAATATGTACTTAGTTGAAAATTTAGATCAAGCAAAAACTGTCTCGATTGAGCAGCCAGAAAACTTATATTTGGTTACCCAAACAACCTTATCGGTCTCTGATACAAAAGAAATAATATCCGAACTAAAAAAAAGATTTCCGTCTCTTCAAGAACCAAACTCAGAAGATATCTGTTATGCAACACAAAACAGACAGGATGCTGTTAAACAATTAGCACTGGAAACTCAACTTATCCTGGTAGTTGGATCGGAAAATAGCTCTAATTCAAATAGATTGAAAGAATTAGCAGAGAAATCTGGTTCTAAGTCTTATTTAGTGGACGATCCTGATCAAATATCAAAGGAAATGTTAAAAAATGTTTCTGCTTTGGGTATAACTGCTGGGGCATCGGCTCCTGAAGAGTTGGTGCAATCTATAGTTCATAAGTGCGTTAGCTTTGGCTATTCTAATGAAGAAGAATTAGATGGTTTAGAAGAAAATATTTATTTCAAACTTCCAGCAGAATTACGATGAGAAAAAAAGTTGCAGTAATTGGAGCTGGAATTGCAGGAACAACTACTGCTTATTCTCTCGCCAAACAAGGCATGGAGGTCACACTAATTGACTCAAGAAGATATCCTGCTATGGCAACAAGCTATGCTAACGGCGGTCAATTAAGTGCAAGTAATTCAGAAGTTTGGAATACTCCAAAAAATATAATCAATGGTGTTAAATGGATGTTCAAAAAAGATGCACCCCTTTTATTCAATCCTTCCCCTAGCCTACAAAAATATAAATGGATTGTAGGATTCTTGATGGCTACCTTTGACGGCAAACACAAATCTAAAACTCAAGAGACCATTGAGTTGGCTAAAAGAGCAAGACAGATATATTTTGATATTGCAGATCATGAAGGGATAGATTTTGATTTGCTCAAAGAGGGAATACTTCATTTTTATGATAATAAGAAAGAATTAAATGCAGCTGCAAGTAAGGCTTCATGGCTTCATCAAGACGGTATGGAATGGGAAGTCCTAGATTCAGACGAAGTTGAAGATTTAGAACCCGCTTTTAAATCAGCAAAAAATGATAAAAAAATTGTTGGCGGTATTTATACCAAATCAGATGCTAGTGGAGATATTCATAAATTTTGTAAAAATATGCATGAAGTTCTTGAGAAAAAATATGGTGTTAAGTCTAAATTTAATACAGAAATTGAATCAATTTATAAAGATAAAGATAAAGTTATTTTGTCTTCAACAAATGAATCTAGAGCCTCTGGAATGCAATTTGATCAAGTTGCAATTTGCGCGGGAATCGAGACACAAAGGTTTGCTGATACTCTTGGCGATTCTATGCGGGTTTATCCAGTTAAGGGTTATAGTGTAACGATTCAATTAGATGACGAAGAATCAAAACTGTCAGCTCCGAAAGTTTCACTTTTAGATGATCCTAAAAAAATTGTTTCAAGCAGGCTCGGAGATAGACTGAGAGTAGCAGGAACTGCTGAATTAGCTGGAACTAACAAAGATATCAAGCAAGATAGAATAAGGCCCTTACTAGGGTGGGTAAGAGAATATTTTCCAGGAGTAAGCACCGAAAATTACACACCCTGGGCGGGGTTAAGGCCGATGACTCCAAATATGATGCCACTAATCTTTGAGAGTAAAGCCAAAGGCATTTTTTACAACACTGGACATGGACATTTGGGCTGGACTTTAGGTGCTGCTACTGGAGATTTATTAGCCGAGAAAATGATTAATGACTGAAAAAAAAGGCTGGATAGATGGAGCTGAAATTTTAAAATCTCCTAATTTTGACGAAAGAAAGGATGATGTAAGTTTGATTGTAATTCACGCAATAAGTCTTCCCCCTGCTAAATACGGATCGAACCATATAGATAGGTTTTTTTTAAATGAATTAGATCCATCAGAAGATCCTTATTTCAAACAAATATCTGATTTGAAAGTTTCTTCACATTTTTTAATTGAAAGAACAGGGATTCTGAAACAATTTGTTTCAACAAATAGCCGAGCTTGGCATGCTGGTGAGTCATCTTTTCAAGGCAAAAATAACTGTAATGATTTTTCAATTGGAATAGAGCTAGAAGGAACTGATAATAGTACGTTCGAAGATGTTCAATATTCAAAATTGATTGAATTGACGCGCAATTTAATGCAAAACTATCCTAAAATTAGTAAAGATAGAATTGTAGGCCATTCATTTATAGCTCCAGGAAGAAAGTCAGACCCTGGAGATTTCTTTGATTGGAAAAATTATAAATCTAAGATTTAGTTATGCCGTCATTTGATATTGAATCCAAAGTTGATTTACACGAACTTACCAATGCCATAGATCAATCCAATAGAGTCATTGCCAATAGGTACGACTTTAAAGAGGCTAGTGCCAGTTTTGAGTTTGCCAACGAAGTTGTTAAGTTAAATGCAAATGAAGCCTTTCAAATTGATCAAATGATTCCTATATTAAAAGAAAATTTAGCCAAAAGAGGCATCGACTTAAAAGCTTTGAAACTAGGAGAAAAAAATATATCTAATAGTGTTGCATCCTTGGATGCTGAAATTAATCAAGGCATAAATCAAGATATAGCGAGAGAAATTGTCAAAATTATTAAGTCTTCTAAAATAAAAGTTCAAAGCTCAATTCAAGGAGACTCTTTAAGAGTCAACGGAAAAAAAAGAGATGAATTACAAGAAATTATCACTCTGCTCAAAAGTAAAGAGATAGCAATACCTCTCCAATTTAAAAACTTTAGAGATTAAACATGAGCTGGACTAATTCCTTGAGGAATTATCTACACCCTAGAGTAATTTTAGTGCTTTTTTTAGGTTTCCTTTCCGGTTTGCCACTAGGTCTTCTAATTGATCCTTTAAACTATTGGCTAGCTGAAATAGGAATTAAAAAGTCAACAATTGGGCTTTTGTCACTGGTTCTATTGGCATATTCCTTAAAAATGTTATGGGCTCCGTTGGTTGATAGGCTGAGAATTCCTTATTTTTATAGAATTGGTCAAAGACGAAGCTGGCTTTTTTTATCTCAGGTTTTGAGCTTTTTTACAATAATTGTAATTGGATTTCAAAACCCCTCTGAAAATTTACAGGTATTTGTCTTAGCGGTTATTTTTCTTAGTATTTTTTCTGCAACACAAGATATCTGCGTAGATGCCCTAAGGATTGAACTAGTAAATAAAAAAGAGATTGGAGAGGCTTCTGCAGTTTATATTATTGGTTATAGAATCGGAGCCGTTCTTCTTTCACAGGTTATTACTTTTTACATCGCAGAATTTTATGGCTGGAATATGGCATATATATTTGTTGGAATTTTATTTTTAGTTTTTTCTTTATCAATTTTATTTTTTTTACCTGAACCTGAGAGAGATGAAAAACCATATATTTCTATTTTAAATGCACCTATGATTTGGTTTAAAGATTCTTTTATTTCTCCTTTAACGGATCTCTTTCAAAGATACAAAAAACACCTATTTTTACTTTTACTATTAACGTTTACTTACCGTCTTAGTGACATGTTTCTGGGGCCAATGGCAATGCCTTTTTATCAATCAATAGGGTTTTCAAAAATTGAAGTAGCAGAAATAGCAAACTTTTATGGTTTGTGGATGGCTATTATTGGCGGACTTTTTGCTGGTTTAACTCTCTTTAAATTTGGATTAGTAAAAAATATGGTCTTTGGGGCTATTTTTGTGCCCTTAGCAAATTTACCTTTTATCTATTTAAATTCAGTTGGATATGATATTTGGGCATTGGTGATAACTATAACAATAGATAATTTTTCTCAAGGCTTTATTGGGGTAGTGGGTATTACTTTTTTATCTAGAATGGTATCAAAAACATATACCGCAACTCAGTACGCTCTGCTCTTTGGATTGGTTGCCATTCCCCCAAGGCTTATTTCCGGAGGCTCTGGATTTATAGTTGAAGATTTTGGATTTCATTATTTTTTTATCACTTGTGCTTTGTTGGGAATTCCAGCCATTATCTTTTCTTTGATCGTTTATAGGAAAAAGGAAATATTTGGGTTCGACTAAAAGGATAAAATTTTCATATTTTTGGACTTCTATTTTCATAGTTGTTTTTTTAATTTCTTCTTACGCTCTTTTTTCTCAGCCTAGCGAAAGATCGTTAATAAATTTGCCAGACAAAGCAATGCATTTCTTTCTATTTTTAACTTTGTCTTTTTTAATAAATAAATCAAATGATTATTTAAAAAATTCATTAATTTTTATTATTTCATACGCAGTTTTATCTGAAATCATTCAATGGTATCTTCCATATAGGGAAGGAGACTTTATTGATTTATTCTTTAATTTGTTGGGAATTTTAGTTATTTTTTGGAAAAAAATATTTTTCTTTTCTGGGGCTTGAAAAAATAAAAGAAGAACATAAATATATTTGGAGTTGTGTATTTCTTAAGTCTTATCTAGAATGCCGAACTCAGACAATAGATTAGAATTTATGGAGAAAGTTAAATGAAATTTAATCCACTTGGAGATAAGCTTCTGGTAAGAAGAGGCGATGAAGAAGAAACTTCTGCTGGCGGAATAGTACTACCTGGTTCAGCCGCCGAAAAACCTTCTCAGGGAGAGGTTTTGGCAGTCGGACCTGGCAAAACACTTGATAATGGAGAAAAAGTTGAAGTTTCAGTAAAGGTCGGTGATGTTGTAGTTTTTGGACAATATGCAGGCAATAACACAATAAAAATCGATGGAGAAGAATTATTGATATTAAGTGATAGTGACCTTTTGGGTACGGTATCCTAAATTTATTAAGAGAGGAAAACATGGCTAAAGATGTAAAATTTGGAGATTCTGCTAGAGGGCAGATGCTTGATGGTGTAAATGTACTTGCAGATGCAGTTAAAGTTACGCTTGGACCTAAGGGAAGAAATGTAGTTTTGGATAAATCCTTTGGTGCGCCCACAGTTACCAAAGATGGAGTATCTGTTGCAAAAGAAGTTGAACTTCAAGATAAGTTCGAAAACATGGGTGCTCAAATGGTTAAAGAAGTTTCTTCTCAAACTTCTGATGCCGCTGGAGATGGCACAACTACTGCAACGGTGTTGGCTCAATCAATAGTTAACGAAGGATTAAAATCAGTTGCAGCAGGATTCAATCCAATGGATTTAAAAAGAGGCATTGATAAAGCAGTTGCTAAAGCTGTTGAAAGCATCCAATCAATGGCAATTCCTTGTGAAGAATCTTCTTCAATAGCTCAAGTCGGTACTATCTCTGCAAACAGTGACAGCGAAGTCGGAGACATAATTGCTGAAGCGATGGATAAAGTGGGGAAAGAAGGAGTCATCACAGTCGAAGAGGCCTCAGGTATAGAAAACGAATTAGAAGTAGTAGAGGGTATGCAGTTTGATAGAGGATACCTTTCTCCTTATTTTATTAACAATCAAGAAAAGATGATTACAGAATTAGAAGATCCAATGATTCTTTTACATGATAGTAAAATATCCAATATAAGAGATCTACTACCTTTATTAGAAGCAGTAGCGAAAGCGGGAAAATCGCTCCTTATTATAGCTGAAGATGTTGAAGGCGAAGCCTTGGCAACCTTGGTTGTAAATAACATGAGAGGAGTTGTTAAAGTATCTGCTTGTAAAGCTCCTGGTTTTGGCGACAGAAGAAAAGCAATGTTGGAAGATATCGCAATTTTGACTGGCGGAACTGTTATTTCAGAGGAAGTAGGTCTAAATCTTGAATCAGCTACCATTGAATCTTTAGGGACTGCAAAAAAAGTAGTCTTGACCAAAGAAACTACTACTGTGATTGATGGCGCAGGCACTCAAGATAACATTTCCGGGAGAGTTAATCAGATCAGAGCACAAATAGAAGAAACTACTTCTGACTATGATAGAGAAAAACTTCAAGAGCGAGTTGCAAAATTAGCTGGTGGAGTTGCAGTAATAAAAGTAGGTGCTGGCTCTGAAATGGAAATGAAAGAAAAGAAAGCTAGAGTTGAAGACGCATTGCATTCTACTAGAGCTGCAGTCGAGGAAGGAGTCGTTCCAGGTGGAGGAGTTGCTCTTGTCAGATCTCTTCAAGCTGTCGATGGGCTTAAAGGCGATAACGAAGATCAAAACATTGGTATATCTATTGCTTTGAAAGCTATGGAGGCTCCAATAAGACAAATAGTCTTAAATGCTGGAGAAGAGGCTTCTGTTGTTGTTGATAAAATTAAATCTGAAAAAGGTAATTATGGATTTAATGCAGCATCTTCAGAGTATGGAGATATGATTAAAATGGGTATTTTAGATCCAGCTA
The DNA here is from genome assembly GCA_902525735.1 of uncultured SAR86 cluster bacterium. Classification (GTDB taxonomy): domain Bacteria; phylum Pseudomonadota; class Gammaproteobacteria; order Magnimaribacterales; family AG-339-G14; genus CASICS01. Next base: position 20,456 of record CABZIF010000001.1, read on the forward strand.
AAGTAACTAGAACTGCTCTTCAAGCAGCAGGATCAGTTGCTGGTTTGATGATAACTACTGAAGCTATGGTTTCTGAAATTCCAGAAGAAAATCCTGCCGGTGGAATGCCTGGTGGCATGCCTCCAGGAATGGGCGGTATGGACGGTATGATGTAACAATCAAATAAACTTATAAAAAAAATAGGGACCATGTGTCCCTATTTTTTTTTATAATTTATAATTAAATAATAGAATATGTAATAATTTTTTTTTAGATTATATTTTTTCTCATATTGAAATGATTTACTTTATTTTCCTTTTGAGAAAGAATTCGTATTTACTAATTTAATTGTGATTTTATCAGCATAAATAAGGAGAAAATAATATGAGTTTTAAAGAAGTTTCAGCTCACTGTGACATACCATGCAAAATTTATGATCCCATTGTGATTCAGATAGCTGCTCTTACTATAGTAAGGATAATCGATATAATCGAAGAAAAAAATTTTGATACTTCTAAATCAGAAGACTCTTCAGAATTAGCGAGACTTACTTTAGAAAAAGAAAATCAAGCTCGTATTGTAAAAGACGAAACGAGAATAATTTGGGGAGATTATTTTAAAGATCCTCAAATTGAAGCTTTTCCAAATATTCATGAAGTTGTTCACTCAATTATGATGCAAGGTTCTAAATGCAAACAAAGCCTTGAAAGAGGAAATGCAGAAAAACTCGTTGAGCTTGTTAATAATTTTAGTGAGATATTTTGGAGTACAAAAAACATCGAGATTTTAAGAGTGACCGCGCCTTATCCTCCTGCTTTGGAAATGGTCGTTCCCAATCTTTAAATGTCTCAGATTTTTCGTGTTAAAGGTAACAGCATGAATCCATCTTACAATGATGGAGATTTTGTCTTAACCGAGCGATTGCCCAAATACTGTATAGATGATGTAGTTGTACTAAAACTTCCGAAACTTGGATACGTCATAAAGAGAATCATAGATATAAAAAAAAGCGGAATTATTTTAAAGGGAGATAACTATAAACTTCATTCTTCTGTTTGCGATCAAGTGCATAGCGAAAAAGATATTATCGGAAAAGTTATTTCCTAAAGTGGGCCTAAGTTTTCTTCCTTGCAAATATAAAGGATTTAATATTGAGATAAGTAAAGATAAAACCTGTCACTACAAGCATAATTTTGGAAAGGTCTCCCCAAAAATTTGAGAATATATCTGGGAAGCTTCTCAAAACATCTAATCCTCCTAAGAAAATGATAATTCCAAATAGGACGACAATATGCATTAAAAGTTTCTTTCTTCTTGGCAATCTTAGACTAAGAAATCCAAATAAGATTAATGGCAAACCAAAAAAAGATGGAATATATGAGGTAATCGAATCACTTTGAGACAAAGCTGAAATAATTATTCCCCAAAATAATAGGAAAAAACCAAAAAAGATTGATATTTTTTCCATTTCATAACCCAAAATAGTAAATTCTTTAGACATTTTATTTATTATTTTATTAAAAATACTACACATTGGGAACTTATACTTGTTTTATAATTAAAATAATAAATGGAGGTTAGAATGGAATATTTTGCATATGTTCTTTTTAGATTCGCCCACACAGCTGTGGGGATAGTTTGGATTGGATTGCTTTATTACTTTAATTTTGTTCAAACGGAATATTTAAAAGAAGCTGAACCTGATGCTAGATCAGATGTCTTAAAAAAATTAGCCCCTAATGCTCTGTGGTGGTTCAGATGGGCAGCCTTCTTTACTTTTTTAACGGGCCTTTATTTGCTGTATATTCTTCAAACTGGGGCATCTGCAATAATAATTTTAGGCGCATTGATGGGAACAATAATGATGCTCAATGTTTGGGGAATTATTTGGAGAAATCAAAAAATTGTCATCGGACTTAAAGAAGGGGATGTTGCATTAGCAGGAGCTAGAGCAGCGCTTGCTTCGAGGACTAATACTTTATTTTCCTTGCCAATGTTGTATTTTATGGTTTTCTCTGCTCACATGCCTATTGGAACTGAACATTATCCAACATTTATGCAGGGATACAGTGGCCTGGGATTTTTGATAGTCTTAGCGTTAATTTTGTTAATTGAAGCAAATGCTATATTTGGGAAAATGTATCCTGTAATAGCATCTGTAAGGGCAGTTATAACTTCAAGTTTCGTAATTACAGTTTTATTTTCTGGTCTAGTCTATTATCTAGTCTAATTCTTCATCAAGGTTGGGAGCTTTTAGTTCTGTTACCTTGGCGAACTTAATCATATTATCTTTGATAAGAACTGTTTCTATCAAATAGTTCTCAATCTCTAAGGAAATATTAGCTTCAGGGATAGTTTCAGTGTTTTCTAAAATTAGGCCATTTAAGGTTTTAGGACCAGAGAGAGGTAAATTCCATCCAAGTCTTTTATTAATTTCTCTAACAGATATACTTGCATCGACTAAATAGGAACCATCTTTTTGTTCTTTAATATCTACCCTAACTTCTTCGTGTGGATCGGAAAGTTCACCAACGATTTCCTCTAAGATGTCCTTGATGTCAATTATTCCTTTAACTGAGCCATATTCATCCAAAACTATGGCAACTTTTTTTTTGTCTTTTTGAAAATTATTTAGTTGGATATTTAGAGAAGTATTCTCTAAAGCAAAATAAACTTCTTCAGTATTATCTAATAATGAGTTCCTGTCATACTTATTTGAAGATAAAAAAGAGTTAATTCCGTATAAATCTATTATTCCCTTAATATCATCAAGGTTTTGGTCAAAGATTGGAAAGAACTCTTTTTTCGAGCTTTCTAAAAAACTTTTTATTTCATCGATATCTTTTGAGAGATCAATTCCGATGACATCATTTTTAGGAATCATAACTTCATCAATGGAAATTTTGTCCAGTTCTAAAACACTCAAAAGCATTTCTTGGTACCTAGGCGGAATAAGATCTCCAGAATTTTCTAAAATACTTTTTAATTCTTCTGGAGATATATCGTCGTCAGATTGTTTTTCTTCGACTCCAAAAAGTTTCAGAATAGAGTTAGAAAAAAAGTTAACAATCCATACTAAGGGATAAAGAATTTTCTGAAGAAATTTAAGAATTATTGATGCAGGAAGAGCGACTTTTTCTGCATAATTCGCAGCAAAAGTTTTAGGAGTTACCTCTGCAAATATTAAGACTATCATTGTTAAAATTATTGAACCTATAAAAACTCCACTATCTCCAAATAATCTTAAACATAAAATTGTAGTTAAGGCAGCAGCTAATATATTTACAAAGTTATTACCTATTAAGATAATTCCGAGCAATCTATCGGGTCTCTGAAGTAATTTATTTGCTCTAATAGCTGATTTATCTTTTTGTTTGATTAAATGTTTTAACCTAAATCGGTTAAGCGCCATCATTCCAGTTTCAGAGCTAGAAAAAAAAGCAGAGAGACAAAGTAAAATAAAGATGCTGACAACGAGCATCCAGATAGGAAGTTCGTTCAAATTTCAGTGAAGAATTTTAAGAAAATTAACATTGTTTCTTAATTATATGATGTTTTACTTGAATACCAAATGAATTTACTTAGAATAGCCATTCTTAAAATAAAAATAGTAAATTATGGTAACAATTAGACTTTCTAGAGCAGGTGCGAAAAAGCGCCCCTATTATCATATTACTGTAACGGACTCTAGAAAACCAAGGGATGGAAGGTTTATTGAAAGGATAGGGTTTTTTAACCCAATTGCTCAAGGAAAGGATATTAGATTAAGTATAGATCATGAAAGGGTGGATTATTGGGTTGGCACAGGAGCTACATTAAGCGAAAGGGTTGAATCTTTGATAAAAGAATCAAAATTATCTCCAGAAGATTTATTAAAGGTACAAGAAAAGAAAGAACAACTTAGATTAAAAAAATTAGCTAAGAAAAAAGAAAATAAGGAAGCTCCAATCGAAGAAGCAGCAGAAGCTCCAACCGAAGAGGCAGCAGAAGCTCAAGCCGAGGAAGCTCCAGCCGAGGAAGCTCCAGCCGAAGAGGTAGCAGAAGCTCCAATCGAAGAGGCAGCAGAAGCTCCAGCCGAGGAAGCTCCAGCCGAAGAGGTAGCAGAAGCTCCAGCCGAGGAAGCTACTGAAGATTCAGAAAAAAAAGAAGATAATTAAAATTATTTAATATGAATAACCAAGATGACGAATTCATTTTGGTCGCTTCTGTGGGCAAACCAATAGGACTTAAAGGTTGGGCAAAAGTAAATTCTTTTACAAGACCTCCTGAAAATTTATTTAATTATAAAAATTTCTTCATTGATGAAGGTGGAACAAAAAAAGTTTTTAAAATAAAGAAATTCTCCAAATCAGGTAAAAACTATATTTTTAAAATTGAATCTTTTAATTCCCTTGAAGAAATAGAAAGGTATAAAAATAAAGAAATATTTATCAATTCAAAAGATCTTCCCAAACTTAAGGAAAATGAATTTTATTGGAAAGACTTAATCGGCAAAGAAGTAGAACTAGAAAATGGAACTTTCGTTGGAGTTGTCACAGAAATAATAGAAACTGGGTCTGATGATGTTTTGGTTGTCGAAAAAGAAAATAAAAAAGAACTTATTCCATTTAATTTTGGAGAAGTGATAAAAAAGGTGAGTGGTGATTTAATCATCGTAGATTGGCATACTTAAATGAAAGCGGTTTTCGTCACAATATTTCCCGAATTAATTGAATCTTTCTTTTCAGTAGGTGTAATCAATAAAGCTTTGGATGAATCTATTATAAATTACGAAGTAGTAAATCCTATCAAATTCCTAAAAAATAATGAACGTTTAGATGACGCTCCATATGGAGGCGGTCCTGGAATGCTTTTCAGGTCTGAGCCTTTAGAAGAGGCCATCAATGAATCAAAAAAACTAACCTCCTGTAACGCAAAAGTTATTAATTTATCACCTCAAGGAAAAAAGCTAACACAAGAAAAAGCAAAAAAATTGGCACTAGATAAAGAATTGATTTTTGTTTGCGGAAGATATGAAGGAATAGATCAGAGAATAATCGATTCAAAGATAGATGAGGAAATTAGCATCGGCGATTATGTGGTAACAGGTGGAGAATTACCTGCTTTAATAGTTTTTGAATCAATTGTAAGAAATATTGAAGGAGTACTAGGAGATATAAACTCGCTTGAAGAGGAATCATTTGCCCATCAATTAATTGAATATCCCCAATACACAAGACCAGAAAAAAATAATTTAGGCAATGTTCCCGAGATTTTATTATCTGGAGATCATAAAAAAATTAAAACTTGGAGAAAAAAACAGTCTCTTGGAAAGACTTTTCTTTTAAGAAGAGATCTTTTTCCGAAAGAATTAAGTTCTGACGATTTTAAGCTCTTAAAAGAATTTCTTAGTGACCTTGGGTACGAATCTGATAGAATTGCCGACTTATTAAAGAATATAAATAAAAAATGACAAGTTCAAGAAAATCCGTTCAGATTGTTGAGGCTTCTCAATTAAAGAAAGATATAGCTGAGTTTTCTCAGGGAGACACAGTTCTTGTAGATTATCTTGTTAGAGAAGGTTCAAAAGAAAGGTTTCAGCCATACGAAGGCGTAGTTATCGCTATCAAAAATAGAGGTTTGAACTCAGCTTTTACTGTAAGAAAGATTTCTAATGGTGTCGGTGTTGAAAGAACCTTTCAAACTCATAGTCCTTTAATAAAATCCATTAAAAGAAAAAGAAAAGGTAAAGTAAGGCAATCTAAGCTTTTTTATCTCAGAGAAAGGTCAGGAAGATCGGCAAGGATCAAAGAAAAAATTTAAAATCATTCTATGAGTGGAGACGAGGGGCAAATTCTTGACGCCTTTATAGATACTATCTGGATAGAAAAAGGTTTAAGTCAAAATACTCTCAATTCTTATAAAAGCGATACTGAAAAATATTTTTTATGGTTATCAAAGAATTCTTTAAATTATAAAAAAGTCTCCAGAACTGAAATCCTTGAATATCTTTCCTTTTTATTTAGCCAAAAACTAGGAAGCAAATCAGTAGCAAGAAAACTTTCTTCATTAAGAGTTTTTTACAAATATTTAGTCGTAAAAAATATTCTCACTATAGACCCATGTGAAAAAGTTGAGACTCCAAAAGTTATGAAATCCATTCCCAAAACTTTGGATGAGAAAGAAATTGAAAAGCTCTTAGAATGTCCTGATGTTAATTCAGCCATAGGTCTTCGAGATAAGGCAATGATAGAAACTTTATATTCCTGTGGACTTAGAGTATCTGAGTTGATTAACCTAGAGCTGATACATGTAAATGCTCGTCAAGGAGTAATGAAAGTTTTGGGTAAGGGCCAAAAAGAAAGGTTAGTCCCTATGGGAGAGAAGTTAATAAATATAATGGATGCTTATTTAAACGACAGTAGGCCTAAATTGCTAAACAGAAACATTTCAGATTATTTTTTTATATCCTCAAGAGGCTCAAAAATGACGAGACAAAGCTTTTGGCATAGAATAAAATTCTATTCCGATAAAGCAGGTCTTAATAAAAAAAATATATCACCTCATGTTTTGAGACATGCTTTTGCCACGCACTTGCTAAATAATGGTGCTGATTTAAGAGTGGTTCAGCTTTTATTAGGACATAGTGATTTAAATACAACTCAGATTTATACAGAAGTTGCTAAATATAGACTAAAACAACTTCATAATGAACATCACCCAAGGGGATAAATGAAAAAAATTATTTTTGTATTTCTTTTTATAATTTCCTGTTCTCAAATAGAAAACGACTCTAGTCAATTGATTGAAGAACAGTTATCTAAAGTCATTCCCATAGAATTGAATATTGACTCCATAAAAGAATCTGAACTACCTAATTTCTACGAAGTCATACTATCCGATGGTTCCTTTTTTTATGTTGAGAAAGGAGGTCAATATTTAGTTCTAGGAGATATTTTTAAAATTAAAAACGAAGAATTAGTTAATTTATCCAGAGAAAAAAATTATTCTAAAGCTAAGGATATGCTTCAGAAAATAGATGAAAAATCTTTAATAAAATTTTCCCCCAAAGAGATTAAGTATAAAGTTTACGTATTCACAGATGTGGATTGTGGATTTTGTAGAAAATTTCACAATCAAATTTCTTCTTATTTAGATCAAGGAATTCAAGTAAATTATTTAGCGTTCCCTAGATCTGGTACCGATAGTGATACCTATAAAAAAATGTCTATCGCTTGGTGTTCTCCAAATAGACAAGAAGTATTAACAGGATTAAAAAAAGATAAGGATTTTGAACAAATTGATTGTGAAGACAATCCAATAAAAACTCATTTTGAATTAGCCAAAAGCATAGATATACAAGGAACTCCGACTATAATCTCTCAATCAGGTTTTACTATCCCAGGATATATCGAAGCTAAAGAATTAATTGAGCACTTAAAATAATGGATGAATTAGATAAAAATTTTTCTGCAATCAATAGGTTGCCTCCATATATTTTTGAACAAATTAATTCACTTAAGATGGAAGCCAGAAGAAAAGGAGAAGACGTTATAGATTTTAGTATGGGAAATCCAGACGGAGAGACTCCGAAAAGCATTGTCGATAAACTTACTGAGACCGTTCAAAGGCCTGATACTCATAGATATTCTCAATCCATCGGCATACCAAGGTTAAGAAAAGCTATTACAGATTGGTATGAACGAAAATTTGAAGTTGTCTTAAATCCAGAAACTGAAGCTATTGTCACAATAGGCTCAAAAGAGGGATTAGGCCATCTTGCAATGGCTACTGTAGATAAAGGAGACACTATTCTGGTCCCAAATCCTGCTTATCCAATTCATCCTTTTGGATTTGTGATTTCTGGTGCTGATATCAGACATGTTCCTATTGGACCAGACATTGATTTTTTTGAAAGCCTTCAAGAAGCCATAAAGTCTTCATTCCCTAAACCAAAAATGTTATTGATAAATTTTCCAAGTAATCCAACTACTCAGTGTGTTGATAAAGCTTTTTTTGAAAAAATAATAAAGATAGCTAAAGAAAATTCTATCTGGGTTGTTCATGATTTAGCCTATGCGGATTTATGTTTTGATGGATATAAAGCGCCTTCAATTCTAGAAGTCGACGGAGCTAAAGACATTGCAGTGGAATTTTTTACACTCTCAAAAAGTTACAATATGCCTGGTTGGAGGATTGGCTTTTGCTGCGGAAATACTGAACTTATAAGCGCTTTAGCTAGACTAAAATCTTACTTTGATTACGGACACTTTACTCCAATTCAAGTTGCTGGAATTGAAGCTTTAAATAATGGTGACGAGTACGTAGAAGAAATTTGTAATATGTATAAATCTAGAAGAGATACTTTATGTGATGGATTAAATTCTTTAGGCTGGGAAGTAGATAAACCAAAAGCAACAATGTTTGTTTGGGCAAAAATCCCTGAAAGTTTTAATATGAAATCGTTAGAATTTTCCAGAATTTTACTCGAAAAAGCCAACGTAGCTGTTTCTCCAGGAATAGGTTTTGGAGAATATGGAGATGATTTTATTAGATTTTCTTTAATTGAGAATGATCAAAGAACTAAGCAAGCTCTGAAAAATATCAAAAAACTTTTTAAGTAAAGCATGAAAAAATTAAGAATAGGGCTTTGCGGAACAGGAAACGTTGGTTTTGCATTTGCAGAAACTATAATAAATTCAAAATCATTAATTAATCAAAATTATGGCCTTGATTTATCCATATCTTTAATTGGAGCAAGAAAAGGAAAAGTGCCAGGACTTGAGAATATTAAAGTTATAAAAGATATCCAAGAAGTTCCCCTATCTGATGAAGTTGATGTAGTAGTAGAATTAATAGGAGGAGTCGAAGAATCCTTCAAGCTTGCAAAAGCCGCATTAAATAATAAAAAACACTTTGTAACGGCAAACAAAGCACTTATTGCTGCTCATTCAAAAGAGCTTTTTGAAATTGCAAAACAAAATCAAGTTCATTTGGGCTTTGAAGCTTCTGTTGCTGGAGGAATTCCTATTATTAGAGTTATAAGAGACGGATTAATGAGTAATCAAATTAACTCTTTTGCTGGGATTTTGAACGGTACGTCTAATTTTATTTTTTCTAAAATGGCTGACGAAGGGTTATCTTTCGAAACAGCTCTCTCTTTGGCACAGAAAGAAGGTTTTGCAGAACCAGATCCAACTTTTGACATATCGGGACAAGATGCAGCCCAGAAAACATGCATCTTAGCAACACTCTCATTTTTTAAACATGCAGTTATTGAAAACGTTCATTATGAAGGAATTGACAATATTTCACCTCAAGATATTGATTATGGGAAACAACTACAATTAGTTCTTAAGCCTCTATCGATAGGAATTTCAAAAGATAATAAATTTACTTTAGGCAGTTTCCCAGCTTTTGTTAAAGAAAAATCATTATTGGCTTCAATTCAAAACGAAAGTAATGCTGTGTTGATGAATACTGAAAGTACAGGAGGAACAATGTACGCTGGACCTGGAGCAGGTGCAAAACCTACTTCTAATTCAGTGCTGACAGATATTATTGATATAGCAAGAGGCAAAATCTTTGATTATCAAGAATTTGTAAAAACTTCTCTAGATGCAAGTTTTGAAGATTTTTCATGTGGACACTACCTAAGAATGGAAGTAAGCGATGAGGCAGGAGTAATTGTTAAAATATCTACAGCGATGGCAGAAAATGGTCTCTCTATAGATAATCTAATTCAGAAAGAATTAGACAAGAAAGAAGATGTAATCCCTTTAGTGATAGTTACAAGTAATTCTGAAGAAAAAGTTATCCAGAAAGTTATTTCAGATTTACAAGAGTTATCCGAAGTAAAAAATTCGATTTCTCACTTGAGAATTCTGGATATGTAAAAATGAAATACTTTAGTACAAGAGGAGACTCAAGGAAATTAGACTTCATGGAGGTTTTAACATCTGGTACTGCAAAGGATGGTGGTTTGTATATGCCTGAGAGATTTCCCAATTTTTCGGAAGATGAAATAAGATCATTTGAAAATTTAAGCTATGAGGAATTAGCTGCAAATCTTCTTTTTCCGTATATAGAAGGATTTCTTTCTAAGAATGATTTTGAAGAAATAGTTAAAAATGCTTATAGCTCATTTAGTATTCCTGAGATAGTGAGGTTGAATGAAACAAGAAGCTTAGGATTTGTTCTTGAATTATTTCATGGACCGACATTTGCTTTCAAAGACGTTGCAATGCAGCTTTTGGCAGCGCTTTTAGATAAAGCTGCAGAAAGATCAGATAAAAAGATTGTAGTATTGGGAGCTACTTCAGGAGATACAGGCTCCGCAGCAATAGAAGCTTGTAAGAATTTTAAAGATATTAATATTGTTATATTGTTTCCAGATCAAAAAATTTCGGCTGTTCAACAGAGGCAGATGACGACTTCTAATGCGGACAATGTTTTTCCCTTATCTGTAAAGGGTAATTTTGATGATTGTCAGAATCATGTAAAAAAAATATTTCTAGAAAACAATGATGAAAATGTTCGGTTTGTTTCGATAAATTCAATTAACTGGACAAGAATCATGGCACAAAGTGTTTATTTTTTTTATACCAAGCTAAAAATTAAAAAAGATTTTATAGCATCAATTCCTTCAGGAAATTTTGGTCATGCCTATGCAGGATGGACAGCCAAAAATATGGGTTTATCCTTCAAAGGAATTAATGTTGCTACTAATAAGAACGACGTACTGCATAGATTGTTTCTAAAAGACATTTATCAGCAAAAAGAAGCTACGTCATCTTTAGCCCCTTCGATGGATATATCTGTTGCTAGTAATTTTGAAAGATTATTGTTTGAAGTTTATAAAAAAGATGGCTCATTTCTAAAAAATTTGTTCTCTTCATTCCCTTCTAAACCAATCAAACTAAGTAATTTCCCAGATGACGGATGGAATAGGATCAAGGATTTTTTTCAAAGCTCAACATGCAGTGATGAAGATATAATTGATACGATCGTAAACAACTTCAATCATGAAGACCTTTTATTTGATCCTCACACAGCAACAGCTTTAAAAGGAAATAAAGACTTAAATTATGATTTATCTGAGGTAGTAACATTTGCAACAGCTCATCCAGCTAAGTTTCCAGAAGCTGTAAATGCTAAATTAGATGTTCTAGAGGAAAATACCCCTTCAAAGTTGAAAGAAATTATGACAATGGATGAATCTTTTTCTGTAGTTGAAAATAATTATGAAGACGTAGTGAGCTTTATAAATTCTGAGGTATTGAACTAAATGAGCGAACAATCCATAGGTGAGCGAATAAAATCTGCTTTTAAGTCTCTTGAAGAGCTTAGGGGGTATCTTTGACTTTGATGCTAAAAGAAAACGTTTAGAAGAAATAAATACCATACTCCAAGATCCAGAAATTTGGTCTAACCAAGAAAAAAGTCAAAAATTAGGCAAAGAAAAATCTTCTTCAGAGAAATTAGTTAATCTAATTGAAAATTTGAGTTCATCTATAAAAGACTTAAACGAATTATTTGAATTAGTTTGTAACGATGAAGTTGAGCTAAATCAACTCGAAAAAGATCTTTTATATGTAGAAGAAATGATTAGCGATCTAGAGTTCCGAAGAATGTTTTCTGGAAAAATGGATCAGGCAAGTTCCTATCTTGACATTCAGTCTGGTTCGGGAGGAACGGAAGCACAAGATTGGGCAGAAATGCTACTGCGAATGTACTTGAGATGGGGAGAAAATAAAGGCTTCAAAACAGAGCTAATTGAAGTGTCTCCTGGAGAAGTAGCCGGTATAAAAAGCGCAACCATTAAATTTGATGGTGATTTTGCTTATGGGTGGTTGAGAACTGAATCTGGCGTTCATAGACTCGTAAGAAAATCTCCTTTTGATTCTGGAAGTCGAAGACATACCTCCTTTGCATCTATTTTTGTCTCTCCTGAAGTGGACGACGAAATTCAAATTGATCTAAACCCTGCTGATATTAGAATTGACACTTATAGAGCAAGTGGAGCCGGAGGCCAACACGTAAATAAAACTGATTCTGCAGTAAGACTAACGCATATTCCTTCTGGAATTGTAGTTCAATGCCAAACACAAAGATCGCAACACAAGAATAAAGATAGTGCTATGAAACAGTTACGAGCAAAGCTCTTTGAGATAGAATTAAAAAAACAACAACAAGAAATGGATAATTTAGAAGCGACGAAATCCGATATTGGATGGGGAAGTCAAATAAGGTCTTATGTTTTAGATTCGGCTAGAATCAAAGATCTCCGAACAGGAGTAGAGACGGGTAACTGTAATGACGTTTTAGATGGTAATTTGGATTTATTCATCGAAGCTAGTTTAAAGCAAGGAATAGAATAATGACGCAAGACAAAGAAGAAAATCATTTAATTGAGGAGCGTCGTAAAAAACTAGCTGAACTCAGAGCTGCTGAGAAAGCTTATCCTAATGATTTCAAAAGAAAAAATTTAGCTGGAGAAATCAAAGAAGAACTGGATCAATTTTCTAAAGAAGAGCTTGAAAAGAAAAAGAAAAAAGTCTCTGTAGCAGGAAGAATTATGCTTAGAAGAATGATGGGGAAGGCTAGCTTTACAACCATTCAAGACTTTTCTGGAAGAATCCAGTTATATGTAAGAGCCGATGAAGTTTCTAATTATGATGAATTTAAAAACTATGATTTAGGAGATATTGTTGGAACCGAAGGAACTATTTTTAAAACAAATACTGGTGAATTATCCATTCATGTAAAAAAAATTAGACTTTTAACAAAGTCTCTAAGACCACTTCCAGAGAAGCACTTGGGCTTAACAGATACAGAGTTGCGTTATCGTAAAAGATACTTGGATTTGCTTACAAATCCAGAAAGCTTGGAAGTTTTCAAGATAAGAGCAGAAATTGTAAAAAACATGAGGTCTTTTTTAGTAAATGAAAATTTCATAGAAGTTGAAACTCCCATGATGCATCCTATTCCTGGTGGTGCGAGTGCTAGACCATTTGTAACTCATCACAATTCTTTAAATATGGATTTATTTTTAAGAGTAGCCCCAGAATTGTATTTAAAGAGATTAGTAGTGGGGGGCTTTGAGAAAGTATTTGAAATAAATAGAAATTTCAGAAACGAAGGATTATCTAAAAGACATAATCCAGAATTCACGATGTTGGAGTTTTACACTGCTTTTGTAGATAGTAATTTTCAAATCGATTTCGTTGAAAGAATGTTCAAAACAATTGTTAAAAATTTAGCTTCAAAATATAAGATTTTTAAAAAATCTTTTCTCAAATTGAGTATGGATGATGCCATTATCAAGAACACCTCTTTAAAGAAAAAGGATTTACTGGACTCAAAGCAGCTTAAAGAATTTTGCAAGAAACAAAATATTAAAGTTGACAATAAAGCTTCTATTTCAATAATTAAAAATGAAATTTTTGAAGCTTGTGTAGAAAATAAATTAATCGAACCAACTTTTATTACGGATTATCCAATAGAGATTTCTCCATTGGCTAAAGCATCAATTTCTAACCCTGATATTGCTGAAAGGTTTGAATTATTTATTGATGGTAAAGAGATAGCAAATGGTTTCTCAGAGCTTAATGATCCCGAAGATCAAGCACAACGTTTTAAAGATCAAGTGGCAAAAAAAGATTCTGGAGATAAAGAAGCTATGCATTTTGATGAAGATTATATTGAGGCTTTAGAACATGGACTACCACCATGTGCTGGAGTAGGAATTGGAATAGATAGACTAACTATGTTAATTACAGGTACAGAATCTATTAGAGATGTTTTATTATTTCCCCAATTAAAAAATAAGTGAAAGATATGAGTAAAGACTGGACAAAAATAAGAGCAAAAGTAAAAGATTTCATTGAAAACGAAATTTATCCAAAAGAGAACGAGTTATCAAAGGGAACTCAAGAATCCAGAGAGATATTAGGTTCTTTAATGCAACTTGCTAAGGATGAAAAGATTTGGGCTTTGGGGCATCCCAAAGATATTGGCGGAGGAGGAATGCCTTTTATGGAATACGTTTATGTGAACGAAGTCATTGGAAGATCTTCCTTTGCAATGGTGGCTTTAGGAACTCACTCCCTTCAGGATTCAATCATGCTAAGAGAGTTCGCTTCATCTCATTGGCGAGATCAATATTTAGAACCTTTGGTTCAAGGAGAAATTTTTCCCAGTTTTGGGATGACAGAGCCAGATGTAGCTAGTTCTGATCCAACACAACTTCAAACAACCGCTATCTTAGACAATGGCTCTTGGAAGATTAACGGAAGAAAATGGTTTACGACTGGAGCTTCTAGGGCGGCATACACGACAGTAATGTGTCGAACAGAATTAGATGCACCAAGTCATGGTGCTTTTAGTATGATTATAGTTCCAACAGACAATCCAGGTTATAAAATAATTAGAGAAACTCCTGTTTTAGGAATCAACGGAGGACATTACGAAGTTGAATATGACAACGTCGAAGTTCCTGAAGAAAACTTATTAGGACCAAGAGGACAGGGATTTATTATTGCTCAGAAGAGATTAGGCCCTGGAAGAATTTTTCACTGTATGCGTTGGCTAGGACAAGCTCAGAGAGCTTTTGATTTGCTTTGTGAAAGAATGCACGAAAGGGAAACTTTTGGGACTCCTTTAACGAAAAAACAACTTCTTCAAAAGTTTGTCTTTGATAGCGCTTGTGAAATTCAAGCTTCTAGACATTTAACTTTAGATGCTGCAAAGAGAATTGATCAGGGCGATGATGCAAGAATTGAAATCGGTCTTATAAAAGTTCTTGGGGCTGAAATGTTGCATAATGTCATTGATAGAGCTATTCAAGTTCATGGAGCTAAAGGACTTACAGATGATACTCCTTTGAGTCTTATGTATCGTCACGCTCGTGAAGCAAGAATTTATGATGGTCCTGATGAAGTACATGTTCAATCTGTAGCTAGAAGAATTCTAAAAAATTATGAAAATAATGGCCCCGGTTGGGATTTTGGAGAAAGAGACGCTTCTTTAATATCTTCCTAAAATGTCAATTTTTCAGGAATTTTTAGAAAGTTCACTCAAGCAAAAAATAAAAAATTTAATTCCACTTACAGGTGGAGCATCAGCAGATATAAATAGAATTATCCTTGCAAACAACAAAGAACTCATTGTTAGACGTTCAGTTATTAAAGACGAAGCCGTGATGGCAATTCCAAAACTTTTAGAAGCAAAAATTCAAAAAATAGTTAAGTCCTTTGGGGCACCAGTTCCTGAGATAATTATGGAGTTTTCAGAAGCAGATGAAATTGGAGAAGGCTATATTATGGAGGCAGTTTCCGGCGAGACTATACCAAGAAAAATACTGAAGAATGATAACTACGAATATATAAGAGATAAATTACCATTCGAAATTGGAAGATCTTTAGCACAAATCCATCAAACTGAACTTGATCGATTACAGGAATTAGAGCAAGTTTCTTTTGAAGAATCTTTAAATAAATTATTTATTATTTACGAAAATTTTAATCAGCCTCAGCCCGTATTTGATTTAGCCTTTAAGTGGCTAGAGACACGAAAAATAGTAGATTACGGAAAGGTTTTGGTACATGGAGATTATAGATTTGGAAATTTTATTATTTCTGAAAGGAAACTAGAATCTATTATTGATTGGGAATTAGCTCACATTGGCAATCCGATGGAAGATTTAGGATGGCTATGTGTTCGCTCTTGGCGTTTTGGAAATATTGAAAAACGCGCTGCGGGTTTAGGAGATATTGACGATTTGATTGCAGGATACGAATCTAATTCAAAAATAAAAGTAGATAAATCTCAATTAGATATATGGCAATTATATGGCTCTTTGAAATGGGGCATTATTTGTATGATACAAACTTTTGCTCATTTGAGTGGAGCAGTAAATTCATTAGAAAAAGCTGCAATAGGAAGAAGGGTATCGGAAACTGAGTTCGATCTGATGAATATGATTAAGAATAAAAATTTTTTATGAACATTTTTGATCGACCTACATCAAAGGAATTACTAGAGGCAGTTCTAGGCTTTGTAAATGAAGAAATAGAATCCAACGATTATACAAAAGACAATAGGTTTAAATTTCTTATAGTTATGAATGTTCTTAATATTGTGAAAAGAGAAGTGAACTTGGGTAGAAAAATAGACGAATCCTTTTTTAATAAAGGCTTAGACTTATTGAAAGAGGATAATTTTTCTGTTAAAAAAATTTCAGAAAAAATTCGAAACGAAGAACTTAGTATTGAAGATCAACCTCTTTTAGAGTTTTTATATGATTTAACGATAGAAAAAATAAAGATAGATAATCCAAAATACCTAAAAGAATGAGAAAAGGCATATTATTATTGATAGCAATCCTTTCAATTGGAAGCTTTTTTCTTTACAACTTATACCAAACTCAGTTGGTTAAGATGGAACATTCTTTTGAGCACATCATGCATCGTCACTGACTAAAGCAAGTCACTTATGTCTTTTTTCTCATCTAAAAGTTCCTGGGTAGTTAGATTGATTTTTTCTTGGGCATATCCGCTGATTGGTAATTTCTGGACTATTGATATTTCTCCTGATGAGTTTGTCCTTAGAGGAAAACCAAAAATAATACCCTCCGGTATATTGTAACTGCCATCGCTCATCACGGCTGCACTGAACCAGTCATCTTCAGCAGTTTCTCTTAATGTTGCTTTTACTGTATCTATAGCTGCGTTGGCTGCAGAAGTTGCTGATGATGCGCCTCTTGCGTCAATAATAGCTTTTCCTCGTTGTTGTACAATTTGTAAAAAATCTTTTTCAATCCAGCTTTTATCATTTATCAGAGTGCTGACAGATTCATTATTAATTTCAGCATTATCGAGATCTGGATACATAGTAGGACTATGATTTCCCCATATGGTCATTTTTTTTATATCAGATATCGCAACATTGCATTTATTTGCAACTTGGGCCTTAGCTCTGTTTGAATCTAAAGCTGTCATAGCCATCCAAGTTTGTGTCGAGTTATTTCCATGAGTGCACCCAATAAGCGCATTGGTATTAGCTGGATTTCCTACTACTAAAATTTTTGCATTTTGTTTTGCATTTTCTCCTAAAGCTTTGCCTTGTTCAGTGAAAATTCCTCCATTAATTTTTAACAAATCAGCACGTTCTTCAATTTTTTTACCATTTATAGTTATCCCTCTTGGAATACTTCCCACTAATAAAGCCCAATCTATATCACCTGAAGCTTCGTTAATATCCGAAAAACTCTTGATTTCACCTAATGCATTAAATCCACAATCTTCTAATTCCATTCTAGAGCCTTCTAATTTTGAGACCACTTGAGGTACTTCCACCAAATTTAGATTTACTTTAGTATCTTTTCCAAACGTTTCTCCGCTTGCTAATCTCGTTAAGAGTGCGTAACCAATTTGACCTGCTGCCCCTGTAACTAAAACATTTATTTCTTTCATTACTTTTTCCCTTAAATTAAGTTGAATATATTTTTTCCTTCTTTTTTTGAAACTGAAACTTTTACTTCCAACATTTCTTCTTCCATCATTTTTTCTAATAAAAAGTTATCTTTCTCACTGTTAGCAACAAAACGCCAGCCATTTTCTAATGTGCCTATTATTAAAGCAAATTCTGGACCTTTGCGACCATTTATTACGGTGTATGTATCTATTTTTCCATTTCCTTCGGGATTTTCAGTAAAGTTAGTAATGGCTTTTTGATTTATTTTTTTCTGTTCGACAGAATTTTTTATTTTTTCATAAGGTCTAGAGGGTTTTGAAGACATTATTACAGCAGCATGCTTTGTAATAAACCATGAGTTGGCAGTTAATAACCCAAAAGATTTTCGATCGTTTCTAAGCCGCCTTACCATTTCTGTAGTTGAAAACATAGTATAAGAATTTCCTGGACCACCAAAATATGGCAATCCGCCGGTAACAGTTAAATCTTTTTTCTCCTGAGGAATGTTGAGTTCTTTTTTGGCTATTTGAACCGCAGAAGGAAAACAAGAGTACAAATCAAAGTATTTTATGTCAGATAAAGAAATCTCCGCTTTATCTAAAGTTTGATTGACACACTTATTGATAGCAGGAGAACTATGAAAATTTGGTCTTTCAGTAACATTCCAAATATCATCTAATATTGAACACCCATGAACATATATTCTTTTTGAGATTGGTATGCTTAATTCATCAGCTTTTTTTTGAGACATCAATATAAAAGCAGAAGACATATTCACTCTTATAATGGAATTTAGATATTTAGTGTATGGAAAACCTATCATACGATTTTCTGGAGTTACTTCAGATATTTCTCGAGAACTTCGATAGGTTGGAAACCATGATAAAGGGTTATTGGCCGCAACTTTACTAAATTCACTGAATAATTCGCTGCTCTCTTTCAGATGAGTTTTTGCTGTTTTGTTTTCTTGTCCTCTTAATGCATTTGCAAACAAAGGATAGACATTTGTAGGAAGATCCATGCCATGTAATTTTTCATGCTCAGAAAATCCGATAGAATTATTGCCAATCATCTCGGGGTTCCCTCCAGGCTCATCTAACCAATCTAGAGACAAACCCGACTTCAATCTCGCTATCATAGTCTGCAAAGCTTCTCCTCCGGATAACAAAGCGCAATCTACTTCTCCAGCTGATATTTTAGTTAAAGCATCATCAAGAAGAACTTGAGGGCTATTCCCTCCCATCGGTGCATATACTTCTTCTTTAGCAGAAATGCCTAGCTTATTTCCCAATGTTCTAGGAAAGTTTGAATACTGAAAATTTGATTGATTTGAAGCCGTCAAAAAATCGACTGAAAATCTGACAACTCCAACATAATCAATATGATAATTTAAGTCTCTGATGCCGCTATCTTGAATTGCTAATGAACTCGCTTTGGCCAGAAGTTCTTGAAGATTCAAACCATCTTCTTTTGATTTATCAACATAATCACCAATGCCAACAATTACTGCAGTATTTTTTTCTACTATTTTATTTTGCTTAGCTTCAGACAAGATGTAATATTAGCGACTTGAAATAATTAAACGCGTATTAAATAACAAGGAGAACTAAATGACCATTAATTTTGAAGGAAAAGTAGCAATTGTTACTGGAGCAGGAGGCGGTTTAGGCAGATGTCATGCTTTAGATTTAGCCAAAAGAGGAGCCAAAGTAGTTGTAAATGATTTGGGCGGAAATGTTGATGGTTCTGATGATGGCTCTTTATCTGCAGCAGAAAAAGTGGTCGAAGAAATAACCGCTGCAGGAGGCGAGGCTATGGCCAACGGTGCAAGTGTTACAGATGTATCTCAAGTAGAAGAAATGGTTAAAGAAACCATGGATAAATGGGGTCGCATAGACATACTAGTCAATAACGCAGGAATATTGAGAGATAAAAGCTTTGCAAAAGTATCCGATGAAGATTTTAGGCTTGTTTTAGAAGTTCATTTGATGGGAAGTGTGAATTGCTGCAAAGCTGTTTGGGAGATTATGAAAGAACAAAATTATGGAAGAATATTAGTTACTTCCTCCTCTAGCGGTTTATACGGAAATTTTGGACAAACTAATTATGGCGCAGCAAAACTTGGCTGTGTTGGTTTAATCAATACTTTAAAACTTGAAGGGGCAAAATATAATATCAAATGTAATGCTTTGGCTCCTGTAGCGGGGACAAGAATGACAGAAGATCTAATGCCAGGAGAAGTTTTAGAAAAACTTCAACCAGAATTTGTAACTCCTGCTGTAACTTATATGGTTTCTGAAGATGCTCCGAATGGTGCAATAATAGCTGCAGGCGCAGGAGTCTTCACCAGAGTAATGATTCACGAAACAATGGGCGTTAATCTTGGAACAGGCGAAGATATGACTGCAGAAAATATTGCTGATAATTGGGAACAAATATCAGATATGACTAATGCAAAACTTCCTTATCAAGGCGGCGATCAAACTGTCAAAATATTTGAGTTGATTGGAAAGAGCTAAGGTTTTCCGGTTCCAGGGATATCTACTTCTATAGAGTGAATTTCTCCTTCAGGGCTTAGTTGGGCTTCTTCAGGATCAGAGCTGTTTGAAAGAATCACGTACAAGGTTTTCCTTTCTTTCCCTCCCAATATACAAGCAAAAGCGCCTTTAGGAGTTTTAATAGTATCTGTGATTCTGCCACCTTTTTCTATTCTTACTACAGCATTAGATGTAGGAGAAGCTATCCAGATACCATCTTTTTCATCTAAACAAATTCCATCTGGCACATGAAGATTTCTTGAATATTTTGAAAAATCAACTTTAGATAAATCAAAACCCAAAGCACTCAAAAACCTAATTATTAAAAGTGAAAATAAAGGTGAGGTCCTTGCCCACAATTTTCTATTTGTAAGTTCTCCATTCTCATCAATATCAAAAGAAGTTAATTTTGCTCCTAGGGTTTCAGCCACGATTAACTTTTTTCCATCTTCTGTTATTACAGTTCCGTTTGGAAAAAGAATCTTATCTGGACCTTTTAAAGCAGAACCATCAGATTTCACAATCATCAAATGAGTAGAATTTAGATTCTCACCAGCATCTTCCATTCCAAAATTACCAACATACGCAGTGCCGTCTTTACTAACAACCATATCATTACACTTGTGAGTTACGTATTCTGATAAATCTGCGTGAACTGAGATTTGACCATTTGAATATCTTAAAATTTTTCTATCCAACATAGAGACTATCAAAAGATCTCCGTTTGGCAACCAACCTAGACCAGATGGCTGATTAGGAACTTCACACACCGTTTCTAATAGATTGTTTTCATCCAATGTCATAACTTTGTGAGAGTAAAAATCTGAAAACCATAATTTACCATCATGCCATCTTGGACCTTCTCCAAAATAAAGCCCGCCAGTCAATTTTTTTAATTCATTCATAATTTATTAAATACTGTTTAATGATAAGTTATTTTTTATTAAGAATCTTGATTAGTTTTTGCGGATAATCTGTGATGATGCCGTCAGCTTGCCATTTGGTAAGTTTTTTCATAAACCTGCTGTCATTAACTGTCCAAGTTAGGACAAAGTTTTCTTCTTTTTTTAATTTTTTTACAAGCTTAATGGATTCACTCGAATCTATATGGAGACTAATTCCATCCGAATTAGTACTTTCCATTAATTTTTTAATTTTTTCTGTCTCGTAATTATAGAAGGCGGGTATTGTGTTTAAGGTTGCTTTAAAATTTGGAAAATCTTTTTTAATTTTTTTTATATTTGCTGGAATATAAGACAGAAAATGGCAGTCTTTTATTTTTAATTTAGATTTTTTTACGATCGATATTAATTCATCTATTTCTTTTAGAGCTCCTTTGATCTCAATAAAAACTTTTTTCCCTTTAGGAATAGTTGATAAAACCTTTGATAAAAGAGGCATTCTTTCATTTTTATATTCTTTAGATTTCCAAGAACCAACGTCTACTTCAGTTAACTCTGATAAGAGCATAGAAGATATGCTCTTCTGGTTTGAAGATATTCTATTTAAATTATTATCGTGAGAGCATACGAGAAAACCGTCTTTGGTCTTTCTGATATCAATTTCAATAGCATCACTATTTAATTTCCAAGCCAAACTATAAGCAGCTAAAGTATTTTCAGGCGCCTTGTAAGAGGCGCCTCTATGAGCTATGACTAACGGGCTTTTAGTCCCAACTGAGTGCGCCACCAGTTTGATACTCGATGACTCTTGTCTCGAAAAAGTTTTTCTCTTTCCTTAAATCCATTATTTCGGACATCCAAGGGAAAGGATTTGTTGCGTTAGGGAACTCTTCGGTTAAGCCAATTTGAGTTAATCTTCTGTTAGCAATAAACCTTAGGTACTCAGCCATCATATCTGAATTCATTCCAAGAATTCCAGTAGGCATAGTGTCTTTGGCATATTCTATTTCTAATGCAGTACCTTGAAGAATCATTTCGGCTGCTTCTTCTTGCATGGCCTCATCCCATAGTTGAGGGTTTTCAAGTTTAATTTGATTAATCATATCAATACCAAAATTAACATGCATTGATTCATCTCTTAAAATATATTGAAACTGTTCGGCTGTTCCAGTCATTTTATTTCTATTTCCCATGGACAGTATTTGAGTAAATCCACAGTAGAAGAAAATTCCTTCCAAGACACAATAAAACGCAATTAAATTTCTTAGCAGAGTTTTATCGTCTTCTAAGGTGCCTGTTTTAAAATTTTCATCTGCCATTGAGTTTGTAAACGGCAAAGCCCAAGCTGCTTTTCGTGCCACCGAAGGAACTTCTTTATACATATTAAAGATTTCTCCTTCGTCCATTCCTAACGACTCGATCACATATTGATAAGCGTGAGTATGAATAGCTTCTTCTAAGGCTTGTCTAAGAAGATACTGTCTACATTCAGGGTTCGTTATTTGCTTGTAAACACTCAAAACAATATTGTTTGCAACTAAAGAATCAGCAGTAGAAAAGAAACCTAGGTTTCTCATGACTATTCTTCTTTCGTCTTGAGTCAAACCATCATTACTTTTCCATAAAGCCACGTCTGCAGTCATATTAATCTCTTGGGGCATCCAATGGTTTGCACTTCCATCTAAATATTTTTGCCATGCCCAGTCATATTTGAAAGGCACAAGTTGGTTGACGTCAGCTCGACAGTTAATCATCATTTTTTCGCTTACATCGACTCTACCCGATGCGCCTTCTAAATCTGCAAGTCCAGCTTCAGTGTCTAGATTTTCAAGACCATGTAGAGCTTTTTCTTCTCTGTTTGAACTGTTTTGTTCGGAAGATAAAACGGGCTCTACTTCTTCTTTTAAGGATTCAGTTTTTTCAATTACAGACTTTTCTATAACTTTGTTCTGATCTGGCTCTTCTTTTTTTATTTCTTCGTTTTTATCGAAATCATCCCAAGATAACATAATTGTCCTCCTTTATTTTATTGGCATGCATCGCAATCAGGATCTAGTATGGAGCAAGCTGACGGAGCTTCTGGAGCTTCTGGGACTTGCGCTGCTGATTTGACTGCGTTAAGTTCTAAATTAGTAATTGTTGATTTTTCTGAAGTTGTAGCACTTCTTGATCTTAAATAATAAGTAGTTTTTAAACCTTTTAACCAAGCCATTCTGTACATGACATCTAATTTCTTACCATTAGGATCTGAAATATAGAGATTTAGTGACTGGCTTTGATCAATCCATTTTTGTCTTCTACTTGCAGATTCGATAAGCCATCTTGGCTCAACTTCAAAAGAGGTTGCGAAAAGTTTTTTTATATCCTCAGGTACTCTATTTATTCCTTCTAAACTTCCATTGAGGTTTTTCAGATCATAAACCATGACTTCATCCCACATATCTATTTCCTTTAATGCATCAACTAAGTGCATGTTGATTACAGTAAATTCTCCTGATAAGTTAGATTTAACAAATAGATTAGAATAAGTTGGTTCGATTGATTGAGTTAGCCCCGTTATATTTGCGATTGTTGCAGTAGGAGCAATTGCCATAACATTGGAGTTTCTCATTCCCTGAGCCTTTATTTTTTTCTTAAGGGCATCCCAATCCATCTTAGTAGACTTATCTACCTCAATGTATCCTTCACCTCTTTGTTCTTCTACAATGCTTATGGAGTCTAAAGGCATCACTCCTTGACTCCACAAAGAGCCCTCGTAAGAGGAATAAGTTCCCCTCTCTTTAGCTAAATCAGAAGATGACTTAATCGCGTAATAACTAATCATTTCCATTGAGTTGTCAGCAAATTCAACTGCTTCATCAGAAGCATATGGAGTTTTTCTTATATAAAGAGCATCTTGGAAGCCCATTAAACCCAGACCAATAGGTCTATGTTTAGCATTAGAATTTTTTGCTTGAGGAACCGCATAATAATTAATATCGATGACGTTATCTAACATTCTTATAGCTGTTGCTACTGTTTTCTCAATTTTGCCTTCATCTAACTCGCCTTTTTCGTTGAGGTGATTTGGGAGGTTTACAGATCCTAAGTTGCAAACAGCTATTTCATCTTCAGAAGTATTAAGCGTAATCTCTGTGCATAGATTTGAAGAATGAATTACTCCTGCATGTTGTTGAGGAGATCTCAGATTACAGGCATCTTTAAATGTTATCCATGGGTGGCCCGTTTCGAAGAGCATCGAAATGATTTTTCTCCATAGCTCTTCTGCTTCTACTTCTTTAAAAACTTTTATCTTGCCATCTTGTGCTGCCTTTTCATATTCTTCGTATCTTGTTTTGAAAGCAGACCCTGTTAAGTCATGTAGATCAGGTGTTTCATTGGGAGTAAAAAGAGTCCAGTTTTTTCCTTCAAAAACTCTTTCCATAAACAAATCAGGTACCCAATTGGCGGTGTTCATATCATGAGTTCTTCTTCGATCATCTCCTGTATTTTTTCTTAGTTCTACAAACTCTTCGATATCAAGATGCCAGGTTTCCAGATAAGAACAAACGGCTCCTTTTCTTTTGCCTCCTTGATTGACTGCAACGGCTGTATCATTGACAACTTTTAAGAAGGGAACTACCCCTTGCGATTTTCCATTTGTTCCTTTTATGTGTGCGCCCATTCCTCTTACAGGAGTCCAGTCATTTCCGAGACCACCAGCCCATTTAGATAGCATAGCGTTATCCTGAAGAGCGCCATATATCCCATGGAGATCGTCTGGAACAGTTGTTAAATAACAAGAGGATAACTGCGAATGAGGCGTTCCAGCATTAAAAAGTGTTGGAGTCGAGCTCATATAGTCAAAAGATGATAGAAGATTATAAAATTCGACAGCTCTCTCTTCTCTATTATCTTCTGCAATAGCAAGACCCATCGCAACCCTCATAAAAAAAACCTGAGGCAACTCAAATCTTACTTCATCGCTATGGATAAAATACCTATCATAAAGCGTTTGAAGTCCTAAATATGAAAACAAAAGATCCCTTTCCGGCTTTATTTGACTTCCAAGGAATTCTAGGTCCATTTTTTGAAGCTCTGGGTCTATAAGCTCTAAAGAAATTGCCTTATCTATAAAAGCTTTTAACGACGTACCATATAAACTTTTCATTTCAGCAAAGGTTGCATTATCTTTTACTTTTAAAAAACTCAAGGCTTCAGTTCTGAGGCTATCAAGCAGGATTCTTGCAGTTGCGTAAGTATAATTTGGTTCAATTTCAACGAGAGACCTTGAAGAAAGAATTAAAGCCTCCTTAATCTCTTCTTCTGGCGCTCCCTCATAAAGATTTTTTCTTGCTTCACCTAATATTTTGGAAGGTTCTGTGCCTTTTAAGCCCTCGCAAGCTTCGTTTGCAATAAGCTCTGTTCTTTCGGAAGGCTCTACTTTATTTTCTGCAAGAAGCGGAGACTCTTCCTCTCTAACTTTTGTTCGTTCTGCTCTGTAAAGAACATAAGCACGAGCCACTTTTAACTCCTCAGTACGCATTAAGGCAAGTTCAACTTGATCTTGGATTTCTTCTATATGGATGGTTCCACCTGAGGGCATACGATTTGAAAAAGTTTCGAAGACGCTTTTTGACAGTTCTTTTACTTTTTGTTGAACGCTAGAAGAAGCTGCTGCTGCACTAGTATGAACCGCTAAAAAAGCTTTTGTAATTGCAACATCAATTTTAGATGAATCAAAGTTTACAACTGATCCGTTTCTTTTTATAACTCTTAATTTGCCTGGTTCTATAACCTCTTTTTTCTGCGGTTGGGAACCCAAGTTCTCCATTGTTTTGGGCTGATTTCCTTCAGTTAAGTCCATAATTCTTAATTATTTATACGTTTTTTCTTTTTTGTAGACCCTACATATAGTGCCACAATCTGAGATATATACAAGATAAAGTGTTTTTAATAAAAAATCAATAGAACAATTTATGAAAATTCAGTGGATTAAGTGTGAATAAGTAGATATAAATATGACTCATGAAAAGTTTCTTTATAACAATTGATCAAGGCACAACTAGTACAAGAGCCATACTTTATGACGATAAAATAAGAAAACTAGACATCACACAAATTGAATTAACTCAATACTACCCAAAAGACGGTTGGGTAGAACATGATCTAGAAGAAATTTGGCTTTCCGTTACTTCATGTGTCAGCGATTTAATTAAGAATAACTCTCTGAGATCCGATGAAATAGTAAGCATCGGTATTACGAATCAAAGAGAAACTGTTGCTATTTGGGATAATAAAACACTGAAACCTTTATCTAGAGCAATTGTCTGGCAGGACAGAAGAACATCAATATACTGCCAAAAAATGAGAGAAGATGGAATTGAGGAAGTTATTAAGGAAAAGACCGGACTTTTATTAGATCCTTATTTCTCTGCTTCAAAAATGAAATGGCTGAAGAATAATCTGGACCTGAAGAAAAATTCAAATTATCTTCTTGGGACAATTGATACGTTTTTAGTATCTAAATTAACTGAAGGTAAAAGTTTTTTAACTGATATTACTAATGCATCAAGAACATCTATATTTAACATTCAGGATTGCAGATATGATGAAGATCTTCTTAAGATTTTTGATTTAGAGGACATTCAACTTCCTGAAGTAAAAGAAAATGCAGACTTTTTTGGCGAGACAGAATTGTTTGGAGGAAAAATTAGGATCTGTGGAGTCGCGGGAGACCAACAGGCAGCTTTAATAGGTCAAACATGTTTCGACCTGGGGTCGGTAAAGAGCACGTATGGAACAGGATGTTTTTTGATGTTGAATACAGGACAAGATTTAGTGAAATCAAAAAATAAATTATTAACTACCATTGGATATAAACTGAATAATGAAATTACTTACGCATTGGAAGGAAGTATATTTGTTGCTGGATCTTCTATGCAGTTTTTAAGAGATAAGTTTAAATTTTTTAAGAAGGCAGAAGATTCAGAAGAGTTAGCTTTAGAAGCTGATAAGCATTCAAATGTTTTTTTAGTGCCAGCGTTTGCAGGTCTTGGAGCCCCTCATTGGGTGCCAGATGCTAAAGGAGCAATATTTGGGTTAACCCTAAATTCAGGTATTGAGGAATTGACGTTAGCAACGCTTGAATCTATAGCATTTCAAACAAGAGAGCTGTTAGAGGCCATGAAAGCTGATGGAGGGGAAATATCTTCTATAAAGGTTGACGGTGGAATGTCTAACAATTCTTTTTTCTCGCAACTATTGGCTGATACGCTAAAAACAGAAATTTATAGACCTGAAGATATTGAAACAACGGCATTAGGAGCGACATACCTCGCTGCCATCGGGTCAGGATTTGCTAAAAAGGAAGATTTAAAAGATTTTTGGAAAGTTGATGAAAAGTTTCTTCCAAAAAATGATCTAGATAGTAAGTTTAAGGCTTGGCAGAAGTATTTAAAAAAACTAATCGAGCAATAAATACTCAAGAATGGCTTTTTGAACGTGCATTCTGTTTTCAGCTTGCACCCATACTTTAGATGATTGATCCTCTAACATATCAACAGTTATTTCTTCTCCTCTGTGTGCCGGCAAACAATGCAAAAAAATTGATTTATCTTTAGCCTTCTTCATATCATCTGTAGAAACGAAAAATTCTTTAAAGATTTTCTTTCTGTCTTTCAACTTTGTATTTGAACTCATTGAAGTCCAAACATCAGTTGTCACTATATCCGCGTTCTTTAGGGCATCTTCTTTGTTTGTCTCTAAAGATACGAACTTTTTAGAAGATTCTAAAATATTCGCATTTGGCTCATACCCTTTTGGACAAAAAATTGATAATTCAAAATTCAATAATTTGGCTGCCTCAATATAAGAATTGCACACATTGTTTCCATCGCCTATCCAACAGACCTTTTCTAAGTTCTTGCCCTCGGAAACTTCCCGGAAAGTCATAAGATCTGCCATTATTTGGCAGGGATGAAATAAATTAGTTAAGCCATTTATTATAGGAACAGAAGAGTTTTGGGAAAATATTTCTAATTTTTCATGATTATCTGTTCTTAAGACTATTATATCTAGCAGGGATGATAAAACTTTTGCCGTATCTGATATGGGCTCACCTCTGGAGAGCTGTAACTCACTACCCGAAAGAAATATAGAACTTCCTCCCAGATTATTAATGCCAACCTCGAAAGAAACTCTTGTTCTGGTTGAGGGTTGTTCAAAAACAAGTCCTAAAATCTTACCTTTTAAAGTTTTTTCAGTCTCATTAGAATTTTTGAGTTCAATCCCTCTTTCAATTATTGAAACAAATTCTTGATTTGAGATTTTTTCGAAATTTAAAAAATGTTTTGGTCCCATGGAATTTAGACTATAGAATTGCGAATCTGTTAATTTTTTTCAAAGTTTTATGAATTTTAAAGTAAAAACACATAATGCCATAGCTGAATCAGGCCTTACTATGTTAACTGAAGCTAGTTTTTCTGTTTCAGAAGAGGAAAACGATCCTGATGCAATTATCCTAAGGAGTTACAAACTGCCTGTAGATGAGTTGAATAACTCTCTTAAAGCTGTTGCTAGAGCGGGAGCCGGATTTAACAATGTTCCTGTTAAAGAATGCTCTGAAAAAGGAATAGTTGTTTTTAATACTCCAGGTGCAAATGCAAATGCTGTTAAGGAAATTGTTCTTGCAGGCCTGCTTATGTCATCAAGAGGAATATATGCTGGAGCTAGCTTTGTTAATGAAATAGATGGCATCGACTCTAAAGATTTAAAGGCACACATAGAATTAGGTAAAAAAGAATTTAAAGGAAGGGAGCTCAAGGGATCAACCTTGGGCGTTGTAGGAATGGGGGCTATTGGAGCTCAAGTAGCTGGAATGGGAGTTTTTCTTGATATGGAAGTTATAGGATACGACCCAGCCATTACTGTAGAAGCAGCTTGGAAATTGCCGAATAATGTTTCTAGAACGGATAATTTAAAAACTATATTCACAAACTCTGACTATGTTACGTTACACGTCCCAGCTATTGAGGCCACAAAAAACTTAATTGACCATTCTGTTCTCTCTGAATGCAAAGCAGGTTTAAAACTGATTAATTTTGCTCGAGACGAGATAGTTGACTCTGGAGCAATCATAAGAGCACTTGAGTCAGGGCTACTCGGCTCATACGTTACGGATTTTGCAGATCTTGATCTTATAAAGAGAGCCAAAGAAGTTGGAGATGTAATTATTTTGCCTCATATTGGAGCTAGTACTAGACAAGCAGAAGAAAATTGTTCTGTTATGGCGGCAGATCAACTTAGAGACTTTCTGGAAAATGGAAATATTAAAAATTCTGTGAATTTTCCAGAATTAATCGAAGAAAGACAGTCAGATTTTAGACTAACTTTGTCAAATCGAAACGTTGCAGGAATGATTGGTCAAATAACAACAATCCTAGCTGAAAATAACATTAATATCATAGAATTGATCAATAAAAGCAGAGAAGAAATTGCATACAATGTAATTGATCTTGAAACCAAACCCTCTGATAAAGTAATTGAGGATTTAGAGGCTTTAGAAAACGTTATAAATGTGAGAGCTATATAAAAATATGACTAAATCAGAAAGAGCAACAGCAATAGTAACTGGTTCTAGTAGGGGCGTAGGAGCCTCTACAGCTATTAAACTTGCTTCTAAGGGTTGGAACGTAACAATTACATGTTCTAGCTCCGAAAAAGAAGCTATTGAGGTTTCTGAAGAATGTAAAAGCTTGGGCGGTGAGACCTTGGTAATAAAATCAGATGTGTCTGAAGAGAAAAACTGCAAAGATGTTGTCGATCAAACAATAAAAAAATGGGGAAGACTAGACGCTTTGATTAATAATGCAGGAACCACAAAATTTAATGCTCATGAAAACCTATCTGGCTTAACCTCAGAAGATTTTCTAAGGCTTTATAGTGTAAATACTGTTGGACCTTACATGATGCTTAAAGAAGCCCAATCACATCTACTTGAAAGTTCCAACCCTAGTGTCGTAAACGTGGGTTCTATAGCTGGGGTAACAGGAATTGGAAGTTCAATTGCATACGCTTCATCAAAGGGAGCTTTGTTGAATATGACAAAGTCATTAGCACGTGCTTTAGGACCAATTAGAGTAAATGCAATATGCCCAGGGTTTATTCAAGGCGATTGGTTAAGGAATGGTCTTGGAGATGAAGTTTACGAGATGGTTAAAGAAGCAACAGAAAAATCTACACCTTTAAAATTAACAGTTACTGCTGATCAAGTAGCTGATTCAATCATATATTTTGTTGAGGATGCTGTCACAACAACAGGCGAAACTCTTTTGTTAGATGGGGGGATGCACCTTGGTGGCCCAGTTCCCCTAAAATAAATACTTTAACCTGTTAATTTTTCTTTAATAGAAAAATGCAACATTTTTTTTTAATTTATAAGATTATTTATCAATAAAAAATTTTTTTTTTATATTTTTTTTTAAATATTTTGCTCAAGTTACACACAAACTCATCAAACTGCTTCAAATTCAAAAAATTTCAACTCCATCAATGATATAGCCATGCACTTTTATAATGCATTTATAAACTATTGATTTTATTGTTTTTTTTATATTGATCATTTTTTAACCAATTTAAGTTGAGTCCCTTTTACATAAGGGCCTCAGTTAAAAAGATTTTTTTATCCAAAGACTTATCCACAGATTCTGTGGATAAAAAAAATCTCTTTGTTACGATATATAAATGGATTTTGCTATACCAAAAGAGTGGGAAAATTTTTTATCAAATGAGCTAAAAAAAGAGTATATGCTATCGTTGAAACTGAGACTTAAAGAAGAAAAAGCACTTCACAAAAAAATCTTTCCTTCAGAAAGAGAAATCTTTAAAGCTTTTGAATTAACGTCTCCAGAAAAAACTAAAGTAATTATTTTAGGACAAGATCCTTACCATAATCCTAACCAAGCAAACGGTTTATGTTTCTCTGTGAAAAAGAATCAGGCTTTGCCTCCTTCATTAAAAAATATATACAAAGAAATTGAAGAAGACTTGGGAATAAAAAATGGTACGAATGGAGATTTATCTGATTGGGCAAAACAAGGCGTACTTTTGATAAATTCTTCTCTAACAGTAGAGCAAGGCATTCCCGGTTCCCACCTAAAGTTTGGATGGGAAGAATTTACGGACCACATAATTAAATCTTTCAATATGAAAAAGGATATTGTTTTTATGTTATGGGGGAAATTTGCCGTTAATAAGAAAAAATTTATTAATCAAGAAAGACATTTTGTTCTTGAAGCCTCTCATCCATCGCCACTCTCTTACTATAAAGGCTTTTTTGGTTGCAAACACTTTAGCAAATGCAATGCTTTTTTAAAAAGCTCAGGAAGAAAAGAGATAAATTGGAAAATTATATAGATTCGATATTTAAAAATTTAATTCTTTTAAGATTTTTATCAAATAACTCTTTCTTAATAGCAGATTTGTCTTTAAAAGTTATCAAACCTTTATTTCGTTCTTCGGAGACGACTTGCCCTAACTTTTTACCGTCTTTATCGAAAACATAATCTTGTTCTTTTAAAAAGTTTTCGTCGTTGACACTAAATTTTGCAAGACTAAATTTAAGTTTGCCTCTGTAATGCATCCTTGCAATGACTTCTTGACCAGTAAAACATCCTTTTTCAAAACTAATTAGACCTAAATTCTGATAATTTAATTCATGCGGAGTGAAAGCTTCAGAAATTGACTCGTTTATTTCAACAAAACCTTTTTCAATGCAATCAAGTTTCCAATCTGATAATGGAATTATTTCGATGCCATTTATTGCGTTATCTATAAATTCAATTTTTGTTTTAAAGAAAACTGCGTACTTTTCTAGATGATTTTTAAATTTTCTTGCTACAGTATTGTTAACAAAAATTAAAAAACCTGAACCAGTTTTTAAAATTTTAAAAACCGCTATTATTCTGCCTTTCACATTGCAAATAGCACTGATTGACATTTTGCTTTCTGACGCAAAATTTATGTCATTAGTAATTTGACCTTGAAGAAATTCGGCAGAATCAACACCTGAAATTTGTATAATAGAGTCTGAGGAAGAAATATTCATGTTCAGTCTTTATTTTACAATTTAATGGACAAAAAAGAGAGCTCATTTTTACTCGATAAGGCTATGTTTAAAAGCAGAAGAGGTCTGAATGAATTGGACCAAATTTTAGTTCCATTTGTAACAAAAAAATTTCAACAACTTGAAGAATTAGAAAAAATTCTTTTTTTGGAGTTATTAGAGTTCGAAGATATAGATTTAGCAGATTTAATTCTATATAAAAAAATACAATCCTCAGAAAAGTTTAAAAAAATTATTTCGAAAATAATTGAATTTTCTAATGAAATTTAGCTGAACTTATGCACAATGCACCTGTCAAACTGAAAAAGGACAATAATGGACAAAGAAATAGCTCTTATAGAATTGGTCAAAAAGGGCGATAAGAAGGCCTACAATACCCTTGTTTTGAAATATCAAGACAGATTGGTCTTTTCTGTCTACAAATTTTTGAAAGATTTTGAGCTTGCTCAGGACATAGCTCAAGAAGCTTTTATAAAAGCTTATAAAAATATAGAAAAATTTAGAGGTGATAGCCAGTTTTACACTTGGATTTACAGAATAGCTATAAATACTGCTAAGAACGTAATCTCGACTAAAGCTCGAGCATCGGAAGTGTACGATAATGACACGACCGACCAATTATTATCTGAATCTGCTACGACGTCTGAAAATCCAGAAAATATTCTTCAAGCTGAGCAGTTAAGATCTGAAATTAATAAGGCTTTGCAAAATTTGCCTGAAGATATTCGAGTAACATTAAGTTTGCGTGAATTTGATGGGCTTAGCTATGAAGAAATAGCCAAGGTTCTCAGTTGTCCTATAGGTACTGTGAGATCCAGGATTCACAAAGGGCGTGAGATGCTAGATCAAACTTTTTCGAAATATAACCTGTCTAATTTTGAGGCTAGAAAATATGAATGAAACTTTAGAAGAAAGATTATCAATGTTAATGGATGGAGAAGTTACTCCATTCGAAACCAAAAGGCTTGTAGACGAAATTGACTGCAATCCTCATATGAAAGCTCTTTGGCTTAGGATGAATAAGCAAAGGGCAGCTCTAAAAGGGGAGCTTATAGATCCAGCCCTTGATATCTCTTCCTCAGTAATGATCCATTTAAACTCAACCTCTCAAACAAGTTCTCTTTTAAATACAAAACCCTGGCATATTTCACATTTTTTCCCTACACATTATTTAAAGGCTTGCTGTTATTTATTAGGTTTTTTCCTAGTTCTTTCATCTCCTCTACTCAATCTAAATAACTTTTCTCCTTCAGACTCTTTCTCCAAAACAAATTCTTCCAAAACTTTTAACAAAAATTTACCTTCACCAGGAAACGAAGCTCTTCTTGTTGATCTGGGTTCTAATTTTAATGGTAATTTAAAAAATTATAGAATGGTGTCTGAAAACGCTTTAGAAGCTAATTATCAATTAGCTGGCAACGAAGCAGTGAAAATTAAAGTCTTTTTTAACGACGTGCCTCAGAGAGAAAAATTAAATTTACTTGAAAGTGGAATAACACTTCACACAAAAGCTGGAAATGAACCAATTGTCCTAAATGTTTCTAGCGATCAAATTTCTAATAGTAAGTTAATAAAAATTTCCAACACCTTTTTTAAAAAATAAAATTTGTAATTTATATGCTTAGGAGAAGCTTAAACTTAATATTTTTTTTAATTTCGTCAACAGCCTTCTCTTTTTCTGGGATAGATTCAAAAGACTTACCTAATTTTTCATCTTTAGCGGAGTATACTTCGCCGGCTGTTGTAAACGTCAGTGTAGTAAAAACAATTCCTTCAAGGAATGGCATGAATGGTTCTAGATCTCCTTTTCCTCCAGGAAGCCCATTTGAAGATTTCTTTAATTTTCCTTTTGAAGAAAGAAACCCGCCTGAAAGAAAAATTCAATCTGGTGGATCAGGATTTATTATTTCCTCTGATGGTTATGTGCTTACTAATCATCACGTAATTGAAGACGCTTCTGAAATAACAATCAGTTTGAATGATAGAAGAGAGTTCAAGGCCAAACTAATAGGGAGCGACAAAAAAGCAGATGTTGCAGTGCTTAAAATTGATTCAGAAAAAGATTTACCTTTTTTAATTTTAGGAAATTCAGATGAAGTTAAAGTTGGAGATTGGGTTGTTGCTATTGGTTCACCATACCGATTAAATTTTTCCGTAACAGCTGGAATAGTAAGTGCAAAAACGAGAAGTGTTCCCGGTCGAGAAACATCATATATTCCTTTTATTCAATCCGATGTTGCTATTAATCCCGGTAATTCAGGAGGTCCTCTCTTTAATATGAATGGTGATGTCGTCGGAATAAACGCAATGATTTATTCTGGTTCTGGCGGTTACATGGGAATTTCTTTTACTATCCCGATGAACTATGCAAAAGAAATAGTTGATCAAATCATAGAAACAGGAGTTGTTGCTAGAGGCTGGTTAGGAGTTAGTGTTCAAGAAATTACCAAAGATTTAGCTGATTCTTTCCAATTAGGCACACCCAGAGGAGCTTTGATTGGCAGCGTAATTAAAGATAGCCCCGCAGAGAAAGCAGGCTTTAAGAATGGTGATGTGATTTTAGAATTCGACGGAAAGAAAATAGTATATTCAGGCGATTTACCTTTAATTGTTGGAAGAATAAAACCAGATGCAAAGGTCCAAGCTTTAATATTTAGGGATAAAAAAGAAAAAATTATTTCTGTGAAAGTCGGACAATTAGAGGAAATTGATCCGAATCAACCGATAATTGCAGAGAAATCTAAAAAAAGAAATAAATTAGAAATAGTTGTTAGCTCGATAGATGAAATTTCTTCTGAAGATCAAGAGAGGTTTAACATCACTAATGGAGTGCTTGTTAAAGAAGTTTACCCAGGGCCTGCTCAGGAAGCAGGGATTCAGGTTGGAGACATAATAACTTCCATCGCACAGAAAGAAATTAAAAGCTTAAATGATTATAGAAAAATAGTTAGTTTTCTTAAAAATGGTTCGAGCGTTCCAGTAAGAATTATTAGAAATGGAAACGGTACTTTTCTGACGCTAAAAATCCAAAAATAAGACATAATCGCCTCATGCCAAAGCATGAAAGAAAGGAGTCCACTAGAAATTTTTCAATAATTGCTCATATTGATCATGGGAAATCTACTTTAGCTGATCGTTTGATTGAATTTTGTGGAGGTTTGAGCAATAGAGAAATGCAGGCGCAAGTTCTTGACTCTCTCGATATTGAGAGAGAAAGGGGAATTACTATTAAAGCTCAATCTGTTGCATTAAGGTTCGAGACAAGCGAAGAGATCATAAATTTTAATCTAATTGATACGCCAGGACATGTTGATTTTGCATACGAAGTTTCAAGATCTTTGGCAGCCTGTGAAGCAGCAATTTTGTTAGTTGATGCTTCTCAAGGCGTGGAGGCTCAAACACTTTCAACTTGTTATAACGCAATTGATCAGGGATTAAGTATTTTGCCGGTGTTAAATAAAGTTGACCTACCTCAGGCTGATCCAGAAAGAGTTAAAACTGAAATAGAAGAAATAATTGGGATAGACGCTTCAAAAGCACCAGTGATAAGCGCAAAAAACGGAGATGGTATAGAGGAATTGCTTAATATCTTAGTTTCTTTCATACCTCAACCTGAAGGAAACATAGATGATAAGTTAGAAGCCTTAATAATTGATTCTTGGTTTGATCAATACTTGGGAGTAGTCTCCCTGGTAAGAGTTGTAAATGGAATTTTGGTCGCTGGAGAAAAAATTAAACTTAGTTCTAATAAAAACGTTCACATAGCAGAAAAAATAGGTGTCTTTACTCCCAAAAGATTAGAAAAAAAAGAATTAAAAGCAGGAGAGGTTGGTTTTATTTGTGCAGGAGTAAGGGATATAAGAGGGGCGCCAGTTGGTGACACCATTACTCATCCCGATCATGAAAAAGCACTTCCTGGATTTAAACCGGTTAAACCTCAGGTATACGCAGCTTTATATCCTCTTGATTCCTCTGAGTTTGAATTATTTAGAGAGTCTCTAGAAAGATTGTCTTTAAATGATGCAGCTTTAACTTTTCAACCAGAACAATCGCAAGCATTAGGCTCGGGCTTTAGGTGCGGATTCTTGGGTACATTACACATGGAAATTGTAATAGAAAGGCTTCAGGGAGAACATGGAATAGAGCTTTTAGCAACAGCCCCAACAGTTATCTACGAAATAGAAGACACCTTAGGAAATCTTATTGAAGTAGAAAATCCTAGCAAATATCCAGATCAAAGTAACGTAAACGAAGTTAGAGAGCCTATCGCAAGAGCAACAATTCTCGTTCCAGAAAAATATATTGGTAATGTAATTTCACTTTGCATCGAAAGAAGAGGAGTCCAAAAATCGTTAAGATATGTTGGAGGACAGATTGAACTTATTTATGAAATGCCCATGAATGAAATAGTTTTAGATTTTTTTGACAAATTAAAGTCATCTAGTAAAGGTTACGCTTCATTGGACTATGATTTCCTAAGGTTTGAACCAAGTGATATTACAAAAATAGATATTTTACTGAATGGCGAAAAAGTCGACGCGCTTAATTTTATGGTGCACAAATCAAAAGCAGATTATAAAGCTAGAGAAATCGTTAAATCGTTAAGAGAAGTTATTCCAAGACAAATGTACGATGTCGCAATTCAAGGCGCAATTGGGAGTAAAATTTTAGCTAGAGAAACTGTTAAAGCATATAGAAAAGATGTAACTGCCAAATTGTATGGAGGAGATGTAACTCGAAAGAAAAAACTTTTAGAAAAACAAAAAAAAGGAAAGAAAAAAATGAGACAAATTGGAAAAGTTGAAGTTCCACAAGAAGCCTTTTTATCAGTTCTGCGAGTAACTAAATGAATTTTGAATTGTTGCTAATTATTTCAATTCTTATTCTATCTGGGCTTTTTTTTGGTTGGGTTTATTCCGAGACAAAACTAGAAGGAAAATTTAATAAGATCATTAATTGGATATCTTTTCCTTTTCCGCTTTTAGCTCTTTATGCAATTTTCAAATTAAATTTAGATTTTGGCTACGTTTTAGTATCTATAACTGCTTTGGCCTTTTTAGTTTGGGTAACAAGTGCTTTTTTTAATCTTCATAGTTTAAAAAAAGAAGGAAGGTCTTTTTTTACTATCCTTTTTTTTATTACGATCTTTAGATCATTTATATTTGAGCCTTTTCAAATTCCTTCTGAATCTATGTTGCCGCAGTTAGAAATTGGAGATTTTTTGGTAGTGAATAAATATAGCTATGGCTTGAAAAATCCTATTGGCAACAAAACATTATTTAATATTGGTTCTCCTCAAAGAGGCGATGTGATCGTTTTTACCCCCAAACATACAGTTTGTTCTTCTAATTTAAAAAGCGCTTATCCCGATAGTCTTGATTTATTATCAAATCAACAGAGATTCAATTGGCAAAGATATTATGAAAGTTGTACTGAGCTGGGAGTTAAATACATTAAAAGAGTAGTTGGACTGCCTGGAGACGAGGTTGTTTATCAGAACAAAAACTTTTTTATAAATGGCATGCCATTGAAAAAGAAATTTATGAACCAAGAATCAAATGAATTTATTTTTAAAGAGACACAAGCTTCTAAAGATTATTTAGTTCGACAAACTGACAAGAATAGAAATTTAAATAATTCATGGAAAGTTCCTGAAGGACATTACTTTGTTTCAGGAGATAATAGAGATAACAGTCTTGATAGCAGAAGTTGGGGATTTGTTTCAGAAGAAGATGTTTCAGGAAAAGCTAGCTTCATTTGGATGCATTGGGAATGCTTAGGCTGTCTTCCAAAATTTTCTAGAAATAAATTCATAAAATGACAAACAATTTAAATAGTCTTGAAAAGACATTAAATTATTCTTTTAAAAATCAAAGTTATTTAACAAAAGCTCTCACACATAGTAGTAAGTCAAAAGATAATAATGAAAGACTTGAATTTTTGGGGGATGCGGTAATTAACCTTGCTGTTTCTGAACATTTAATTAAAAACTTTTCTGATTTAGATGAAGGCTCTTTATCTATATTAAGAGCGAAACTTGTAAGCAGAGATACGTTATCAAGATTAGCATCCAACATAGAATTAGAAAGCTATCTAATTACGGGAAAATCTCTTTCAAACCAGGAAAATAAAAAAATCTCTATTTTTGGAAATGCTTTTGAAGCAATAATTGGGGCAATTTATCTTGACGAAAACTTCGATAAAGCTGCAACTGTAGTAATGTACTTTCTGAAAGAAGAAATTAGAACCTTAACATTAAATCAAATTAAAGATAAAAAAACTCTTCTTCAAGAAGAGCTACAACAAAGAAAAATTAATCTCCCAGTTTATCAATTGAAAAACACAAGCAAGGGAATGTTTAAAGTTTTTTGTGAAGTGAAAGAGCTTAATCTTTTCAGTGAGGCAAACGGAAAAAATAAAAAAGACGCTGAACAAAAAGCCGCTGCAATTTTATTAGAAAAAATAATTAATTCTCATGAGTAATAAAAAATTTGGCTTTGTATCTATCAGTGGAAGAACAAACGTTGGCAAGTCCACATTGATTAATTCTTTAATTGAAAAAAAAATTGCCATTACTTCGAGGAAGCCACAAACAACCAGGAATAGAATTTTAGGAATTTCAACGAGTCAACAATCTCAAATCGTATATCTAGATACGCCGGGTTTTCATTCGGGTTATAAAAGAGCTCTCAACAAATACATGAATAAGTTAGCAAGACATTGTTACGAAGAGGTAGATTTAGTTGTTTTTGTCGTAGATAGATCAAAGTGGCTTAAAGAAGAAAAAGATATCTTGAATAATCTTATGCATCTAAATAAACCTGTTATCCTCGCGATTAATAAAATGGATCGATTAGAAAAAAAAGAAGAGTTGCTTCCATTAATAGACGAAATACAACAAAAATTTAATTTTCTGTCGGTAATTCCTATTTCTGCTTTACGTAAAAATAATCTAGAAACATTAACTAATGAAATAGAAAAAGCTCTTCCAGAAGGACCTTTTCATTTTCCAGAGGATTCAGTAACAGAATTCCCGGAAAATTTTTTTATATCAGAAATCATAAGAGAAAAGGCTATCAACCGACTAGGTGATGAATTACCCTATAGATTGAACGTATCAATAGATAAAGTCGACAGAAAAAAGGGATTGATTACCATTTATGCAAATATAGTTGTTGAAAGCTCAAGCCAGAAAGGCATTATCCTCGGCAAAGGAGGATCTATGATTAAAGCTATAGGTACTTCTGCAAGAAAGGATTTAGAAGCTGAGTTAAAAAGGAAAATAAATCTTCAGTTATTTGTAAAAGTAAGTAAAAAATGGACTAATAATATTAATACGATGAATAAATTTGGTTATGGAGACAATTTTTGAAATCAAATTATAAGGAATCAGACGCTTTCTTATTGCACGCAACTAAATTCAAAGAGACTAGTTTATTGTGCGTCTTCTTTTCAAAAGAATTTGGAAAGGTATCTGCTGTCGCAAAAGGCGCAAGATCAAAAAAAAGCAAATTCCAAGCATTAACTGTTCCGGGCGCTATTTTTAAAATAGCCTTTTCTGGCAAGAATGAACTAAAAACTCTTACAAGTTGCGAATCTTTAGAAACTCTAGACATAAAAAGAAATAATTTTAAGATTTACCTTTATTTAAATGAAATAATTTTAAAATTATTAGAATCTTACGAACCAATGCCTGAAGTTTATGAAAATATCTTGCAGATTTTTAAATTTCTTGATGAGAATGACAAATATTCGGTTGAACTTAAGTTAAGACACTTTGAATATAACTTGATAAGCGAACTTGGATACGGATTTAATCTAGACCAAGATATTGAAGGGGAAAATATTGATAGCAAATCATATTATTCTTTTAATCCTCAATCAGGCTTTATAAAAGGTAAAATGGGGCAAAAAATTTTAGGATTACATTTAATCAATTTTCTCAATAATAACTTTTCTGATACGGAAACTAGATTTTCTTTAAAAATGATAATGAGAGCAGCCATCGAAAATGTTCTTGAAAAACCAATTTCTTCAAGAGAGGTTTTTAAATGAAAAAATTTTTAATTTTTTTGAGCATTTTGTTTATAAATAGCTGCACTAAAGAATACGATCAAATTATAGATTTTTCCTTAAATAAAGAAGTTGCGGATATTCCTTTGAATCAGGACAGAAATCTGTATTTTGGAGATTTGCATGTGCACACCAAATACTCTTTTGATGCTTATC
The DNA here is from genome assembly GCA_902525735.1 of uncultured SAR86 cluster bacterium. Classification (GTDB taxonomy): domain Bacteria; phylum Pseudomonadota; class Gammaproteobacteria; order Magnimaribacterales; family AG-339-G14; genus CASICS01. The sequence continues at coordinate 60,661 of CABZIF010000001.1, forward strand.
TCCTAGGTACCAACGTCACACCAGACATGAGTTATAGATTTGCAAAAGGGGAAACTATTTCCAATGGAGTTAGAGATATGACTTTAGCTGAACCCTTGGATTTTTACGCGGTAACTGATCACGCCATTCTTTTGGGCATGGCAAATCTATGGGCTGATCCAACTTCAGATGTTGGAAGACATCCAAAGGCCAAGCCTTATCACAATCTAAACAGACCAGAAAATTTAAGTCCCGAATCAGCATTTAACAGATTTTTGTTATTTAACGATATTCGAGGAGATTCAGGGGGATTTCCCCGAGAACGAGGAAGTATTTTAGATATTATGAGAGCTTTTTTCGCTCAAAATTTTATTTTTGCTTCCGCTGCTTATGATCATGAAGAGCATTTATCTGCTTGGAAAAAAATTATGGAGGCAGCTGAGGAGCATAATGATCCAGGAAAATTTACTACTTTCAATGCTTACGAGTGGACAGTTAGAAACCAAGAGCCAGAAAGTGCTTCTTATCATCGAAATGTAATCTTTAAATCTTCAAAGGCGCCGAAAAGACCTTTCTCTTCTTTTGATTCAAATAATCCAGAAGAACTTTGGAACTGGATGGATGGACTTCGATCAGATGGTTTAGATAGCTTGGCCATTCCACATAATCCAAATGGTTCAAATGGCCAAGTTTTTAAAAAATATAAATTTGATGGGAATCCAATAGATAAAGATTATTCCATTCAAAGAATGAGAAACGAGCCAATAGTTGAAATTACTCAAATTAAAGGAACTTCTGAAACTCATCCACGATTATCCCCAAATGATAAATGGGCAAATTTTGAAATCGTAAATTCTAGAAAAGGCAAACGAACAGCTTATTCAGAGCCAGATGGAAGTTACGTTAGGCAAGGTTTGCAAAAAGGACTAGCATTAAACCATGAGGAAAGAGGTAATCCTTTTAAAATTGGATTTATTGGATCTACGGACACACACAACGGCGCTTATATCTTTGACGAATCTGACAATGTTGGAACTGCAGCTATTCTTACATCACCTGAAGTAAGAGGATCAATTCCTATTTCAAATGAAACACTAACTGAAGATATAAAAAACTCAGATTTTATCGCAGTAGATGATCAAGGTTTTTATAGCGGTGGTGAAACAATTTCTAATTCTGTTGGGGGACTTGCAGCGGTTTGGGCAAAAGCAAATACTAGAGATTCTATTTTTGAAGCTTTATCCAATAAAGAGACTTATGCCACCTCAGGAACAAGAATAAGATTAAGATTTTTTGCCGGTGAAAATTTAATTAATCTTGATTTTAACGATGAAGAATTTATTTCAAAAATTTATGAAAACGGTGTTTCTATGGGGAGTGATCTAATTTTATCAGGAGTAAAAAAACCTTCTTTTATTATTTGGGCTCAGAGAGATAAAAATAGTGCACCATTACAAAGGATTCAAATCATAAAGGGTTTTTATAGCGAACAAGACAGAGAAACCAAAGAGTATTTAATAGACGTAGTTTGTTCTGATGGATTAAAGCCAGACCCTATGTCTAAATTATGTGAATCGAACAATGCAACAGTTAGTACTGACACTTGTGAGTTTTCTGAAGATAAAGGTGCAAGCGAGCTTAAAACAGTTTGGGTTGACGAAGAATACGACCCAAAAATTGAAACTTTTTACTATGTAAGAGTTTTAGAAAATCCAACTTGCAGGTGGTCAACATGGGATGCCATAAAAAATAATTATGAGCCAAGGCAGGGAATTGATGAAATAATACAAGAGAGAGCTTGGTCTTCACCAATCTGGGTGAACTCAAACTGATTATGAAAATAAATTCTGGAATCGATTTAGTAGAAGTTGAACGTCTAAGGAAAGCTTATAAAAACTTTGGCTCGAGATTTTTAACAAGGATTTATGATCCTCTTGAAATTGAACAATTTAATAAAAAATCGTACAGAGCTAAACCAAACTTTCTTGCTAAGAATTTCGCAGCAAAAGAAGCTGTGTCAAAGGTTCTTGGAGTTGGTTTTAGTCAAGGGGTAAGACCTAAAGATATTGTAGTTCTTAGAAGATATGGGCCCCCAAAAGTTGAACTAAAAGGCAAAGCAAAAGAACTTGCCAATAAAAAAGGCATTGATACTATTTCTTTAAGCTTAAGTGATACTGACAATTTAGCAGTTGCAGTTGCACAGGCGATAATTAGTTAGGAAATAAAATTATGAAAATAATCCTTTTAGGTCCTCCGGGAGCAGGTAAGGGCACTCAAGCAGAAATCATATGTAAAAACTTTTCTATTCCCCATATATCTACTGGGGATATGTTGAGAGAGGCCATAGCTAACGAAACGGCTACTGGAAAACTAGCAAAGGAAATTATGGATGCTGGAAACCTTGTTTCAGATGATGTAATCATTAGTTTAGTCAAAGACAGAATAAAAGAAGAAGACTGCAAAAATGGTTTCCTTTTCGACGGCTTTCCAAGAACTATTCCGCAAGCTGATGCTCTGGAAAATCAGGAAATATTTGTTAATGTCGTTTTAGAGCTTACATTAAAAGATGAGCTGATTATAAACAGAATGTCTGGAAGAAGAGTCCATCAACCCTCTGGCAGAAGTTATCACCTTGAATTTAACCCTCCAGAAAAAGATGGATTGGACGATGTCACGGGTGAGCCACTGATACAAAGAGATGACGATAAACCTGAGACGGTAAAAAATAGATTAGATGTTTATTGGGAACAAACCAACCCTTTGATTGTTTATTATCGATCGAAATCCGTTCAAACGGATTTAAAATACATTGAGATAGATGGTTCTAAGACTATGGAGAAAGTAAGCCTTCAAATACATGCTGCATTAGAGGATTGAATTTTTGCCAAATATTTTATCGATAGAAACTTCGAGTGCTTGTTGTTCTGTTTGTATAAAAACAGATCACTTAGAAACACAACTATACGAAAATAATGCTCCTAATACACACGGAGAAATTATTTTTGAATTTATTAAAACGGCTTTGCAAGAAAGCGGGATTAGCAAAGAAGACTTAGATTACATCGTTTTTGGTAGTGGACCCGGATCATTTACTGGTCTGAGAGTGGGATGTTCTGTTGTGCAAGGTCTTGGCTATGGTTTGAAAGTACCTATCATTCCAATTTCTAGTTTGAGAATTACAGCTCAACAAGCCTTTGAAAAATTAAATTCTAAGAATATTGTAGTCATAAACGATGCACATATGGAAGAGCTATATGTTGGAGAATATAAATGTTCCAAAAACATTGCTGTAAACTTGAAACCTGATTATTCCATCCATAAAGACGAAATCAATGAATTAGTTAATTCTTTTCCAGAGGATTTTTCTTTTATTGGCAATGCCATGCATTTTATTGAAAAGGATTTACAAAAAAAAATTATCTATGATTTTGCTCCTAAGGCAAACTTCAGTTTCAATATAGCTGCTGATTTAATTCTTAATCAAAAATTTGTTCCCGCTGAACAAGTAACAATCAATTATCTTTCTGGTGAAAGTCAATGGAAAAGAGTTTGAAATGGAACTAATTCAACTTACCATTTTATCTTTAATACAAGGCCTTACAGAATTCTTACCTATTTCTAGTTCTGCTCATTTGATTTTAGTTTCAACTTTTATGAGTTGGCCTGATCAAGGAATTACTGTAGATATTTTTGCGCATTTTGGAACTTTATTAGCCGTAATCTTTTATTTTCGTGAAGACCTACAAAAAGTTATTAAAACTTTTAATTTGTATGAGAAAAATAACTTGGGCTTAAATTTACTTCTCGCTACTATGCCAATTGCAATTATTGGCTTCATCTTTAAAGATTTAATTGAGTTGAATTTTAGATCTGAAGAAGTTATTTTTTGGAGCACTCTTATTATTGGAATTGCTTTAATTTTTAGTGATAAATTTTCAAGTAATCAAAAAAATCTTTTTCAAATTTCCTTAAAAGACTCTTTATTAATTGGCGGTATTCAGATTTTTGCTCTGATTCCGGGATCATCAAGATCAGCAGTTACAATGCTTGCCGCTCTTGCTTTAGGTTATACAAAGTTTGATGCGGCAAGATTTAGTTTTTTGCTCGCAGTTCCAACTTTATCGATTGTATTCTTGGGAGAATTGATTGACTTGAGCCAAGCGACTTTCGAGGTTGATTATTTTGAACTCAGCTATGTTGCTTTTCTTTCTTTTATAAGCGCAATAAGCTGTATACATATTTTTTTAAAATTAATTGAAAAAATAGGCTTTGCTCCTTTTGGAATTTATAGGCTTTTCCTCGCTGGCTTTATTTTAATTTTTTAAAGATGAATCATCCTTATGTTTCATACTTAAAAATCGAAGAAAAAAAACTCGCACAACAATTTGCAGATAAGCATGAGTTAACTTTTGCCTCTCCAAGGCAAATTAGAATTAAAAAGGGCTCCAAACTAGTAATTTGGATTACTAAAGATCAAATTTTACTTCAAGACTTGGACGATAAAAATTCAAAACCTTTTTTCTTAAATTTTCATTTATTGGAAAAAGAAAAGAGCGACAGAGGTTTGTTAAAGAAATGTTTTTCTAAATTTGATAAGTCTTGCAAAGTTTATGATCTAACCGCTGGGTATTGTCAAGATGCTTATTGCATTGCAAATATGGGATTCGAAGTGATAGCTTACGAAAAGGAATCCTGGTTATTTGAGTTTACTAAAAGCTGTATGAATTTTTCAAAAAAAGAAAACTTAAAATTAATTAATTTAAATTCTTTAGAAACTTTTAATACATTCACTCAGAAGGATATTTTATTTATAGATCCAATGTTTGAAGTTAATAGTAAATCCTTAGCAAAAAAAGAGATTCAATTTTTGAGAAAATGCATTCCCAGCTCCCCGGAAAGAGAAATTATTGATGCTTCAATAAATTCTTCAGCAGGCTTAATAGTTATTAAAAGACATAAATTAAGCAACACCAAACAGTTAATCAAGCCGTCTTATGTGATCAAAGGAAAGGTTGTATCTTTAGAAGTTTTCGATAGAAGAGGGCTTTAAATCCACCTTCTAACTTTAGAAGAGTAATTTTCCCAATCTTCTGAAAACAATTCATGAAGTTTTTTTTCTTCATGGGCAATCCAAGTGAAATTAATGATCGTCCCAAATACTATTGCAATGATAATTGCTGACAAAGACGACATTAAGAATGCTAAACCCACTAAAATAGTCAACATACCCAAGTAGATTGGATTTCTTGAAAATTTAAAAGGACCAGATGAAATAAGTACTTCTGGTGTTCCGTCTGGAATAAAAGTTGTTTTCATTTTTCTCATAAATCTTAAGCTTACAAAAACCAAAGAGATACCAGAAAGAATAAGAATTAAACCTAACAAAGAACTTAAATCAACGGATATGGGGAAAGAAAATAAAAGTATTATTTGCAGAACAATGCTTGCTAACAAAATGACAGGTGGAAATGTAATTTTCATCAATTAAATATATCAAAAAAATTACTCTAAGTTGAATAGTTCTTCTCGCCATTCAGGAGTTATAAAAGTTTTAAAATCGTCTTCTATTCTTTTAGTAATGTTTAGGGGATAAACAAATCCTTTTTCATCTTTTTTGACAAATTTTGCTTCAATGAGATGATTTATGAATAAATCAAATGTCCACTTTTCCGAAAACTCGGGCATTAACCAACTGTGCCGTGCTTCGAGATTCTTAGAAATCTTGCGGCATTTTTTTTCCAATTCATTTATTGAAATATGCGAGTCTTCATTACGCCATAGCTGCAACATTAAAATATAAAATCTATCTATGCTTCTTTGTGCAATTCTTCCAAGCGCTTGACACTCAATAAATTCTTCAGAGTTTACATTAGGCCTTCTAACTTCATTTTCTTTGATAATTAACAAATTATTATCAACGAGTTTTTTGATAGATTTGTCTATCTGAGTTTCAATTTCTTCAAAATTCCAGGGCAAAAAGTACTCTTCTGCAAAAAATGGATAAAGAGTCTTTGTTAAATCAAAAATTTCATGTTTTTCAATTGATTCTCTAAATTGAAACATTCCGCAAATCATAGAATCTAAAATCAATAGGTGAGAAATGTTATTTTTATAAAAACTCAACATCGCCGCCTGCTGAAAATTGAGTTGTATTTTTTTTGATTTTGATAATTTGTTTATTAATTGAAGCTTTTCGACTTTTTGTAAAACTTGTTCAGGATCACATTCAGGAATACTAATTTGTTCCGAATAATCTGATAACTTTATTAAGTTTGTATAAAGAGAAATTCTTGATTTAAGTTTTTCTTTAGAAAGACGGAATTTATTTGCGTTTAAAATAGCCGAGGCAAATAAAGCGCTTGGCGTTACTACAGTTGCTTTATTGATATTTTTCATTATTTCCTTCCCAAGTCTAGGAGTTAGATAATAAAGCCATTGTTGAGTTGGAGAGTTATCTAGATCTTCAGAAATAATATTGTCTGCCCAATTTTCAAAATTATTATCCAAGAATTCTTTGAGGTCTATGGGCTCTCCTATTTGTAAGTATGCATTCCCAAGGTAACCTCTAAAGTCTTTTGCCACTCTAAGAATAGATTGCAAGCTTTCTCTTTTCTTGGTGCCGCCCATCGCTTCTTTATGATAAGAGTTCCCTTCTAAAACCTTTTCGTAGTTCATAGAAATAGGAACAAACTTTACAGGCTTTTCATCCATATCCTGAAAAGCTCTAATTAACATTGAGATTATGCCCGGTCTTGGCGGGAGCAATCTTCCCGATCTTGATCTGCCACCTTCAGGGAAAAATTCGATTGAACTTCCTCTTTGTAATAATTTTCTTAAATGCTCATAAAAGACTCTAGAGTACAATTTATTGTTTCCAAAAGATCTTCTCATAAAAAAAGCTCCGCCATTTCTGAGTATAGGACCAATGATAGGTAAATTAAGATTTTTACCAGCTACTATTTGAGGCATCATTAAATTATTAAGATAAAGCTGATGCGATAAGGCTAAATAGTCAATATGACTTCTATGAGATGGAGCATAAATGATAGTATTTCCAGCTGCTAGATCCTTAATCCGATCTATTCCAATTGAATACAAACCTTCATATCGAGTATTCCAAAACCAATTTAAAACTTTGTCATACAGGTAAATTACTGGATAAGAAAAATTAGAGCAGATTTCTAATGCATATTTCTCAGCAGTTATTTTTAATCTTTCCCTCTTTTTTTGATTTTCTCCAGCTTCCAAATCAATAATTTTTTTAACCGATCTTGATTGAATTATTGCGTGCACCAAGGTTCTTCTACTTGAGATATCAATTCCAAGTTTTGCTTGTCGATGTTTTCTAAATCTTGCTCTTAAAAGCCTTTCTGTCTTAAGGACTAGCTGAGATGGCTTTGCATTTTTTTTTAAAAATATTTCTTTTACTTCTAACGGCTTATGAAAATAAACAATAGCTTGTCTTCCATTGAAAATGGCTCTCAATAAATTTTTAACACTTGAAGCTCCTTCCCAAGAATCTCTAAAAAAAAGCTTTACCCAATGATCTTCTCTATCAGGCGCTTTACCCCAATAAACATCCACGGGGATGATAATTCGGTTCACAGCTTTTTCCGGATAATGAGCAAGTTCGTTCAATTCTCTAGGATGCCTTCTTCTAGGTCGTTGCCATGGAAATAACCTTCGAGCACCTTTGAGTTGAAAAAAATTTTTCTTAATTCTAGATGGAAATATAAAAGAATTTTTTTTTGCACATTTTTTAAGCGCAGTAAGATCATAACTAGACTCGGAAGATAAAACATACAAAACTTTTTCTTTTTTAAGTAATTCTTCAGATTCTTCTATTTCGAAATTTGCATCAGGGCTGATAAGAAAATCAAGCATTATAAAGTTTTGTCTCGGTTAAAGTGTTAATATTCCTCAAAATTTGACGTATTTAACCACTAAAATTAAAGTGTTATTTAATTTTACAACTAATTATGCCGAAGTGGCGGAATTGGTAGACGCGCTCGATTCAAAATCGAGTGCCCAAAAGGCGTGAGAGTTCGAGTCTCTCCTTCGGTACCAGAGGAACTATTATGATTGAAACTGAAATTTTAACTGCTCAAACATCAAGTTTTTTGGGGCCACAATTTATTCTTTTACTAGGGTTTATTGCTGTAATGTATTTTTTAATCATAAGGCCTCAAAACAAAAGAATTAAAGCTCAAAAAGAAATGATAGATAATTTAGCAGTTGGGGATGAGATTATTTCATCTGGCGGTTTGGTCTGCACAATTTCTAAGATATCAGATGACTTTTTGACGGTTAGAGCAAACGATACTCAATTTACAATAAAAAGAGACGCCGTCAGCAGTATTTTGCCTAAAGGAACAATCAACTCTATATAAATAATAACGTGCTACGTTTTCAGTTCTGGAAAATCTTTTTGGTATTTGGCGTTTTATCATTGGGTGTTGTTTATTCAATGCCTAATATTTTTCCTCCTGATCCAGCGGTTCAAATAACTTTTAATAGTTCAGGTGGAAGTTTTAATGACAGAGTTGTAGAAAAAATTAAATCTAATGCCGAGAAAGAGAAAATAAATTTTTCATTTGTCGAAAACGATGAAAAATCAATTTTATTTAGGACCAACAATTATGACGATCAAATTAAATTAAAGCAGCATTTTGAGGAAAGTTTAGACAACAATTTTGTGATTGCACTAAATCTTGCGCCAAATACACCTGAATGGCTAAAAAGCCTCAATGCATTTCCCATGAAACTAGGTTTAGATTTGAGAGGAGGAGTGCACTTTTTATTAGAAGCTGATACCGACCTGCTAATAGAGGCCAAATTAGAGTCAGCGATAAGTAATTTGAAGAGAATTTTACGAGATTTGTCTTTAAAGCCAAGGGCTTTAGAAATAGAAAATACTAGTATTTTTATCTCCTTAAATACACAACAAGACGAGGAACTCCTCTCTGAAGCTGTTCAAAGCCTGAATGGGTTTGATTTGGAGTCTTTAAATTCTTCCGATTATAGATTGAGACTAACCGAAGAAGAATTAGAACAGATGATTGATTATGCGGTTCTTCAGAATCTCAATACTTTGAGAAATAGAGTAAACGAATTAGGAATTTCAGAGCCAGTTGTGCAAAGGCAAGGCGCAAAGAGAATATCTATTCAACTTCCAGGTGTTCAAGATACAGCTGAAGCAAAAAAAATTATTGGTAAGACGGCAAATTTGGAATTTAGATTAGAGGCAGCGAATAGAATCTCTTTAGCATCAAGAATAGATAAATTTCCTTTTAATGGGAGAGACGTTAATTTAGAAAAAAGATTAATAATTTCCGGAGATCAAGTTTCAGATGCAAGTGTCGGTTACGATGAAAACGGATTTCCTCAAGTCAATATAAGCCTGGATTCTGAGGGCGGTGCTAAGATGCACAGATCTACAAGAAATAATGTTGGAACTAAAATGGCAGTTCTTTTTGTTGAAAGAAAATCTAGAACAGAATTAATTAATGGGATTCCAGAAGTTATAAATTTTTTTGAAAAAAGAATTATTAGTTTGGCCACTATTCAGTCAGCACTTGCAAGTCAATTCAGAATAACTGGTTTGGACTCTCCAGAAGAGGCTTCAGAGTTAGCTTTGCTTTTGAGAGCAGGTGCTTTGGCAGCTCCAATGGACTTTGTGGAAGAAGGGACCATTGGACCATCTTTAGGTGCAGATAATATTAAATTAGGAATACAATCTTTGTTATTGGGATTGGGTCTCGTTCTTTTATTTATGATTTTTTATTATAAAATTTTTGGCCTAATTGCTAATTTAGCCGTAGTTTTGAATATAGTTTTAATTGTTTCAGCAATGTCTATTCTTTCTGCTACTCTAACCCTACCTGGAATAGCTGGAATAGTTCTGACAATTGGAATGGCTGTAGATGCAAATGTGCTTATCTTTTCAAGAATCAGAGAAGAACTTAAAAATAATTTAAAGCCACAAGATGCAATTTCAGCTGGTTACGATAGGGCCTTGATAACAATCATTGATGCGAATTTGACCACCTTAATAGTTGCAGTGATTCTATATGCTGTTGGCACAGGTCCAATACAAGGTTTTGCAATCACTCTATCAATTGGAATTCTTACTTCGATGTTTACTGCAATTTTATTTACCCGAATGATGGTTTATTTCATTTATGGCAGAAGAAAAGAGATTGAAAAATTATGGATTTGACTAATATAGGTTTTATGAAAATTAGAAGGCAAACGACAGTTTTGTCGATAATTTTAATTTTCATTTCTATTTATTCCTTATTTGTAAATAAATTAAATTTCGGACTTGATTTTACTGGCGGCTCGTTAATCGAAATAAGATTAACTGAAAACATAGATTCTCTAGAAGAGGTTAGAGGGCTTTTACAATCGCTGAATCTCAATGACTTCCAAGTAAATTATTTTGGCTCCAACAGAGACATAAGCATAAAAGTGCCTGGAGGGGATAATTCAATAGATGAAGATGTATTAATTCAAAATTTAAAACAAGATTTTGATTTCGAAGTAAGAAGACAAGAATTTGTCGGACCTCAAGTTGGTTCTGAATTAAGAGATCAGGGGGGCTTAGGCTTGTTGGCTGCACTGGCAGTGATGATGGTTTATATCATGTTTAGATTTCAGTATAAATTTGCTCTCGGAGCACTTTTGGCATTGGTGCACGATGTTGTGATTGTGCTTGGATTTTTTTCATTTTTCTCTTTAGATTTTGATTTGTCAGTTTTAGCAGCAATCTTGGCTGTAATTGGATACTCTCTTAACGACACCATAGTTGTTTCAGACAGAGTCAGAGAAAACTTTAGAAAAAAGAGGAGATCCAATTCTGAAATTGCTATCAATAGGTCTCTTAGCCAAATGATAGGCAGGACTTTAATAACCTCCCTGACTACATTATTGGTTTTGATTGCGCTTCTAATTTTTGGTGGAGAAACTATAAGCAATTTTTCTATTGCCTTGATAGTCGGAGTTATCTCTGGAACCTATTCTTCAATTTATATTGTATGCAATACTTTATTGACTCTGAAAGTTACTTCCGAGGATTTGATGATAAGAAAAACTGAAGTCTTAGACGATGGAATGCCTTAATTAGTTAAAACAGTCTTTTAAAACGTCATTTAGAATTATTTCATTGCATTTTTTATTTGCCGCAATAATATGATGACTAGTATTAATTTTTTCCTTACCTAATAGATCCGTAACAAAACCACCCGATTCTTTGACTAAAAGGGCACCCGCGGCAAAATCCCAGTGTTTCATTCCATATCCAAGAAAAGCGTCTAATTTTCCCGAAGCGACATAGGCCAAATCAATTGCTGTTGAGCCTGTTCTTCTTAAGGTTAAATTTTGTGAATATAAATTTCTAATAACTTTCATTTGATCCATTTTAGGAACTAATTCTTCAGAATAATGGAAAGAGTTACATATCAAAGAATTTCTTAAACTAGGAAGGCTTGCAACTCTTGTTCTTGATTGATTCAAATATGCTCCCTTACCTCTTGATGCATAATATTCATCGTCTCTCGTTATGTCATAAACTACACCGTGTTCTAATATTCCATCCTCGTAGCAGGCAATGGAAACTGAATAATAAGGAAAACCATGAATAAAATTTGTTGTGCCGTCTAGAGGATCAATGACCCATAAAAGCTTGGCATCTTCTTTGCCAGATTTACCTAATTCTTCTCCTTCAAAAGCACTATCTGGAAAAGCTAGTTTAATCGTTTCAATAATTATCTTTTCAGCAATTTGATCTACTTGAGTCACAAAATCAGTTGGTCCTTTTTCGGAAATTTTTATCTTATCTTTTCTTCTGGAGAATTTACTTATTTCTTTTCCAGCAAGACGAGCTGCTTTGAGAGCTATATTTATTTTTGGTTCCATAATTTTCGAGAAACAATTGTAAACTATTGCAATGTCTGAAACTGATTTAATCTTAAAAAATAGTTACGATGTTGAATTTCTTCTTATTGAAACTTCTCATCCGGGAAATATCGGTGCTTGTGCAAGAGCAATAAAAAATATGGGTTTCGGAAAATTGGGTTTAGTCAATCCAGGTAATTTCCCATCAGATGAAGCTTTCTATAGAGCTAAAGGTGCGGGTGATATCCTAGATGACGTAAAAATCTATTCGAATCTTGATGATGCTTTAGCCGAAAAAACTATAGTTTTAGGCACAAGTGCCAGAGATAGGTCTATTCCGTGGCCTACAGTTTTTACAAATGAAATTATCAAAGAAAATTTAAATTTAAAAATGGATAGTAAAATTTGTATTTTATTTGGTAGAGAAAAAAGTGGATTAACTAATGAAGAATTGCAAAGATGCCATTTGCATTTGAAAATTCCTTCTAGTGAAGAATACTCCTCTCTTAACTTATCACACGCAGTTCAAATTATTTCATACGAGTTGAGGAATATGTTTTTGGGGAGCTCTAAAAATCTTATTAAAGCAGATGTTCCAAAAAGTACGGATAAGGAGGATGAGTTTTTGCTCAAGCACATAGATAAAGTACTGTTAGATTTAAACTTTTACGACCAGAATAGTTCTAGACAAGTTAAAGCTAGAATCAAAAGATTACTCAAGAAAGCTAGACCAGATAAATTAGAGATTGGAATCCTCAGAGGTTTCTTAAGTAAGATTCAAGAGGCGCTTAACAAATAAAATCATTCTGATACAATCCCTTTTCTGTTTGAGTCCCCTTCGTCTAGCGGTTAGGACACCGGGTTTTCATCTCGGCAACAGGGGTTCGATCCCCCTAGGGGACGCCATTTTCGTCCAAAGATCGGTTTTAGAGCACAAAAATAAAATTTTTTAAAAAAAATGCCCACATTTAAGGCAAATCTAATATCTTTTAAAATTTTCTATTAAAAAAAAGGGAAAAATGGCCTCTGTAAAATAATTTTTCGGAGGATTTGTGAAGCTTGTTTATATTGTTGTTAGACCATCAAAAGTGGAAGTCGTGAAAAGCGCTTTAGCTGCAATAAATATTGGTGGAGCAACTTTATTTGACGTTAGAGGTTTTGGGGCTTCCAGAGGACATACAAGTTCTTACAGAGGTTCACAATACGTAACTGATACTAATCCAAAGGGCATGCTAATGGTAGCGTGCAAAGATGATGATGTTCCTAACATCATTCAGGCTGTTCGTGACGTGGCTAATACCGGATCTATAGGTGATGGAAAAATCTTCGTCAACGAACTTTCAGATGTAATCCGCATCCGAACTGGAGAATCTGGCGAAGATGCAATAATGGAGAAAAATAATGACTGAGATGGAATTTGCACTAAATACGTTTTATTTAGTACTTTCTGGGGCTTTTGTTATGTGGATGGCAGCTGGTTTCACAATGTTGGAAGCTGGACTTGTGCGTTCTAAAAACGTTTCAGAAATTGTAACCAAAAATTTAGGTCTATATTCAATTGCATGCGTAATGTATTTGGCATGTGGTTTTTATTTAATGTACCCAGGTGATGATGTTATTAACGCATACTTGCCAGGTATGGGTACTACTTGGGGTATTAGCTTAGCTGGTTTAACTGCAAACTATGATTTGGGTTATTCCGATGCTGCTGATTTCTTTTTCCAGGTTGTTTTCGTTGCTACTGCAATGTCAATTGTCTCTGGAGCTGTAGCTGAAAGAATGAGACTAGTACCGTTTTTTTTATTCGCAGTTGTTATGACTGGATTTATCTACCCTGTTCAAGGTTATTGGAAATGGGGTGGTGGTTGGTTAGACGCTATCGGCTATACCGACTTTGCGGGATCTGGAGTAGTTCACTTATGTGGAGCTTCGGCCGCATTAGCAGCTGTTTTAATACTTGGAGCCAGATCAGGCAAGTATGGTTCAGATGGATCAGTTACTGTCATGAGAGGATCAAACATTCCAATCGCTGCCTTAGGTGCTTTTATTCTTTGGTTAGGTTGGTTTGGATTTAATGGCGGATCTCAATTGGCTGTTCACACCGTGGACAATGCCAATGCTGTCGCCCAAGTTTTCCTTAACACAAATGCAGCAGCAGCTGGTGGTGTTTTAGGAGCAATTATTATTTCAAAAATATTAACAGGAAAAATGGATGTTACTATGGGAATTAACGGAGCGATTGCAGGTTTAGTTGCAATTACAGCTGCTCCTGACACTCCCTCTGGCGGACTTGCTACTATCATTGGTCTGATCGGTGGTGTAATTGTATATTTTTCAGTCGTATTCTTTGACTCAGTACTTAAAGTAGATGACCCAGTTGGGGCAATATCTGCTCACGGTACGGTAGGTGTTTGGGGAATTATGGCAACTCCTTTATCTGGAGCTGGTGCATTCGGCACGCAAGCAATTGGAGCTGTCTCTATATTCCTTTGGACTTTTATAACTGCAGGAGCAACTCTTCTCGTCATTAAAGCCATCATGGGGCTTCGTCCTACAATGGAAGACGAAATGGAAGGTATGGATGCTTCGGAAGTTGGAGTTTCAGCTTACCCAGAGTTTTCAGAGTAAAATTCTCCCCCCTAATAAAAAGGCAGATCGAAAGATCTGCCTTTTTTCTTTAAAAAAAGGGAGACTGTGTCTCCCTTTTTCAAGCCATTAATAATTAAGCTACGTGTTTAACACCACGGTAAATTCCTTTACCTGACGTGTTAGACTTTTCACTTTTAACAGCATCGTGCTTTATACCTCTGTAAATACCAGCTTTAGGAGATTTTTCATCTCTAGCGACATTTTCAGGAGTAACTTTGATACCTCTATAAGTAGTCATATCGTGCCTCCAGTTTTCGTTTCGATTTCGTACATGCACCCTAAGATGCACACCCTTCTCAACGCGTTCCTTCGGTAGATATTCGGTCTCGTTCCCTTATCGGTACTTGCTAGCCTTTCTTTAAAAAAAGAAAGAGGTTTTCCTATCTTCCTACTTCCGTTCCTTGCATTAAAATAATGCAGGGAATGAACGATTACAGTGCAATTATAGAGTTAAGAGCTTTTTTTTACAAGTTTTTTTTAAAAAATACTCATTTTTTAATTTAATTGTCAATAAATAACTTATCTACATATACACTAGATATAGACCTCAAAGAAGATATAATCCATTCTTTATGAGATTTTTAAATTTCTTACTAATTATTTGTTTAATTTCAAATGCTCAAATTTTAACTTCAGCAGATGAGGAGCTTGTGGTTACAGGTTCTTATTTAAAAGACAGAACTATTGAATCTTCTCCAGTAGATGTTTTATCTTCGGCTGAAATAGAAAATTTAAATATTTCTTCTCTAGCAGAAATTGGAAAATACATTCATACCTCATCCGGCTCTCATTTTCAAAGTGATTCATTAGAAGGAACGGATCAAGGAATGGCTAACATAAATCTAAGGGGTTTAAATTTATCAGCGACTTTAGTAATGATTAATTCCAAGAGAAATACTTTAGCCGGATTGCCTGCAGAAAGCGGAGATAGCTACGTAGACATAAATTTAATTCCTCAAATTGCTGTTGAGAGAATTGAAATCTTAAAAGAAGGAGCAACTTCTTTATACGGGTCAGACGCTATTGCTGGAGTGGTAAATTTTTTAACTTATAAAAATTTTAATGGAGGAAAGTTAAAATTTGCAAACCAAAAGACGCAACATTACGGACAAAATGAAAGGAAATTAGAGTTTCTATACGGAAATAGTTTGAACGACATTAATTTTGTTTTAGGTTTAGAGATTTTAGATAGATCTAGTTTACCCTCAAAAAAAATTGAAGGCATCTCTGAGTTAGGAGTAAGTATGTTTGGAAATAGCTTTGAAGCAACAGTTGATGGCACGACTGGTACAGGAGCTTATGCCGGGAATGTTTATTCATCTGGAGATGTCATCCAAGATGCTAACTGTCTTCAAAACGGAGGAATTCCTGACTACTCAGCTTATGGAAAATTATATTGTGGATTTTTATACGGTGATAGGTTTAATATCACAAATGATGAGGATCATGAAAAGATATATCTAAATGCTAATCAATCCTTCGAGAAATATAGTTTTTCCTCAACTTTTATTTTTTCAAGCGTAGACGTAAATGACAATCCCCAATCTCCATCTTATCCAGCACTGTCATTTCCAGTAATAGCAGTAGGAAAAGCAGGCAGCCCATTCAATAATCCCGTAAAATGGAATGGTCGACCTTTGGGCGCTTCATCTCCTTCTCCACTATCGCCAAAGGAAATAGATCAATTCCATTTTTCAACTAATTTTGATATCGATTTAAATAAAAGCGATAAAATGAAATTAACATTCACTCATAGTGAGCATGAAAACTCAATGAGTCGTCCGGATACTGTTAATTCAAGGTTGATAGCCGCTCTGAATAATACTGGAGGTCCAAATAATAATTTGACATGGAATATCTTTGATTCTTCTCAAAATTCAGAAACATTAAAAAACTATATTTTAGGAAGCGAAGATTCGGTACATCAAGCAAAATTATCTATTTTTGATCTTCTTTACGAGGGTCAATTAAATGACGCTAATTATGTTGTTGGCTTTCAAGCTGGTTCAGAAAGTCTTGATGTAACTTGGAATGACTTAGCAAGAGTTGAATTTGATGCTGATGGTAAAATGACGAAATCTGCAGATTTATTATTTTTAGGAGGAGGATCAAATGTTAATTCTGACAGAGAAAAATATGCGATTTTTTCTGAATTTTATCCTCAGATAGGTAATGACTTAGATTTAAAAATTTCAGCAAGGTTTGAAAAAATTGGCGACGAATCCTCATTTGATCCAAAAATATCTCTAAAAAAATATGTAAACAATAATTTAATATTAAGAGGTTCTCTGGGAACTTCCTTTGCAATGCCATCTTTAGGTCAACTGTATTCTGCAAATACATCTTTGGGTAACGTATCTGGAATTTTTATTCGAGTTTCTAAAGTAGGAGACCCGGATCTAAAACCTCAATCATCAACAAATTCAAATTTTGGAATTATTTATCTTTATGAAGATAGGAAAATCTCTTTAGATTACTGGCAAATAGATTACAAAGACCGATTGACAGTTGAGAGTGCGAAAACCCTCTATGCTGCAAATCCTAATAATCCAATTTTTACTTACAATTCCGGAGTACTTTTTGCAGCTAATGTAAAATATATTAATGAAGAAAAGACAGATTTATCTGGCATAGATTTTTCTTTCGAATCTGGAAAATACAACAGTATTTATGGGCAATTTGATTATAAGATAAATGGTACCTATTTAATGAAATATGAAACTACTCAAGGAGGTACTTCAATAGAAAGAGCTGGAAGATTTAATCATGATATCGACGGATATTCTCTTCCAGAATATAAAGTAAATCTATTTGCTTTAATGGAAAAAAATCTCAATAAATATACTTTTAATGCCAGATATGTAAGTGGTTACGATAACCATAAAAGATTGCTTACAAGAGCAATTTCTGTTGGAGGATATACTAATAGGGTAGAGTCTTCTTTGATGTATGATCTAGGTTATCAGCGAAGTTTTAAAATGAACAACTTAGACTATAACTTGAATTTTTCAATTCTAAATTTAACCGATGAGGACGCACCGAAAGTCAATAGTCAGCCTGAGTTTAGTTATGATCCAAGACAAATAGATCCTAGAGGCAGAATTTTCTCTTTTGGGATTGAAATAAACTTGTAAGTATCAAAATATAAGGAATTTTATGGCGAGCATTGACCAGTCATCTGATATTGAAGTTTCTCAAGAAGAAATAGAAAAGGTTTCAAGCCCTGAAACTTTATCAATATGGGGGTTAGCTTGGCCATCTATTTTGGCAAATATTCTTTTCGCAGCTGTTGGAATTGTCGGTCTCAAGGCAGTAGGGGCATTAGGGACCGAGGCTTTGGCAGCTGTTGGTACAGGACAAAGAATTTTTTTTGTTATTCAATCTTTAATCATGGCAGTTTCAACTGGAACAACTGCTTTAATCGCGAGAGCTTATGGGTCTGGCAACAAAAATGAAGGCGCTTTAGTTTTATTTGACTCCTTGTGGATTGGTATAGCTTTGGGAGTTTTTACTACTTTCATTGGTTGGATTTACGGAGAGAATATCCTTGGACTATTTGGATTGAATGAGCAATCAAAGGAATTGGCAGTTGATTATTTGAAATACTCAATGCTCTTCTCAGCAATGTTTTCAGCTTCTTTTATCTTCGGAGCTGCTTTGAGAGCCGCTGGCGACGCAAAAACACCTTTAGCGATTATGATTTTTCAAAATATCATAAACGTTTTTCTTTTAATCGGCCTTGTCAATGGAAGCTTTGGATTGCCAAACCTTGGTGTGGTTGGAGCAGCATTTGCTTGGGGTATTTCTTTTACTATCGGAACATTAATTTGCTTTTTTCTTTGGTTGTCTAACCTAACTATTATCAAACGTCCTAATTTTAATTCTTTCAATAGAAACAGAATTAAATTAATTTTAAAAATTTCAACACCTGCGACTATTGAACAGGGAATTTTCCAATTTGGTTTATTAATTTATTTTTGGATAATTTCTTTATATGGAACAGCCCCCGTTGCAGCATACAACATTGGTATAAATATTTTGATGCTTTCATTTATGATCGGGCAGGGCTTTTCAATAGCTGGGGCAACTTTGACCGGTCAATTTTTAGGCGCTGACAACCCAAAAGAAGCTAAGAGAAGTGGATGGAGAAGCACAGGGCTATCTATAATTTCAATGACTTTTATTGGCCTTACTGTTGCAATTTTTTCTAAGGAGATATCTGGATTTTTAATTAATGATCCGGAAGTTATAAGGCTAACGGTTATTTTTGTTTGGTTTCTGGGTTCGATGCAACCACTTATGGCAATTGAATTTGCTTTAGGTGGCTCTTTGAGGGGAGCTGGGGATACTAAATCTCCATTGATCATTACCATGATAGGCTTAGTTTTTTTTAGACTCAGTGTGGCCTTCATCTTTCTAGTCTTTAATTTACCAATTGAATATATTTTTTCGAGCTTGATGATCGACTATTTGGTTAAAGCAGTTCTCTTTTCTTATAGATTTAATTCAGGAAAGTGGATAAAAAAATTAGTTTAAATGTATGTAAGTCTATAAAAAGGTTAAAAATTGTTATATATTAAACTCTGAGAATATTAGAAAAAGGATTTTTTAGATATAAAACGGGGAGGTTTTATGGAATCTATTTTAGCTACCAATGATTATGTTGGTATTTCATTTTGGCTAGCAACAGCAATTATGCTTGCTTCAACAGTTTTTTTCTTTGTTGAAAGATCTGATGTAAAGGGCAAGTGGAAAACATCTATGACTGTTGCTGGATTAGTAACTGGTGTGGCTTTCTGGCATTACCTATACATGAGAGAAGTGTGGGTAGTAATGGGAGATACTCCAACAGTTTATCGTTACATTGACTGGTTAATAACAGTACCACTTCAAATAATTGAGTTTTATCTAGTTATTGCTGCAGTAACTGCAATTTCGGCAGCTATTTTTTGGAAGCTTTTAACAGCTTCCATAGTGATGCTAGTTTTTGGTTATTTTGGTGAAACTGGATTAATGAATGTCACTGTTGGTTTTGTAATTGGTATGGTCGCTTGGCTATATATAATTTACGAAATTTTCTTTGGAGAAACTGCAGCAGCTAACGCTTCAAGTGGAAATGCTGCTAGTCAACAAGCATTTAATACAATCAAATGGATTGTTACCGTAGGTTGGGCGATATATCCTTTAGGTTATGCTATTGGATATTTTTCACCTGGCGGTGTCGATGCTAATTCTTTAAATATTATTTATAACCTTGCAGATCTAATTAATAAAACTGCATTTGGTTTAGCCATATGGGCTGCAGCTGTAGCTGACTCTCAGTCACAAACTTCAGAAGCTTAATAAACTAAATATTTAATAATAAAAAACCCCGGCTAATGCCGGGGTTTTTTCATGGAGCTTCTTGAGATTCTCCCCCAAGACTCAAGAAGCGAAGTTAAATTTATAAAAAATCTCTCGATACGTCAAAATTTTTTTTCTTCTGGTTAACATATTAACTAAAATTAAACAAAAATAATTGTTTATAGGCTTTAAATTGATGTAAATTAATATTTCAAAAATGCGATTGTAGCTCAGTTGGTAGAGCGCGACCTTGCCAAGGTCGAGGCCACGGGTTCGAACCCCGTCAATCGCTCCACTTTTCTTAAAAAATTATTTAGATTGAATCTGCAATAGCGTGATTACGATCCCTATGTCCAGCCTCATCGTCTCGAATAACTTCGATAACTTCTCTTAAAGTTGCGTTTTTATCCAAGCCCCAGTAATTAATAGCTATTTCTGGTGCAGGAGTATTGGGAATTTTTCCGGAGTCAATTTCGTACAAGTATTCTGTGTAAGAGAAAACTGCTTCTTCTTCAAAATATCCAACCATTCTGTGGGCCGTTTTTTTGAAGAAAATATATAAAATAGTATAAAAGGCCCCGAATATAAATTGACCAGCCATGATGATAAATCTTTCAAAAGTTGAAGGCTTAGCTATGGCTATGAAAGTCATTAAGTGCATTCTTTCATTATCTGCTTCTTCCAGAAGTTCTTTAATGAAGTCACCATCGTCTACCATTTTTCTGAGAGATTTAAAATGAGCAAGCATTCCACCTACCATACCAGGTACAGCAGCCACGGTTTCTAAAACAACGGCTCTATGACCATATCTTTTTTTAAAAAAAGTGTCGGCAAAAAATCTAAGAGATCTAGTGATGAAAAGAGCAACACTATCTGAAAAGCATTCAGGATGTAAATGAACATGAGTTCTATTGCTAGAATTCAGTTCTATATTTTTTGGAAGCTCGTCTTGACTTAACATAAGAAGACTATATATAACTTTTTTTTTGAAGTTAACCTGAGGTCTCTAATTATTAGTTATATATTACTTTTAGTAATATCATTTATTTGAGAACTTCCAGCTCACAAATGTTAATGTTTATTAATGAATACTTTCGATGTAGTTATTGTTGGCGGCGGTCCAGGTGGCGCTACTCTTGCAAATATCTTTGCCTCAAGAGGTATAAAAGTTGCTTTAATTGAAAGACAGAAAGACTTTTCTAAAGAATTCAGGGGTGAAGCCTTAATGCCTAGTGGAAAAGAAGTTTTGGATCAAATAGGAATTGATTTAGATAAAGATAATATTAAATATAGGAAAGTTGATAAATTAAATATTTTTTACAAGGGAGCTTTGATTGGAAATCCAGATATAGAATTTATTAAAGAAGGTCAATTCAGGTGGGCTTCCCAACCCCAGTTGCTAGAAAAAATTATAGATAAATCATCTAATTTTGAAAATTTTAAATTTTTTAGAGGGTATAGAGCAGAAGATTTAGTTTATGAAGGTGAAAGAGTTAACGGTGTAAAAATAAGTAATTTGAACGAGGATATTTTTCTGAGCGGTAAAGTTGTTATTGGATTTGATGGGAGAAATTCAATGGTCAGAAGAAAGCTTGCTTTTTCAGTTGAGAAATTCCATCAGCCCGCGGATGTTTTATGGTTTAAAGTTCCATATCCAGAAAATTTTATTCCAGGTTCTCAAGCTTTTTTTAGTTTATTTCCAATGTCTTTGCTTGTTTGTGTGCCCGTCTATGATCAGAAAATGCAAGTTGGCTGGGTAATACCTTCGGGGTCATATGGTGAATTAAAGCAACAGGGAAAAGAAAAATGGATTGAATTTATTAGAAAAAATTCTCCAAAAGATTTTTCCAATCATCTTAAAGAATGTTTAGATAAAAATAAAATTTCAGATCCTTTTGTTTTAAAAATGACTTTGGATCGTGTTAAAAAATGGAATAAAAGTGGCGCGTTGTTGTTGGGAGATGCAGCACACACTATGAACGCGGTTGGAGGGCAAGGATTAAATATTGCCCTACGAGACGCTATTGTTTGTGCAAATCATCTAGTGCCTTTATTAAAAACTGATGCTGACAAAACTGATTTAGATTTTGCTTTTGAAAAAATAGAAAAAGAGAGACTGAATGAGGTAAGACAAGTACAAGAAATTCAATCTAGACCTCCAAAATTTATTTTTGTAAATAAATATTTAGTAGACTTAATATTACCAATAATAAAAATTATTTTTAAATTTAAGGTGTTTAAGAGGTTTGCAGATAAAGAATTTGATAAAATTTCTAAAGGATTTGATAAAGTAAAACTAGAGGTTTAAATATGGGAGATGTTGTAAAAAAAGAAATTAGTGAAGATGGAGTTTTAACCGTCACTTTAAATAGGCCGGAGAGTTTAAATAGTCTTAATTATGAACTTGTCATGGGGGTTATTGCTGCTTTTGATGAAGCCAACTCAAATGATGAAATTAGATCAGTCATTCTTACTGGCGAGGGAAGAGGGTTTTGCTCTGGCGCAGATTTAACTGGTGGCGGTTGGCCGAATGAACCTGAATGGACTGCAGGAGAATCAGCAGCCAACAGTATGATCATTGGAATGAATCCAATGATAAAAAAAATTGTTAATTGTCCTAAGCCTGTTGTAAATGCTATTAATGGTGTGGCAGCTGGTGGCGGGGCTGGTCTTGCTTTGAGCGGAGATATAATAATTGCTTCAAAATCAGCTAAGTTCAAATTAGTTTTTGGGAATCAGTTAGGCATTATTTCCGATGTAGGAGCATCTTGGTTTGTCCCTAATCTTCTTTCTAGAGCAAGGGCAAATGGATTGGCAATGTTAGGCGAAGATTTATCAGCTGAAAAAGCTGAGGAATGGGGGCTTTTATGGAAAACATTTTCTGATGAAGATTTGATGGGTGAAGCTATGAAAATCGCATCAAAAATGGCAGATGGAGCTATCGAAGGCTTGAAAGCGATAGTTCATTCTCATGATAATGCATTGATTTCCACTCTAGAGGATCAGCTTGAATATGAAACTAAAACTCAGAGAGTCCTGTGTGATGCTCCTCCTTTTAAAGAAGGAATAATGGCATTTTTAGAAAAGCGTAAACCTAATTTCAGAAATCTTAAGTAGATAGATTTTTCAATAAATTTACATAAATATCTTTAAGCGTTTTTAAATCTTTCAAAGATACGTTTTCATCGATTTTATGGATGGATTCATTCAAAGGACCGAGCTCAACTATCTCTGCATCCATGGCGATCATAAATCTTCCGTCAGAAGTTCCTCCACCATTATTAATGATAGGTTCTCTGCCAGTGGTTTCTTTAATTGCGGAAATAACTTTGTTTATAAAAAAATCTTTTGTTGTTAAAAATGGGTTTCCGCTTAATGACCAATCCAATTCGTATTTTAGATCTAAAGAATTTAGTATTTCTTCAAAGCTTGTAATCAGATCGTCGCTTGTAGATTCGGAACAGAATCTAAAATTAAAATCCATAATTAACTCGCCAGGCACTATATTTCCTGCACCAGTTCCAGAATTTATATTTGATATCTGAAAAGACGTTGGTTGAAAATGTTCGTTTCCTTCATCCCATTTTTTTTCTTTTAAAATTTTAATTAAATCCGATATCAAAAAAATAGGATTGACGAATTTTTCAGGATAAGCAATATGCCCTTGTTTGCCAATTATTTTCAACTTACCGCTTAATGAACCCCTTCTGCCAATTCTTATAGTGTCAGCTACTATAGATGAAGACGATGGTTCCCCTACTAAACAATAATTTATAGTTTCTCCTCTAGCTTTGAGTTTTTCTAATACTTCATCGATAAAGCCATCTTCTGGTGTTCCTTCTTCATTACTTGTTAGAAGTACAGCTATTCTAAAGTTTAATTTTTCTGTGCTTAAAAAAGTTTCTAAGGCCTCTATAAAAGCACAGATATTGCCTTTCATATCTGCAGCTCCTCTTCCATATATGTGGTCATTATGAATTTCTCCACCAAACGGAGGATAGGTCCATTTGTCTAAAGGTCCAGTAGGAACAACATCTGTGTGACCTAAAAAACAAAATGTAGGTCCTTCAGACCCTAATACTGCATAAAGATTTTCAACATTTTTATAGTTAATTCTTTCGCAGGAAAAATTCATTCCACAAAGCGCAGATTCTAAAATATCAAAACAACCCGCATCATTTGGCGATATAGATTCGATTTCAATAAGCTGTTTAGTAAGTTTTTCTAGATTCATATTTCATAATTATAAGCTGAAAACATCTGCTAGAATTATCTTTCCTTTAATCAATATAAAAATATTATGACTGAATACATAAATCACGGTTCTCTAAAAGTTTCCAAAGAATTAGACGATTTAATTAACAAAAAAGTTTGCGCAGGAATAGATGTAAATCCTGATAGTTTTTGGGATAGTTTAGAACATATAATTGAGGAATTTACCCCAAGAAATAAAGCATTACTTGAAAAAAGAGAATACCTTCAAAAAAAAATTGATGAATGGCATTTAGCCAATAATAAACCCATAGACAAAGATGAATATAAAAATTTCTTGAAAGAAATTGGATATTTGCTGGAAGAAGCAGATGATTTTTCAATAGAGACAAAAAACGTTGATCCTGAAATAGCTTCCATCGCTGGCCCTCAACTTGTTGTCCCCGTTATGAACGCAAGATTTGCTTTGAATGCAGCAAATGCAAGATGGGGAAGCTTATACGATGCACTTTACGGAACTGACGTAATTTCCGAAGAAGAAGGAGCTGAAAAAGCTGGAGCCTATAATCCAAAAAGAGGAGCTAAGGTTATTGAGTTTTCAAAAAAATTCCTTGATGACAATCTTCCCTTAATTAATGGTTCTTATAAGGACATTACTGCATTTCAGATAAAAGAAGGTAAACTCCAAATCACACTATCTGATCAAACCCAAACAACCATTGAAGATGATTCAAAATTTATTGGTTACGTTGGCACTGAGGAAAATCCAACAGGAATTTTATTAAAAAATAATCTTTTGCACTTAGAAATTCAAATTGATAGGAATGATTCCATTGGAGGTGACGATCCAGCAGGAATAAAAGATGTACTAGTTGAAAGCGCAATTACAACAATTCAGGATTGTGAAGACTCAGTTGCTGCAGTAGATGGCACTGATAAAGCAGAGGTTTATGGAAATTGGCTAGGTTTAATGAAAGGAGATTTATCTGAAACTTTCGAAAAAAATGGAGAAAATTTGACGCGTACTTTAAATAAGGACAGGGAGTATCTTGATTCAAGTGGGAAAAGTTTTTCTCTTCCCGGCAGAAGCACAATGTTAGTTAGGAATGTTGGACATTTAATGACCAATCCAGGGATTTTAGACGGCAATAATCAAGAAGTTTTCGAAGGCATTATGGATGCAATGTTCACTATTACAATTGCAAAACATGATCTGCTTTCTTCAGGCGAATTCTCAAATAGTAGAGCTAAAAGTATTTACATAGTAAAACCTAAGATGCATGGCCCCGAAGAGGTTAAATTTACTTGTGATTTATTTGCAGCAGTAGAAAAAGCTATAGGCTTAGATCCTCTAACAGTAAAAGTAGGCATCATGGATGAAGAAAGGAGAACGACGGTTAATTTGAAAGAATGCATCAAGGTTGCGAAAGATAGAGTGATATTTATCAACACTGGCTTTTTGGATAGAACTGGCGATGAAATTCATACAAGCATGGAAGCAGGACCTTTCATTAAAAAAACTGAAATGAAACAACAACCATGGATAAATGCCTATGAAGATTGGAACGTTGATACGGGATTAGAAACTGGATTCAAAGGAAAAGCTCAAATAGGGAAGGGAATGTGGCCGATGCCCGATGAAATGTTAAATATGTATGAAACCAAAACAATGCATCCGGAAGCTGGAGCGGACTGTGCCTGGGTGCCATCTCCCACCGCAGCAACTTTGCATGCTCTGCATTATCATCAGTTGAATGTGCCATCTGTTCAAGAAGATTTGATTAAGAGGTCAAAGGCGAGTTTGGAAGATATTCTTGAAATCCCTTTACTAAAAAATCCAGAAACATTATCTGCAGAAGAAATTCAGGCTGAGTTAGATAACAATGCTCAAGGTATATTAGGATATGTTGTTCGTTGGATTGATCAAGGCGTAGGTTGTTCAAAAGTTCCCGATATAAACAATGTCGGGTTAATGGAAGATAGAGCAACTTGTAGAATATCTAGTCAGCATATTGCTAATTGGCTGCATCATGGCTTGACAAATGAAGATCAAGTAATGGAAACGATGAAAAAGATGGCGCAAGTAGTTGATGATCAAAATAAAGGTGATCCAAAATATGAAAGTATGTCGCCTGATTATTCAGGATATGCTTTTAAAGCAGCCTGTGCATTAGTTTTAGAGGGTAGAAACCAACCAAGCGGATATACTGAACCAATTTTGCATTCTAAAAGACTAGAATATAAGTCTTAATGTGAACGCTCTTGTAGAACATTTAATTTGGCTAAAGCAGGTTAAAGAAGATATTCTCGATCCCGAAAGACCAATTATAGATCCTCACCATCATCTTTGGCCTGGAGAACTTCCTTATTTATTGGATGACTTATGGAAAGATACAGATGATGGTCACAATATTAAAAAAACAGTCTTTATTGAATGCTCACAGGAATATTTATCTGACTCGAATGAGAGCTTTCAACCAGTTGGCGAAACTATTTTTGTCAGAGATATTGCATTAGAAGCAAAAAACCAACCTGATAAAGCTCAAATTTCAGGAATTGTTGGACATGTGGACTTGCTTGCAAATAACGTATCCGACGTCTTAGATAAGCATCTGGAAGAAGGGCATGGACTTTTTAAAGGTATAAGGCATGCTGGCGGATGGGATCATCATGACGAGATTGGAAATTCTCATCATAACCCACAAAAAAATCTTTATCTTTCTGATGAATTTTCAGAGGGTCTAAATGAGTTAGAAAATAAAAACCTTACTTTTGAAGCCTGGCAGTATCATCATCAGATAAATCAAGTATCTCTTTTAGCTAGAGAACATCCAAATTTAAAAATCGTCTTAAATCATTTCAGTGGTCCCATAGGAATTGGTCCTTACAAAGATATGCGAAATGAAATTTTTGAACAATGGAAAAAAGACATAGATGAGTTAGTTAAAAATAAAAATGTTTACGCCAAATTGGGCGGTCTAGCTATGCCAATCAATGGATATAATTTTCATAAGCAATCAATACCGCCTTCATCAGATCAAATAGTAGAAGCACAAAAAAATTATTATTATTATTCCATAAAGAGCTTTGGGCCTGAAAGATGCATGTTTGAAAGTAATTTTCCAGTTGATAAACAATCAGTTTCTTACCATGTTATTTGGAATGCTTTCAAAAAAATATCAAAAGACCACACAGAAGAAGATAAGGAATATCTTTTCTTTAAATCAGCTGAAAATTTTTATTCTCTTTAGATTATTGGTTGAAGCCTTGAATTTCAGCAGCTTCTTCTCGAACTATCTCTGGCGCTCCTAAGATTTGTCTATTTAGGCCAATTCTTTTGAACCAATAATGTAGCCCGAGTAAATCGGTAAAACCCATCCCTCCATGGACTTCCGTTGCTTTTTTTGAAACAGATTTACCAATTTCAGATAAATGAGATTTGGCCTGACAAGCCAGCAATCTTGATTCAATTGGAGAGTCAACATCAAAAGAATGAGCCGCTTGCCAAACAAGAGAGTAGCAAGGTTCAAGATCAGCTGCCATCTCTGCACACATATGTTTTACCGCTTGAAATGATCCGATAGTCCTGTTGAATTGTTTTCTTTCTTTCGAATAAGCGACAGCTTTCTCAATCATAGATTCCGATGCACCTAAAGTGTCGGCAGCTAAAATAATTCTGCCGGCATCGACAACCTTTTTAACTACTTCAATATTCTTTGAAGATTCTTCTAGAATCTCACAATCAACCTTATCTAAAATTAATTCTTGAAATGTTCTAGTTTTATCTACAGTAGTCAATCTGCTAGCAGTTAAATTTTTGTCTTTCGAATCTATTAAAAATAAAACTCCAGCTTTAGTAGCCAAAATTATTTTGTCTGAATTCTCTGCGTCCATTACAAACAACGCTCTTCCTGAAGCTTTATTATTTTTTATTTCTAATCCAGCGTCTTCTCTAGCTCCAACAAACTCACTCAAACCAATACCAAATCTCGTTTCGTTAGATACAATCTTTGGAAGTAGCTCTTCTTTTTGGCTCTCGCTACCTCCCAGATTAATTGCCAAAGGAGCCATTACGTATGAGCCTGAAAAAGGAATAGGACCAACTCCATTGCCTAAAGCTTGCGATATTGCAACAGCATGAAGCAAACCTACTCCCAGTCCTCCATATTTCTCTGGAACAAGTAGTGCATTAATACCCAAATTAATAATGCCTTGAAAAATTTCAGATTGAAGATCTTGTCCTTCACCACTTGCTATTTTTCTTATCTCATCGATAGAGGCATTATCTGCAAGAAATTTTTTAACATTATCTTGAAAAAACTCTTGTTCCTCTGATAAACCGAAGTACATGTTAAACCTCAACAGTAACTTTTGGTTCTCTTGGCATGCCTAATCCTCTCTCGGAAATAATATTTTTTTGAATTTGATTTGTGCCTCCACCAATTATCAATCCTAAAAAATACATATAGGTAAATTGCCACGACCCTCCATCTCTAACATTGGGATCATCTTCATAAAGAGTTCCTAATTCACCCATGATATCTATAGCTAAACCTTCCAATTCATGTCTAAGTTCTGTTCCAACTAATTTTTGAATCATTCCGCCTAATTTCACGTTTTGATTTGGATTAATTTTTGAAGATAGCAAACGTAAGGA
This sequence comes from uncultured SAR86 cluster bacterium, assembly GCA_902525735.1. Classification (GTDB taxonomy): domain Bacteria; phylum Pseudomonadota; class Gammaproteobacteria; order Magnimaribacterales; family AG-339-G14; genus CASICS01. The sequence continues at coordinate 89,396 of CABZIF010000001.1, forward strand.
GTGGGCTTGAACAGCCATTACTTTTCCTTGAACTTGAAGCAATCTATCTCTGTAAGAGGGAACATCAATTAGTCTTCTACCGTCTATTGTCTCCTCTTTCATCAAATTAATAAGAGTGTTAAGTCTATTCATTGTTGCGTTCGGATTTGCAAGAGAACCTCTTTCATGACCCAAAACGGAATTGGCTACAGACCATCCTTCTCCTCTTTTCGCGACAAGATTTTCCTCTGGAACAGTGACGTCATCGAAGAAAACTTCGTTGAATCCTGCTTTCAGAGTCATATCGACTAGAGGCCTTATTTCAATTCCAGGCGTGTCCATGGGTATTAAAATAAAGCTTATGCCTGCGTGCTTTGAAGCATCTGGTTCGGTTCTAATCAAACAAAACATCATTTGAGAAAATTGAGCAGTACTAGTCCATATTTTTTGGCCGTTAATTACCCAATTACCATCAACCAACTCTCCTTTTGTTTGAAGATTTGCTAAGTCACTTCCTGCATTTGGTTCTGAATAACCTTGGCACCAAATTGTTTCGCCATGAAGAGTGGATTTAATATATTTTTGTTTTTGTTCTTCAGAACCCCATTCTAAAAGAGTAGGCACCAACATATCTATGCCTTGACCACCCATTGCATTTGGCACCTTGTTCTTTGAAAACTCAGTTGCAATAATCCGACTTTTTATTATGTCAGGCTCTCCACCATAGCCACCGTATTCTTTGGGGATAGATCTTGCAAAGTAACCTTTTTCAATAAGTAATCTTTGCCAATCAGATCGATTTACAACTTTTCCAGTTTTTTCATTTGAATTGCCGGATAAGGCATCATGCATTTCAAATTTTTTATCATTGGCATTAGTTATAATTGCATTGCTGTATTCTTTACAAAAGTCTTGAACATCTTTCGTAAAATCATCATATTCTGAGCCGAATTCAAGATCCATTTTTTCTCCTTAAATAAATATTTCAAAAAATCATTTTATAGGCAAAATAAAAAAAAACCACAGCACATTAAAAATTATTTAAAATAAATTTGAGAGATTTCTTAAATTTGATCATGAATAAGTTAGTTGATGTAGTTATGATCGCAGCAGCGATTTTTTTTCTTGGGATGGCGATCCTCAGAATAGTTTTTTTTGATTATCAAAACTTTCCTGGTTCGGGTTTGACAGTAGAAGAGCTTTCTAATTGGAAGTCAAGAACTATTGACTCGACACTGTATTTGACTCTTTTGTATTTTATTTATAGATATTTCATCGGAAAAAATCCTACTTCAACAATTTGGCCTGTCTATGTAATAACAATATCTTTTAGCTTTACTCAATTCATCGCTTTATTTACTTTTGAAAAAATAAATCTTTTTATGATCATAAATTTACTAATAACTATTTTTGCAGTGGTTATTTTTAGGATTGCCCATAACAGAAGAAAAAAAGAAATCTCAACTTTTTAGGTTCTGTTAAAATCGGTTTGGTTTGGAGAATTGGGAGATTTTGGATGGATAGGTTTATTAAGCTTTTAATGGGTGGGTTATTTCTTACCCTTATATTTTTTTCAATAGATGGTGTTTTAGAACTCAAATATCATACTAATTTTCTTCTTTTAGGACTGAGTGAAGATCAGTTAGAATCTTTAAGAGCTAAAACTGTAAGACCAACTTTGTACTTAACGGGGGCTTACTTTATTTTTAGATATTTTACTGGTAAAAATCCCACATCATCTGTTTGGCCTGTCTTTGTTATGTTTGCAGCATTTACTCTTGTACAATTTTTAGCTTTTTTTACTTCTCCTATAAGAATTGCGATGATTATTAGTTTTGTGCTCTCTTTATTAACAACAGTAATCTTGAGAATTGCACATAACAGGAGACAAAAAGACGTTTCTACTTTTTAACTAAATCTTAAAAACTTATTTATTTTCGGATAACATTTGATTTAGAATTAAATCATGGAAGAACAGAAAACAGTATTGGTAACTGGAGGCTCTGGATTTATTGCCACTCACTGCATTATTAAGCTTGCTGCAGCCGGTTATAAAGTAAGATCAACAGTAAGAGATTTAGGCAGAACAAATAAACTAAATCAAATTATCTCTGACGGATTGCAAGAATATGAGGGGCAATCGGAACTAGCAATAGATTGGAAAGTAGCAAACTTAACTGAATCGGAGGGGTGGAAAGAAGCTATGGAGGGTTGTGATTATGTTCTTCATGTCGCTTCACCTGTCATGATGGAAAATCCTAAAGATGAAAATGAATTGATCACTCCTGCTCTTGAAGGTACGAAAAATGTTTTAAAAGCAGCCTCAGAAGCTGGTGTAAAGAGAGTTGTCGTAACATCTTCTGTTGCTGCAATACTTTATGGCAGAGACGATGAAATTGATGAAAATTTTGCATTCAACGAAGAGCATTGGACCGATGTAAATCATAAAAATACAAGTGCTTACGCTAAATCTAAAACGCTAGCAGAAAAGGCTGCTTGGGAATTTATAGAAAAGGATTCTAGCGGCATGGAACTTTCTGTTGTAAACCCAGCAATGGTTTTTGGACCAGTGCTTGAAGAAGACTACGGGGCAAGTGTTGGAGTAATTCTTGAAATGATGTCAGGTAATTACCCGATGGTGCCAAATATGGATATGGGAGTGGTAGACGTTAGGGATGTTGCAGATCTTCAATTACTTGCAATGACCCGGCCTGAGGCAGCAGGCAAAAGATTTGTTTGTTCAGAAAGTAATATGATGATGAAAGAACAGACTGATTTTTTAAGAGATGCTTTTCCAGAATTTAAAAATAAAATACCATCCCGCGAAGCACCGACTTGGCTTCTAAAACTTTTTGCTTTTTTAAGACCACCTTTAAAAATGATTGCTCCCGAACTCGGAAAAAATAGAAAATTGGATTCATCCAGAGCACGAGAATTACTTGGCTGGAAACCAAGACCGGCTCAAGAGGCTATTAAAGCAGCAGCTGATAGTTTAATTAAGTTTGATTCGCTAAACTAAACATTAGTTCCTAAACTCTCTTCTTTCCCCTCTAAAAACGCAGGTTAGATGATAAACAGTTGAAACCTCCTGAGTAACATTTTGAGTGATCTCATGATTTTTATACATGCAGAAATTGGTCATCATGAAGGGTAAATCTGTTTGTTTTTCAGTCATAACATAAAGAATATCGTTCCTTTCGCAGGCTTTTTCTTCAAGCTCACTTTCAACAGTTGTTAGGTCAAGATTAGGAACTAAGCAAATATCATTAAAGCCCGACCAGGTATTTAAGCTAAAAATGAAAATTAAAAATAATATCTTCTTCATGTAAAATAATTGTAAACGAATGAAACACTTACTCATAATCCTTGTTCTGTTTCTAGGCTCTTTGTCCGGAGAAGAAATGGTTATTGGGAAGAAGTCTATATCTCCTGGGATAGAGTTTATTTTTGAAGCAGCTCCGAAAGATACAATATTTCCAAATAGTTTGTATCTACCAGAAAATGAGACAGATATTCATATTGAAATGCTAGCGAGTTGGAAGGAGGATAATTTAGCGTTAGCTCCTTCTGGCAGTTTTGTAGCTTATTTAGAAGTAGAGGCAATTATAAAAAATGTAAATGGTACTACTAACAAGGTAAACCTAACTCCACATTTAAACCTAATTGATAATTTGCATTACGCGCAGAATATAAAATTGCCAGGTAGTATAGATGATACTTATGATGTGACTTTCAAAATATTACCTCCGAGAAAAGAAGTTTTGGGAATTCATTTTGATTGGAATGAAAAATTTGGTGATTTGATTAAAGAGACGTCTTTTACTTTTCTAAATCTTAATTTTAAAAAAATTGCGCTTAAAACTAGAAGATAATAACTTTTTATAGAGAGTCTATAAAATTTGAAATTATTTTTTCTATTTCTTCATCATGGCTGAAGCTCATATAGTGATCTCCGCCTTCTACAACATAGAGCTCAGATTTCGAGATCTCTTGAAAAGCCTTTTTAGCATGTCGCATATCGACATTTATGTCTTTTGTTCCATGGACAATTAAAGTTGGACTCTTAATCTCATTGAGGGGGAGAGATAAGTCTTTAAATTTATCTTTATCGTTTTCCCAGCCGTCTTTTCTTAAACTTAGTGGCCAAATAGACCAAAATAATTTTTTTAAATTTTCAGTATTTTTTTCGCTTTTTAGAACAGATTTTTGATTATTGACATCCGGTATTAAAAAAGAAATCATTGCCTCAGTTCCATTTTTTTCAAGACTAGATAATAATTTCCACATGTCAAAGTCAGAAAAATTTCCTAAATCTCCAGATTGATCTTCGGCTATAGTCCAAGAGTGAGTGAGAGCCTCAAAGAGGATCAAACCTTTAGTTCTTTCAGGATAATTAGCTGCAAACTCAATGGCTGAGGGCCCACCTCCAGAAACACCCTTGAGAATTACAGAATCTATATTTAGTTCATCTAGCAATGCACTGAATAATTTAGCTTGGTCTTTGGGACTTTTTCCAGAAGTAAGTGGAGTTCTTAGATAACCGGGTCTGCTTGGGGCTATAGTTCTAAAGCCAGCGGTTTCTGAAATTTGATCATAACCACCAGGGCTTCCGTGAATTTCTAAAATAGTTGGACCATAGAAGCCAATTTCTGAGTACTCAATCATTCCAAATCTAGTTTTAATTAATTTACTTTCAGATTCTAATTTCTGAATAGTATCCTTTTTAAAAGCTTCAAATATTTGTTGTTCTTCTGTCATATAGCTTTCTCCTAAAAAATTAAGAGAATACAAAAATAAAAAAAATAATAGGCCGATTTTATTCATATACGAAGAAGTATAAAATTTATTTTTGGCTTTATGTATAATTTCACTTCAATTTAAGATTAGCGGGCATGGTATAATGGCTATTACTTCAGCCTTCCAAGCTGACGATGCGGGTTCGATTCCCGCTGCCCGCTCCAATAACATAGGAGAGTGTTATGGAAGAAATAAACCAAGTAATTGAAGCTGCTTTAGAAGAAAGCAACATTCCTTATGCCGCTTTCGCTGTAACTAATTCTAAGGAAACTCTATTATCCGGTTCAGTAGGTTATGAAGACTTAGAGAAAACTAAACCTCTAGAATCAAATGCAGTCTTTAGAATTGCCTCAATGACTAAAGCCTTAACCACTTCTGCCTTCATGATACTTGCCAAGGAAAAAGAATTAGATCTTCAGTCTCCTGCAGAAAATTACATCGATGATTTGAAGAGTCTTAAAGTTGCCTCTTTGGAAAATAGTGAAATTATTTATAGCGAACCAAAAACAAAAGTAACTTTGCATCAATTATTAACTCATACATCAGGATTTGGATATGATTTTCATCATGAAACGCTTTCTCATCTCTTATTGGATGAAAAAATTGCTGGTCTGTTAGATAAAGAAGGAAAGTTTTTAGAGGCTCCTCTAGTTGAGCAACCTGGCAAATACTGGCATTACGGTATTGGCTTGGGTTGGATTGGGAGAATCATTGAAACTCTATCAGATCAATCATTGAATGATTTCATGACAGAAAAATTATTCAAACCTTTAGAGATGAACAACACCTCCTTTGATATATCAATAATTGGAGAGGATAGATTGCCTAAAATTTATTCTATCGAAGAAAGCGGGAGCTTAATTGATATTAGTGAGCTGATGTCTTCTCCTCAAATAGACAAATTTGCTTATGGCGGTGGCGGGGTATTTTCTTGTCCAGAGGACTATGCAAAATTCTTAAGAATGTTCCTAAATGGTGGCAAGGTAAATGGAGAGAATGTATTAAGTAGTGAAACAGTCAAACAAATGACTTCTAATCAAATTGGTGAACTCAACGTGCCTTTTCAACCAACATTCAGTCCGAGTATCATCGCACCAAATGAATGGTTTCCAGGAATCGAAAAAAAATGGGGCTATAGTTTTATGATTAATTCAGAAGATGTACCAAATAGAAGGACTAAAGGCTCATGTTCTTGGTCAGGGATAATGAATACTTTCTTCTGGTTCGATCAACAAAAAGATATTGGCGGAACTATTATGATGCAAATTGCCCCTTGTTATCATGAAAAACCTAAGAAAGTGCTTAAAAGATTTGAAGAAGCGATTTATAAATCTATTTAATATTAATTAAGTTTAATTAATATTCTTCAAATAAAAATCCTGCAGTTAGATGAACAAAAGCTTTTGCTCCTAATTCAAGAGAAGGATCACTTACCTCAAAATAAGGAGAATGATTTCCCGCTACTTTTGTCCAATCTTTTCCTTCTTCAGTAACTCCAAGAAAGAAAAAGAAACCTGGTACTTGCTGAGCGTAATAAGAAAAGTCTTCTGCACCAGTTGATCTATCGGTTCTCACAAGAAATTCTTTAGAAGCAACCACTTCTTCCAATATTGGTATTATTCTTGCAGTTAAATTTTCGTCATTAATAGTCACTGGATAATTTGCGCCATTAGGGATGATTACTTTTGCTGAGCCTCCATTCATAGCTGCAATACTTTCTGCAATTGTAGTCATTTCTTTAATGATTATATCTCTCATTTTTGGGTCATAAGTTCTGATTGTTCCTTCCAAGATAACTTCATCTGGGATGATATTACTTCTCACTCCGCCGTGAACACTCCCAACAGAAACAACGGCTGGTAAATTTCTTATATCCAATTTTCTAGAAACTATTGTATTAAAGCTATTGACAATTTGAGAGCTGATCATAACTGGATCAATACCAGCCCAAGGAGTTGAACCATGGGCTTGTTTTCCTTTTATAATAATTTTCCAAGAATCAGCTGCAGCCATAGTTGGACCTTCTCTATAAGCTATTACACCATGAGGCGCTGGATTAACATGAAGGCCATAAATTACATCGGGTTTGCGTTCTTCGAAAATACCTTCCTGCAGCATAAGTTTTGCTCCCCCTTCTTCACCAACGGGAGGACCTTCTTCGGCGGGTTGAAAAATAAACATAATTGATCCGGGAATTTTATCTTTATTCGCCGCAAAAAATTCTGCAACTCCCATTAAAATAGCCATATGAGCATCGTGACCACAAGCATGCATTACGCCTACTTCCAAACCATTGTATTTAGCTTTTTGTATTGAAGCATAGGGTAGGCCTGTTCTTTCAACTACTGGTAAAGCATCCATGTCTGCTCTTAGAGCAACAAATGGTCCAGGTTTGTATCCTTCTAAAATGGCGATAATTCCAGTTTTAGCTATCCCGGTTTTCACCTCTAAACCAATTTCTTTTAGGTGATTTTCAATATATTTAGCAGTTTTAAATTCTCTGTTTGAAAGCTCAGGAAATTCATGAAGATGATGTCTCCATTTAGTAATTTTTTCTAGTAACTCTTCAGCTTGATTGTTATATAAATTGATAATTTCTGACGAATTTGAAAAAAGAAAAGACGAAGATAAAAATACACATATTAAAAAAATTTTTTTCATTTAGCGCTTTCTTTAAATAATTGATCAGCTACAAAGGGGTTAGTCAAACGTTCTTGGCCTAGAGTAGAGATTGGCCCGTGTCCTGGGATGAAAGTTATGTCATCTCCCAAAGGTAAAAGTTTTTCTCTGATTGCCGATATCAACGCTTCCATATTACCGCCAGGTAAATCAGTTCTTCCTACAGAGCCTTGAAATAAAACATCACCTACGATTGCAAGCTTAGATTCAACATGATGAAAGATTACATGACCTGGGGTATGACCAGGACAATGGTAAACATCCAATTTCTCTCCATCTAATTCAATTTGATCTCCTTCATTGAGCCACCTATCAGGCGTAAAGTTTTGAGCATTTGGCATGCCATAAGCTTTGCCTTGAGTTTCTAGTGTTGAGGTGAGAAATTCATCTTCAATTTGAGGTCCCTCTATCACTACATTGAATTTATCGGCTAACGTTTTAGCTTCCGCAGCATGATCTAGATGTCCGTGAGTTATAAATATCTTTGATAATGTTAAATTTTGATCCCTGATGAATTTTTCTATTAATTCCAGATCTCCGCCAGGATCGGTGACAGCAGCGATTTTTGTTTCTTCTTTCCATATCACAGAACAATTTTGTTGGAACGGAGTGACAGTAATAATTGCTGCTTTAAGAATTGCCATAATAGTTATTTTTATGGTTATTATAGCCTATGGAATTTAAACTATTAGATGCATACGGTATAAAAATAAAAACAGTAGTTGAAGGGGAAGGCCCTTTGGTGTTGATGGTACATGGATGGCCTGAAAGCTGGTATAGCTGGCGACACCAAATACCAAAAATTGCCGAAGCAGGTTATACAGCAGCAGCGATCGATGTCAGGGGTTATGGAGAATCTGATAAACCTCACGAAATTGACGCCTACTCACTTAAGAAAATCAGCAATGATGTTATTGGTGTGATTGACTCTCTTGGATTTGAAAAGGCAATTCTGGTAGGACATGACTGGGGAGCACCTATTATACATACCACTGCATTATTCAATGAGAACAGAATAAGTGCTGTTGCTGGTCTTTCCGTTCCTTACAGTCCCAGGGGAGAAATGTCACAAATTGAATTATTCAAAATGGTATTTGAGGGCAAGTTTTTTTATATTCTTTATTTTCAAAAAGAAGGTGAAGCGGAAGCAGAGTTTGAAAAAGACATGAAAAAAGGATTAGAGCTGACTTATTTTTCTGGAGATGCTAGAGGCATGCTTAAGCGTTTTGAAAACACAGAAGAGACTTTAGATAAAGATCCAAATTCTAGGTTCCTTGAGGGCGCTTATGAATTTGATGTTTACCCGGAATGGATCACCAAAGAAGAAATGGATTATTTTGTTAGTCAGTTTGAAATGAGTGGAATGCGTGGACCAATTAATAGATATCGCGCCTTGGAAATAGATTTCGAAGATTTGAAAGATTTTAAAGATGCTAAATTAAAACAACCCGCGTCTTTCATTACTGGTTCTTTAGATCCAGTAAACTTTTTCAATGGAGTGGGCTATAAAGATGCCGATGATATTAAAAGTATAATTGGCGGGTATTACGAAAACTTGGTTGATATTCAAATGATCGAAGGTGCAGGACATTGGGTTCAACAAGAAAAACCTGAAGAGGTAAACAAGCATTTATTAAATTTTTTGAAAGAAGTTACGCAGTAAGCTCGTCTGGCTTAGAGTATCTATCCAAGTTGGCTTCAAACTCATGTAATCTTTTCCAAATACTTCTTAGTTCAGTAATAGTTGTCCAGTTAAAAAGAAATAAAGCAAAACCACTGTGCACTCTATCAAAAGCATTTGCTATCTGAATTACAACTCCCAATAGAGCTGCCCCAGTAAACAAACTAGGTCCGATAATTAAAAAAGGAACTACCACCATAAATTGCCCATAACTTTCAATCCAAATATCAAAATAGCCATAATGCAAATACAATCTTTGATAATTAAATCTTATGCCAGTAAATAAATTCCACAAAGTATCAGTTTGGGCATAATTAACTTTGTCATCTTCACCTAGAACTAAATCTTTACGAAAAGCAGCTTCTACCTTTTGATTGTTATATTCCAGTCCAGGTAATTTGTAACCAACAAACCAAGAAATTATTAATCCTCCTACAGAAACTGAAAGAGCAGTCCATACCAATGACCCAGGAATATCGCTAAAGAAGGGAATGGTTACGGATTCGCTCAAACCCCAAAGAACAGGAACAAAGGCAACCAAAGTCATGATTGCTCTTACAAGTTGCAAGCCTAGACTTTCAACAATTCGAGCAAACCTATTACAGTCCTCTTGAATCCTCTGACTAGCGCCTTCAATTTCTTCTTCAACGCTTTGCCATCTGGGTATGTAATTGAAGGTTATTGCTTGTCGCCATCTAAGACCATAGATCCTAGTAAACCAAGCAGTAAATGTAGCGAGTATCACATAAGGCATAGCAATTACTAAAAAACTTGGTTGGCCTTCAAATCCATTTACCAAATAATCAGTGGAAATTAAAAAATCATAAAAAATATCTATGCCTTCTTGAGGATCATCTGCAAAGTCAGCAGCTTTTTGAAGATGATCGTAAAAGCCTCCATACCAAGTATTAATAGCAACAGTCAGCTGCACTTGAACCCAAAGAGAGGAAATCAAAAGCGCCAAACCACCATAGGCCCATAGAGCCCACTCTTCAGATTTATAAAATGCTCTAATCATATTTTTACTTTAAAATTGATAATAGATTATATCCTGATGAGCTCGACAAGAAATAAATTAAATAAAAAATCTAAATTACCTTTCAATATTAATAGAAAAAGTATCTTAGGTATTTTGAGTTTGGCTTATCAAGAATTTGTAGAAAGTTTTTTGACTAAAACAAAATTTAAAAAACCTAAAGAGTTTGAAGTTTTGGAACTTGTTCGAAAAAAAGCTATCAAAAATAGTCCTGAGTCAATTTTGAAAATAATTGATAATTACGCATACAAGAAAACTTTTTTAATGAATATCGGAGATCAAAAAGGGGAGATTCTTGAAGAAGCAATTAGAGATTCACAAGCATCAAATATTTTGGAATTGGGAGTTTATCTTGGTTACTCTACTATAAGAATATTAAATAATTTAAATGATGTCTCAAAGTTAACTTCTATTGAGGCAAATGAGGAATTTGCTCGAATAGCCAAAGAACATATTGAAATTTCTGGTTTGTCTAAGAATCATATTCTAAAACTAGGCAAATCAAGTGAGATAATTCCTAAACTAAGAGAGCAATACGATTTTGTTTTCATAGATCATTGGAAAGATTTATACCTTAAAGATTTAAAATTATTAGAAGAATTTGGCTTGTTAAAAAAGGGGGCTTGGGTATTTGCCGATAATGTAGTTTTATTTAATCTGGAAGACTACTTAGACTATGTTAGAACTTCTCCTAATTACGAAAGTAAATTCATTCCTACTTTAAGGGAGTATTCAAAATCTCACCCTGATGGAGTAGAAATATCAAGATATAAATTATGAAATTAACCACTTTAGATTTGCATGGTAAACGACACCATGAAGTTGATTTAACAGTAGAAAACTTTATTTTTTTAAATCAAGACGATTGCCCTTTGTTGATAATATGTGGAAATAGCCAAAAAATGATTTCATTAGTAATTCAAGTTTTGGACAGAGTGGGATCTATTTATGAAGAAGGCAAAGGCCATAACTATGGAACTGTTATAGTTAGACAAATTTAAATGAAAATAGAAGACGCAATTTGTATAAACTCAGAAGGTATAATAATTGAATCTTTTTCCTCTGAAACTCAATCAAACGAGTATTTACTGGTTGATCTTTTTTGTTTGAAACAGATTTTAAAAAGAACTATTTCTTTTAAAGACAATTCCTTTTTTCTTTTTTTAAAAATAATTTTTAGGTCTAACTATTGCCGATCGGCTTCTTCACTTGCATCATTTCTAGATTTATCTATATTTGATATATATAAAACTTTAGATGAAATTTCTCAAAGACAGAATCTTGAAATTAACCCTAAGAATTTCAAAATTATATTATTGCTAACTACATTAAAACAATATGAGTAAATTCGATTTAGTCCTTAAAAACTGTTTGCTAGTAAATGAAGGTAAACAGATACAAGTTGACGTCGGCATTTTAGGTGACCGCATAGAAAAAATATCAAGCGAAATCTCAAGTGAATCCAACAAAGTTATTGATTTAGAGGGTAAGTTTTTAGCACCGGGGATAATTGATGATCAAGTTCACTTTAGAGATCCAGGACTTACTGAAAAAGGCGATATTAGATCAGAATCATTAGCCGCAGTTTATGCTGGAGTTACTTCAACTTTTGACATGCCTAATGTAAATCCAAACATGACAACAATGGAATTGCTGGCTGAAAGAAATCAATTAGGCGCTGAAAAATCATGGACTAACTACTCTTATTATTTCGGAGCCATGGAAACCAACCTTGAAGAAATTAAAAAACTCGATCCAAAGGAAACCTGCGGACTTAAGGTATTCATGGGTACTTCTACAGGAACTTTGTTGGTTGAGGATGATCATGCTTTAGAACAGATTTTTGAACAATGCCCTGTAACTATCGTAACTCATTGCGAAGACAACGAAACAATGCAAAAAAATTTAGAAAAAGTAAAGCAAGAAAATAAAGAAATAGATGCAAGCTTTCATCCCATTATCAAAGACGATATATGTTGTTACCTTTCTTCTTCAAAAGTAATAAATTTGGCAAAAAAACATGGCTCTGATTTGCATGTCCTGCACTTAACTACTGAAAAAGAAATTGAATTATTTAGCAACATAGCTCTGAAAGACAAAAAGATTACCTGCGAAGTCTGCGTACATCATCTTTGGTTTGACGAAAGAGATTATGCCGAATTAGGAAATTTAATAGTTTGTAATCCAGCTATTAAAAAAAAATCAGATCGAGATGCTTTACGTAAAGCGTTAAAAGAAGGTTACATCGATTATGTTGCCACTGATCATGCGCCTCATGTGTATGAAGATAAAAAGCTGCCTTATCTCCAAGCTTCAGCAGGCATTCCCCTTATTGAACATTCTTTCCATATGATGATAGAACTTCACAAACAGGGTTTTTACACACTTGAAGAAGTTATTTCTTATATGACTCATAAAGTTGCTGATCGTTTTTCAATTATTGATCGAGGCTATGTTAGAGAGGGTTACAAAGCAGATCTCATGATGTTTGATCTCAGCAAAGAAACTCTTGTTTCAAATGAGACAGAACTCACTAAATGCGGTTGGACCCCATTCGATGGAAAAAAATTTAGTTCTTCGGTTTGTGGAACGATAGTGAATGGTCAGCCTATAGTTTTAGATGGAAAAATAGTTGCTGAAAGCCTTACTTCTGAAAAAATAAGATTCGATAGATAATTAAACTTAGATTAGCTTTCTTTGAGAGACTCTCTTGTCTCTATTTCAATATTTTTTCTGTAATCAGACTCTTGAATATAAATTCCTAAATAAGCCAGGCCAACTGTTACAATCGCCACAACTATGAAGAAAATAATTAAATTTTTTGTAATTTGAGAGTCATTAAGGTCTTTTGACATGGAGCATATAATACTTTAGAAAATTTAAAAAAAAAGTGAATTCTAAGAAAAAATATTTAAATAAAGAAACTATTTCATGGGCTTTTTATGACTGGGCAAATTCTGCATTTGCCACAACGGTAATGGCTGGATTTTTCCCAATTTTTTTTAAAAGTTTTTGGGCTGAAGATTTATCTGGACCAGAAAGCTCTGCGTGGCTGGGAACGGCAAATTCGATCTCAGGATTGATAATTGTTTGTATTGCTCCTTTCTTAGGAGCTCTTGCAGATATTGCCAATAAGAAAAAATTTTTTCTTGGACTTTTTGCTTTCTTGGGAATCATTACAACGGGGTCCCTTTTTTTTATTTCTCAAGGAATGTGGATCACCGCTATGTCTGTTTATATATTTGCTTGCATTGGATTTTCCGGAGGAAATGTTTTTTATGATTCTTTAATAATTAATGTTTCATCGAATGAGAACAGAAACAGAGTTTCTGCTCTAGGTTATTCATTGGGATACTTAGGAGGAGGGTTTCTTTTTGTGCTTAATGTTGCGATGTATCAAAATCCAGCATTTTTTGGTCTCAAGTCAATAACTGATGCAGTACTATTTTCTTTCTTAAGTGTTTCTATTTGGTGGGGTATCTTTTCAGTACCTCTTTTAAAATTCGTTCAAGAAAAAAAAGAAAATACTACTTCAATAGAATTTTCAAATCTTTTTGTAAACTCTTTGCAAAGAGTAATTTCGACTTTCAAAGACATTAGAAAATATAAAACTTTGTCTTTATTTCTCTTAGCATATTGGCTCTATATGGATGGAATAGACACCATTGTTAGAATGGCATTGGCTTATGGGGCTGATATTGGGTTAGAAGCATCTGACATGATTTTAGCTTTGATCATTACTCAGTTTGTAGGATTTCCCGCTACTATCATTTATGGAATTTTAGGAGATAAGTTTGGTCTCAAGCTGATGCTTTCTATTGGAATTATTGGATATATTTTCGTAACCATATTTAGTACTTTTATTACTCAAATTTCTGGTTTTTATTTTTTAGCAGCTACTATTGGTCTTTTTCAAGGAGGAGTTCAATCTTTAAGCAGAACTATTTTTTCTCAATTAATACCATCAGAAAAATCTGCAGAATTTTTTGGTTTTTATAATCTAGTTGGTAAATCTGCAGTAGTTTTTGGACCCATTATGGTTGGTTGGGTAGCATATACTTTTGATAATCCTGATTTTGGAATTTTGAGTTTATTGCTCTTATTTATACCTGGCTTGTTAGTTTTATGGATGGTTCCAAAAATTAGATAAGTTTATTTTGTCTCATAACACTCATTAAACCGGGCGCGTTGTCTGTCATTATTCCATCAACACCTAAATCAATTAGCGTTTGCATTTGCGACTCGCTATTTATTGTCCAGACATGAACCTTATAGCCATCTTCATGGAGCCTATCGATAAAGTTTTTTGTGATCACTTTAATGCCAAACCTATTAGTTGGGATTTGAATCAATCTAGAGTTATTTTTTTTCCGAAAAAATTTATACATTATTACTTGTGATACTCCCATTGAGGTCAGAATTTTAGGTTCCAAAGCATTAATTTTCTTTATTGTTCTTGAATTAAAAGAACCAAGGCAGACTCTTTCTAATGCATTATGCGAATTAATTTTTCTTAAAACCTTTTCTTCAATGTGACTTACTTTGAGATCCATATTAAAAAAAGAATCCGGAAATTCTTCTAAAAGTTCATCAATAGTTGGAATGGTCTCTCCCGATGGCAATCTTCTCATTCTGATATCAGAAAACTTTGTTTCACTTATTGTTATGTTAGCGCCAGTGATTCTTTTTAAGTTAGGATCATGAAAAGTTATTATTTTGTCATCAGCAGTCTCTCTTAAATCCGTTTCTAAATATTCATAACCTGAAGAAACAGCCGATTGAAAGGCTTCGATAGTGTTCTCTATAAAAAAAGAAGTATCTCCTCTATGGACAAAACCTTGAAATTCACTATCTAAAAAAGAATTCATAAAGAATTTTTATATATAATCTCTTAAGGGGAGAATAATGACTTTAACAGCATTAACAATTTTTATCACTTTAATAGCTTTAGTTAGTTTCCCCTATATTTTTAATACTCTAAAATTAAAAAATCCTAACAAAATTAAAATTCCCTCTCATGGAAATCAAGCATCTTTAAACAAAGGCAAAATATTTTATCGCTGGCATGAGCCTAAGGAATTATTAACAGATGAGATAATTGTATTGGTTCATGGATTTGCAACTCCAAGTTTTGTTTGGAATGGAATCATGGAAGATTTGCTTTCAACAGGCAGAAGAGTTTTATCTTATGATCATTTTGGCAGGGGGTATTCTGATCGTCCCAAAGAAAAATATAGTATTAATTTCTATGTAGATACTTTGGAAGAACTATTAACATTGTTAAAAGTTTCTGAAGATCTTCATTTAATAGGCTATTCTATGGGCGGTCCCATTTCTGCTTTGTTCTCTCATAGAAATAAACAAAAAATTAAAACTTTAAATTTGATCGCGCCCGCTGGCTATATTCCTGAGCCACACTGGGCAATGAAGTTATTTATGATGCCGATAATTGGAGATTATTTTTTTAAGGCTTTTCCATTGATTTATAAAAATATATCAGCATCTGAAACAGAAAATAGTGACGATCCCAAGGCTATAGGTAAAGAAGAGTTTGAAAATTATTTTTTGCAGCAAGCTTTATACAGAGGCTTCACTGATTCCTTACTATCGACGGCTAGAAATTTTAATATGACAGACTCTTCGGAGGCTTTTAAAAAAATAGGGCTAGATAAAATTAATACCCAAGTTATTTGGGGCACTCATGACGGAGTTTGTCCTATATCAGGTTTAGAGAAATTAAAACTCGATATTCCAGAGATAATTTCCAAAGAGATTAAATACGGTACACATGATATTACTTATCGACAACCTACAGAAGTAGGAAAATATCTATCTGATTTCATCAATAAAAATTAGAAATAAAAAAACCTCTCCGAAGAGAGGTTTTTTATTAAGTTCTAAGACTTGCTTACATACTAATTGTTAAAACAACTGCATCTTGGTCGCTAGAAGTTCCATTTGCGTTAGTATCTCCGTGAAAGTCGCTGTAAGAAAGATCAATTGTAAGATCTCCTGCAGGAATGCTATAACCAATAGTAGTATGAGAACCACCATCAGCTGTATTTGCTGCAACTGAACCATTTGAGCTATCCATGTCACCATAAGCAACTGCTAAAGATCCAACACCAACATCCATGCCCCAACTTATTTCTGCATAGTCTCCTAATTCATCACCTTCAGAGTAATGAAGACCAACATTCATTGGCAAAGACAAAGCAATGTAGTTTTCTGAGAAATCAGATGTATTGTTTTGATCGTATTTAACTTGAATAGCACCAATGTTTACTCCAATACCACCCATTTCGAATGTATAACCACCGTAGTAGTCTAATTCTAATGTAGATTCACCAACATCGACTGCTGCTCCCCAAGTTCCGACATAAAATCCATTTTCAAAGTCAACATCTAAGCCAACATTGACAGAATTTTGCCCATCGTTTTGAGTCATTCCTCTCCAGATATAGTCGGTTTGTATAGCCGCATTTCCGGAGACTGATATAGCGCTAGCAAATGTGGAAACAAATACCAAAGCTAAACCAATTAACGTTAATTTTAGTTTATTCATATCTTCTCCATTTATAAATTTATAAATAAGCCGTTATTAAAACATAATAACTAAAATAAAAATATTAAACTGAAAAAGGGGGTATACCTTTTTTTTATATCCTGCAAGAAAATGTGCTCCTTTCTAGTGCAAAAAAAACTACATATTGCGGTATTTAAGATCCATAAAAAAACCCCCTTAAATAAAGGGGGTTTTAATAGGTAATATGAAAAATTAGCTTACAAAATTCCTATATCTAAGAAAAAAGCATCTTCATCGCTTGCCGCAGTTGTGTCATGTTCAAATTCTGTATAACCAACTGTCATAGCAAAACCAGCAAATTCGAATCCATAAGTAAGATAAAAATATTCACCCACTTCGTCGTAATCACCAAAAGCTACACCAAAGTCTCCAAAAGCATAAGAGATTTCGAGATTATCAGTAGCTGTATCTTGACCAGAAGCAAAGGTTAACCCAAAGTCACCAATTCCAAGACCTAAGTAAGCTTCTTCAAAATCAGAACCACCGCCAGCAACACCTGGATAATCAAATTTTATATATCCAATATCGTAAGAAATATCTCCTAATTCTCCAGCTAGACCACCATAGTAATCTACCTCAGCACCGGTTCCTACAGCAGCAAGCCATGTTCCAGCATAGAATCCTGAATCAAATTCAATATCTAATCCACCGTTTACAGATGCGTCTCCACTGTTTTGTGTCATACCTCTCCATGTATAATCACTTTGTAGAGTCGCATTAGCAGATACTGAAGCTGCTGATGCGATTCCTGAAGCAAGAATCAAAGAAATACTAACTATTAATAGTTTAAGTTTATTCATTACATCTCCTGTTTATTAATTAATAAATAAAAGTTAATTAAACCGGATAAATTAAAACCTTTTATTTTCAAGATTTTTAGATTTAAAGGCATTTATGATCTATTAAAGTGCATTTGTAGTACTTTGCTCTGGGTCTTGTACTGATTTAAAGCAAAAGTAAACTTAAAGTATCTTATTTTTTTTATTTAATGTTAAATGTGCTTACAAATTTTACTTATGAATTTTAGAGCTTTCGTAACAGAAGAAACTGAGAATGGTTTTGTTTCAAACGTGAAAGAGAGAACTTTGAACGATCTTCCTGAGGGAGATGTTTTGATCAAAGTTTTATTTTCATCTTTAAATTATAAAGATGCTCTTTCAGCTTCTGGAAATAAAGGGGTATCAAGAAATTATCCTCATTCTCCAGGTATTGATGCTGCTGGCATAGTAGAAGAATCAAATTCAGATGAATTTACAGCAGGGGATGAAGTTATAGTTACTGGATACGATTTGGGCATGAACACTTCTGGTGGATTTTCTGAGTACATTAGAGTCCCTAAAGAATGGATTATTAAGAAACCAGATAATTTTGACTTGGAAGAATCTATGGCCTACGGAACTGCTGGTTTGACTGCTGGATTATGTGTTAGAAAAATATTGCTCAGTGGTGTTAAACCAGATGACGGTGAAGTTTTTGTAACTGGTGCAACCGGAGGAGTAGGAATTATAGCAGTTATGCTTTTGGCAAAACTTGGATTTGAAGTTGTGGCAATAACTGGAAAAGAGACTGAAACAGATCTTCTTTTATCATTAGGCGCTAAAGAAGTGATTAATAGGTCTGAATTTGAAGGAGATATGAAAAGTCCTTTGGCAAAACCAAGATGGGCAGCTGGAGTAGATGCCGTTGGAAGTGATATTTTATCCAACTTGATAACAGCCACTCATCAAAGAGCGGCAATTGCGTGTTGTGGCATGGTAGGTGGAGTTAATTTAACTACAAGCATTTTTCCTTTTATCCTGAGAGGACTTTCTTTACTAGGTATCGACTCTGCAGAAACTCTAATAGATGTAAAAAAAGAAATATGGAATAATTTCTCATCGGATTGGAAATTAGAAAAAATTAACGATCAAATAAAAGATGTTGGACTTGAAGAGCTTTCCTCTGAAATAGACAAAATTCTCAAGGGCCAACAAGTTGGAAGAGTTAGATTAAAAAATTAATCATGGAAGACAATAAAGAAACAAAGTTTGATGAAGAAGCGGCTCAGGCCGATAGCAAAGTTGATGCTTTAGTTGCTGTAATCATCATGTTAACAGTTACAGCAATGGTTGTTTTTTGGGTAGCATCGCAATAATGGATATAAGACAACTTTTAAAAGAAAACACACGAATTCCTGTCATTGGAGCTCCGCTATTTACCGTTTCTTATCCTGAACTTGTGATTGCACAATGTAAGGCTGGAATCGTTGGATCTTTTCCTGCTTTAAACGCAAGACCTGCAGATCAATTGGAAGTATGGATAGAAAAGATTTCAAAAGAATTAGAAGAATACAAAGAAGCAAACCCTGAAAAAAAAGTAGCCCCTTTTGCTGTAAATCAAATTTGTCATAGTTCAAATGATCGCTTAGAACATGATATGGAAGTCTGCGTTAAACATAAGGTGCCAATAATCATTACTAGCTTGAGAGCACCAAAATTTGTAACCGAAGCAGTGCACAGTTATGGCGGAGCGGTTATGCACGACGTTATAAATATTAGACATGCAAAAAAAGCTTTATCAGAAGGCGCCGATGGATTAATTTTAGTATGCGCAGGTGCCGGAGGACATGCTGGTACCTTGAGTCCTTTTGCCTTAGTTCGAGAAGTAAGAGAATTCTTTGATGGTCCTATTGCTCTTTCTGGAAGTATTTCAGAAGGCTCATCGGTCTTATCAGCATTAGCACTTGGAGCAGATTTTGCTTATGTTGGAACTAAATTTATTGCAACAGAAGAAGCGAATGCTTCCCCTGGTTACAAGCAGATGATTATTGATAGCACTGCAGATGACATAATGTATTCCGCAACTTTTACTGGAGTGAATGGTAATTATTTACGACCAAGTGTTGAAGCAGCTGGATTGAATCCAGAGGAACATACTTCCGGAAGTAAAGATGACATGAATTTCAGTACTTCCGCTATAGCAAAAAAAGATAATTCTTCAAAAGCTTGGAAAGACATTTGGGGATCTGGACAGGGTATTGGCACAATCAAAGATGCTCCGTCAGTTCAAACTGCAGTAGACCAAATGGTCTCTGAATATGAAGAAGCTAAATCTAGATTAGATAATTTTTAATTATTTCTAGATAACAAGAATTGATCAAATTCCATATGCATTACAGCTTTGGCTTGAGCAAAAGCTATTTCGTTTGCACTTTTTTTAATCATTTTTAGTTGTAGTCCAGGCATTTTCTTAAACTTCCTAGTCCATTTTTTTAAACATTTATTTTTGTCAATCAAATCGAAGGTTTCATTTATAAATCCTTTATTTTGCATTTCCAGAGCACTAAACTTTTCCCCACTTAGAATTACATGTTTTGCTTCCGATAAACCCAAACAACTTATAGCAAGAGGGAGACCAAACCAGCTCAGGTTCATGCCGAGTTCTATTTCTGGGTAGCCAATCAAGGAATTTTTTTCAGCCATTCTAAAATCACAAGCAGATGCAATGACCGCACCGCCTCCAAGACAATAACCTTCAATTAAGCAAATGGATAATTGTGGTAAATTTAAAATGGAGTTTATGCATTTTCTTCCATAATTCTCATGCCAGTAATCTTCGAGGGTTTTATTTTTTTCTATCTCTGTTAAATCAGCTCCAGCAGAAAAGTTTTTTGATGTAGAAGAAAAGATGACTATTTTAATTTTTTTATTCGACGCAATTTCATCACAAGCTTTCGAAATTTCTATTAAAGTGGATGAACTTAGAGCATTTAACTTTTTAGGGTTATCTAAAGAAATATGGCAAGTATCAGTTTTATTTGAGATTGAAATATTTTTATAAATATTCTTTTTAATCATTATAGATTTGATTTAAGAGGATTCTTCAATATATTTTTGAGCATCCAAGGCTGCCATACATCCAAATCCAGCAGATGTAACTGCTTGCCTATAAACAGAATCAGCAACGTCACCAGCGGCAAATACTCCCGGCATGCTCGTCGAGGTAACATCTCCTGTTAAGCCACTCTTAATTTGAATATAACCATTTTTCATATCTAGCTGGCCCTCAAAGATTTCAGTATTTGGCTTGTGTCCTATGGCAATAAAGACTCCTTCAACTTCTAGCAAACCATGATTATCTAATTTTATCTTCTCAACAAACTCATCACCGATAACTTCTTTTAATTGGTTATTCCAAATAATCTTAACTTTCCCATTTTTTTCCTTTTCAAAAATTCTATCTTGAAGGATTTTTTCTGCTCTCAACGCATCTCTTCTATGTACGAGATAAACTTTAGAACAAATATTACTTAGATAAAGCGCTTCTTCTACAGCAGTATTACCTCCGCCTATGACAGCAACTTCTTTGTCTTTATAGAAAAAACCATCGCAAGTAGCGCAAGCACTTACACCTCGACCTAAAAATTCTTGCTCTGAAGGTATTCCTAGATATTGCGCTGATGCACCTGTTGCTATTATTAGTGTCTTAGAAGCATATTCATTGCTTCCTTTTAAAATAAAAGGACTTTCTGCAAGTTCGACTGATTCAATATGATCATTAATAATTTCAACATCAAATTGTTTTGCATGCTCTTCCATTCTGATCATCAATTCAGGACCTTGCAAACCATCTGAGTCCCCTGGCCAGTTTTCAACATCTGTTGTTGTAGTCAATTGACCACCCATTTCTAAACCGGTTATTAAGACGGGATCAAGTCCAGCTCTTGCGGCATAAATGCCGGCACTATAGCCGGCTGGCCCAGAACCTAAAATTATAAGTTTTTTTTCTTGAGTCATTTTTTAAAAGAAAGATAAATTTAACTCTATTATACTTACATAGCTATAATGCAGAATAATATTCTTAAATTTTTTGAATAAAAAGAAAACATCTTCGATTTCTGAATCTGTAAAAGCCAGATTCCAAATGAGTTCTTTAACAAAGAAGCTTCTCTTAGACCTCTTCGTTTTATTTCAATTGTTATCAGGAATTATTCTTAGCCTATCTTTATTGACATATTCAATTGATGATTTTCAATGGAGAGAATCGATAGATGTTTCTGTCAGAAATAGTATTGGCCTTGTAGGCGCTTGGATAAGTAGCTTTTTATATTCTTTTTTTGGACTCACTGCTTGGATAATCTCAATAGTTCTTTTCATTAATCCTCTCAATTATTATTTGAAGAAAACTGATGGTTTAGATTCAGAGGTTCCAGTTAAATCTGGGCTCTTTACCTTTTTCGGATTTATTATTTTATGTTTTTCGGTTTCTCTTTTAGTAAGCCTGCATATAGATCCTTACAGTAATTATTTCCCGGAAACTTCAGCTGGAATTTTTGGAAGTTTTTTGTCAGAGGCTACTTTGCCTTACCTAAGCTCAGTCGGCACAACCATTGTAGGAGCTTTTTTCTTTATGGTTAGTTTGAGTTTATTAGTTAATTTGCACTGGCAAGATTTGATTTCAATTTTAAAGGATAGATTTATAAACTTTATTTTTCATCTTAATAAAATATCGAAAGAAGGCGTCTTTTCTTTGAAAGAAAAAATAGCTAAAAGTAGAGAAAAGAAAAATAGGCAAGAATTTCTTAACGAACACAAGTCAAAAATAAGATCGATGCCAAAACCTGAAATAAAGAAGGTAGCGCCTAAAATACCCGAGGGTAAGAAAGTAATTTTAGAGAAGCAAGAAGAGTTATTTGAAAAGAAAATCCCCGGTGAGATGCCAAAAATTTCTTTACTGGATGAAAGAAAAGAAAACAATAAAGAAATGTCCTCTCAACAACTTTATGAATTGGATATTTTGAAAGAAGCGTTAATTACTAAGCTAGCAGAATTCAAAGTAACCGGCCCTGAAGGTGAATATGCAATTGTAAGAGAAACTATGCGCGGTCCTGTGGTGACTAGATTCGAAGTTGAACTGCCAAAGGGTATAAAAGTTTCAATGGTTTCAAATTTAAACAAAGATTTAGCTCGTTCATTAGGAGTAGGCAGCATAAGAATAGTCGAAGTCATTGAAGGGAGAGAGACCATTGGAGTTGAAATACCCAATGCTGATAGAGAAAGCGTTATGCTAGGAGAAGTTATTGCCTCGAAAGAATTTGAAGATGCCAAAAGTCCTTTAACTTTAGCTTACGGAAAAGATATTGAAGGCAAACCCGTTTTAGAAGACTTGGCCTCTCTGCCACACTTATTAATAGCCGGAACTACTGGATCAGGAAAGTCGGTAGCCCTTAATTCAATGTTGATGAGTATCCTCTATAAAGCAAACCCACAAGACGTTAAATTAGTTTTGATTGATCCTAAAATGTTGGAACTTTCAGTTTATGAAGATTTACCTCATTTGCTTTGTCCAGTGATAACAGATATGTCTGAGGCAGCATATGGACTAAGGTGGTGTGTAAATGAAATGGAAAGAAGATACAAACTTATGTCTGCGTTATCAGTGAGAAACCTAGGCGGTTTTAATTCAAAAGTAAATAAAGCTATTGCTGATGGCAACCCAATTAAGGATCCAACAATGAAAATAGATGAAGATAAAGGTATCACAGAAAACGATATCCCCGTTTTGACTGAATTACCCCAAATAGTTATAGCTGTTGATGAGCTTGCTGACTTGATGATGGTTGTTGGAAAAAAAGTTGAACAATTAATTGCTAGGTTAGCTCAAAAAGCGAGAGCCGCAGGAATACATATGTTGCTAGCAACTCAAAGACCTTCCGTTGACGTTATTACTGGTCTAATCAAGGCGAATATCTCTGCCAGAATGGCCTTTAACGTTGCTTCATCAATGGATTCTAGAGTTGTTTTAGATCAAGTCGGAGCGGAGCAGCTTTTGGGAAAGGGAGATATGCTTTACGTTGGATCTGGAACCTCTATTCCCCTAAGAGTTCATGGTGCTTTTGTTGGAGAAGAAGAAATAATTAGAGTCGTGAAAGACTGGAAGGATAAAGAAACGGTGAGCTATTTAGATGAAGTTACAAAAGCTCCCGAGGTCGCGGATGGCACAGACTCTGATGGAGATAACTCGGAAAAAGATGAATTCTATGATCAAGCAGTTGCTTTTGTAGTTGAATCCAGAAGAGCGTCTATATCAGCTGTTCAGAGAAAATTTAGAATAGGTTATAATAGAGCAGCTCGCTTGATAGAAACAATGGAAACTGCTGGCCTTGTAAGTGAGATGAATTCAAATGGAAATAGAGAGGTTTTAGCGCCTGGGCCTGATGCCGATTAAAAATATCATATTTTTCTCTCTCGTCTTTTTTCTTTCAATGTCAAATGCAACTTGCTTAGAAGAAAATAAACATTTATTGAATTTCTCTAAAGAGAAATTTTATAGCGCTGATTTCTCTCAAACATTTGAAAACAAGCAAAAAGAACCAGTATTTGGCAAAATTATTTTGAAAAAACCTTTCTTTCTTAAGGTTTCAAATTTAAATTCTAATTCGGTCGATTCTGAAATTATCATAAACGAAAACTTAATTTATAGAATTGATTACGATTTAGATCAGGCGGTCAAATATAAGAAAGAAAACATTATTCATCAAATTCCTGCTGCCTTTCTCCTCGAAGATACAGACTCTATCTGTCTTAACTTCGCAAAGATAGATTGTATTGATAATACCTGCGCCATTTTTCCTAAAGATAAGACCTATATTTCTAAAATAGATCTCATTTTTAACGATGCTTTTCTAAGTAAAATTAAGTATTTGGATGCTTTCGGAGTTGAGAGTGAAGTCGCAATTACCAATTTTACTTCAAAGCCCAAACTATCGTCTTCTGTATTTAGCTATAATTATGAAGTGAAAGATTTAATCTCATTAGACTAAGATGATTGATATTCAAAATTTAAAAAAAAACCTCTCTGAAACTATAGATAATCTATCAAGAAGAGGTTTTGAACTCGATAAAGACTATTGGTTAAAGACAGAGGAGAGAAGGAAAAAATTACAAATAGAAACCGAACAATTACAGGAAATTCAAAATAATTTAGCTCGAGAAATTGGAAAATTGCAAAAAGATAAAAAAGATTTTTCAAAAGTTAAAAAGGAAGCATCAAAATCTTCCGCTGATTTAAAGATTAAAAAGATTGAATTAGATAAAGTCCAAATCGAATTACATGATTTCTTGTTATCAATACCAAACCTTATTGATGTTAGAGTTCCAGATGGTAATTCAGAGGCAGATAATACCGTTGTTGAAGAAATAGGAAAAAAACCAAAATTTAATTTTGAAATTAAAGATCATCAAGAATTAGGTCTCTTGAGTGATGGAATGGATTTTGAGGCAGCTTCAAAGATTTCAAAATCTAGATTCGTGGTTTTTAAAGACTCGCTTGCTTTACTCAACAGAGCTTTAATAAATTTTATGCTAGATATTCATACGAAGGAACATTTATATAAAGAGATATACGTACCTTTAATTGTGAATTCAGATTCTTTAACTGGAACAGGGCAATTACCAAAATTTAAAGAAGATCAATTTAAAATTGATGATAGCGAACAAGATTTATATTTGATTCCTACTGCAGAAGTTCCTGTAACCAACTACCATAGAAATGAAATATTAGAATTAGAAGAGTTACCGCTTTCCTATGTTTGTCATACACCCTGTTTTAGAAGTGAAGCTGGAAGTTATGGGCTTGATACCAAGGGCATTATACGTCAACATCAATTTGAAAAAGTAGAATTGGTAAGTTTTGTAGAACCAGATAAATCTGATGAACAATTAGAAATCCTTACCTCACATGCCGAAAATATTCTCAAACAGCTCAATTTACCTTTTAGAAAGGTAATTCTTTGCTCAAAAGATATAGGCTTTTCATCGAGCTTAACTTTCGACTTAGAAGTCTGGCTTCCTAGCCAAGACAAATATAGAGAAATTTCTTCTTGTAGTAATTTCAAAGATTTTCAATCAAGAAGAATGAAAATAAGAATAAAGAAAGATAAAAAAAATATTTTTTGCCACACTTTAAATGGTTCTGGATTGGCAATTGGCAGAACTATGGCCGCAATCTTAGAAAATTATCAAAATGAAGATGGGACTGTATCTATTCCTGAAGTATTAAGACCATATATGAATAATTTAGAGACTCTTTAATTTTTTTTCATTCAAGATATCAATTATTACTGATAGAATCTCCTTTCAAATCTAATTTCAAATACTATGGAAATTCTAATCGAGTACGGTCTTTTTGTTTTAAAAGCATTCACTATAATTATTCTAATTTTTATACCTATTTTTTTTCTAGTCTCCTCAATGCGTCAACCTCCAGAGACAAATGGATCTTTAAAAATAAAAAATTTAACTAAACGATATCAATCAATGGCTAATTCTTTAAAAGTATTAACCATGAACAAAGAAGAAAAAAAGAAATTAAAAAAAACTCTCAGGCAAGAAAAAAAAACGAACTCAAAAACAAAAACAAAAAAGAAACCTGTTTATGTTTTAAATTTTCAAGGAGACATTGAAGCATCTAACGTAGAAAATTTAAAAGAAGAAATAAGTGCAATTCTTCAAAGCGAAACCAAATGCGAGGAAATTGTTCTCAATCTAGAAAGTGCAGGAGGTACAGTTATTGGATATGGTTTAGCTGCAGCGCAACTTAAGAGAATAAGAGATGCTGGAATTAAACTTACAGCTTGTGTAGATAAAGTAGCCGCATCAGGTGGCTATATGATGGCTTGTGTTGCGAACAAAATAGTTTCAGCTCCTTTTGCGGTAATCGGTTCAATTGGTGTCGTAGCAGCAATTCCAAATTTCAGTAAAATTTTAAAAAAATTAGATGTTGATTATGAGCTTCATACAGCTGGTGAATTTAAGAGAACAATTACAACTTTTGGAGAGACTACTGATGAAGGAAGAGAAAAATTTAAAAAAGATCTTCAAGAAATTCATGATCTTTTTAAAGAACATGTTACAAAATTTAGACCTGAATTAGATATTTCCAAAGTTGCTACTGGAGAAATTTGGGAGGGTACAAAAGCTCTAGAGGTAGGCTTAGTAGATGAGATTTCTACCAGTGATGAATACTTAATGAATTTTTCAAAAAAACATGATGTTTACGAAATAAAATTTGAAACGAAGAAAAAAATACAGGATAAACTTAGTAGATTTTTAAATACATTGCTTAAAGATTTTTTAAATACAATCGATGAAACTTTAAACAAAAATAGATTTAAATAAAATGGAGAGATAATGATTTTAGCTAGAATAATATGTTTACTCCCAGGATTAATGCTTTTACCAAGCGGAATAGGGTGGATGATCAATCCAGCAGAAACTAGCACTAGTTTTGGATTTATTTTCGAGGACTTAGGTTCGGCGGCTCAAAACGCCTTGATTCGCGATTTAACAGCTTTTTTTCTAGTAGTTCCGATTCTTTGTCTTTTAAGTGCAATTACTGTTAATTATCGTTGGATTTTTGCTGTAGCAATTTTGTTTGCATTGGTAGTTTTGGCACATATTATTGCAGCAACAATTCATGGAACCGGTTTTATTATGGAAATGTTTTTGCCAGAAATTGTTATATTAATCCTTTCTATTGCAGGAACGTATTTAATTGCAAAACAACAAAATTAACTCTTCTTAAATTTTTAAAAAACTTGTAAGAAAAGAGTAACTGAATTGTGGAATAAAAATTTATTTAAATATATCTTTCAGTTTGATCAAATTAGTATTTAATACACTTTTGAAACAATTTACTTATAGGTATATATGAAACTTTACGTAGGAAATCTCCCATGGAGCATCGGTAATCAGGAATTAGAAGATTTATTCTCAAGTTATGGGACTGTAACCTCTGCTAATGTAATTACAGATAGAGACACCAAAAGATCTAGAGGATTTGGTTTCGTCGAATTAGATTCTGGTGGACCAGAAGCAATTGAAGCAATGAATGAATCTGAGGTAGAAGGGAGAAAAGTCATTGTTAACGAAGCAAGACCCAAAACATAATTTATTTTGGCTGTTATAGAGAATTAGCCCTCTATTCAGCCACCACTTTTTTGGCTGGAATGTAACGTTGCAGACTTTCCAGCCTCCAAAAATATTTAAATCTATTTTTTAAGAATCGCCGCTATTATTAGCAGCGAAACTAAGGCAATTAAGCCTTCCTCTCCAATTATTGATAGAATTGAAGAAAAATTAGATACCACTGACCCAAAAAAAGCAGTCTCAGGTCCAAAAATAATACCGACTAACAACGAAACAGCCACAAACAAAGTCAATACTTCTGTAACTTTGTACAGAAAGCTTTTCAATGTTTCTAAATTCAACCAGTCCATAATTTTTTAAAAGGCAGGGGGCCTAATATAAGACCCCCGAACCTATATCTTTAGTTATCTAAGTAACTGTATGAGAATAGCCGCTGCTAAAAGCCCAACGATTCCATTGTCACCTAATGTTTGTATCACAGCAATAAGCTGGTTTAAAACATCACCAAAGAAAAAAGAGTTTCCGCCAAAAACTATTCCAGCAACAACTCCCAACCCGATTACACCGACTAAGATTCCAGTTAAACCTGAAACCAAGTCACGAATCATATTAAATGCATTTTCCATAATTTCCTCCCCAGAGTTTATGTAATTAGCAATATAAATTTAAACACATAAAAAAATGTGTAATAACTAAAAAAAAAATTAAGAAACATCTTTTTCTAAGTAATGTCAAACAAAGGCAAAAAATTAAGGCACAATTTTATAAATTTTCCAAATTTATAAATAAAAGATACAAATTTTTACATAAAACCTATAATAATTTAGAGATTGTTATGGATTTAAAGAGAAGCATATATAAAAAAATTTATAATTCAAAAGATGGCAACATTGATTGGAAATGGCATAAAAAAAAATTCAATCGAATTGCTTTAGTCAACAGATTAATTGAAAAAACCGGAGGCTTAAATAGCAATTATTTAGAGATTGGCTGTGATCAGAATGAACTGTTTGATTCAATAACGTGCTATAACAAAATAGGTGTTGATCCTGTCTCAGGAGGCACCCATAAAATGACTTCTGATGATTTTTTTAAAGATAATAAAAAAAAATTTAATGTAATTTTTATTGATGGTCTTCATGAGTACTCCCAAGTTAGAAAAGATGCTTTAAATAGCTTGGATTGTATTGATGAAAATGGTTGGATTGCATTTCATGACTTTTTGCCTGCAAATTATTTAGAACAACACATTCCAAGATTAGGAAATGGTTGGCCATGGACTGGAGATTGTTGGAAGCTTGCTTACGAATTAAGTCAAGCTAAAAATATTGAATTTAAAATTGTTGAAATAGATCGAGGCGTTGGACTTATGAGAAAAATTTCTGCTGACTATTTTGTTCCTGATTTTTCGGATGATTTATTAAAATCAGAATTTGACAAATTCCTTGAAATTCTTGATGAGTTACCTTTGTGTAATTTCGATGAAGCGATAAGTTTTATTGGTTAAGTCTTTAATAACAAATGAGTAACAAATTAGCTTTAATTGAAGTAGTAAATTATAAATACGATTTTGATCCAAATTTTGACGTTGATGACAATGAAGCTATTATGGAAATGTTAAAATCTAAAAGTTGGTCAGCCTTTCGTCAAATGATTCTGCACACAAGCACGGAAGATACAAAACGATATCCAGGTAAAAAAATAGCCACTTTTCATCCTTTAACTTTTGCAAGTTCTTTGGCGTTTGCTGAATTTGTAATAAATTTTGCCAAATCAACTCCTGATAATGTAGAGCAATATTGGGGTGAAGAAGATCAATTAGATTCATATAAGCAATTAGCTGAAGATATAAAACAACTGCATGAACCGGTAAAAAAGAAAAGAGAGTATTTTGAGGAAAAACTTGGACATGTGGACGGAAGATTGAGAAAAGAATATGAAAATATTCCTCTCGAAAATGAAAAGGATATTTTAGAAACCTTAAATTTTTTAAAATCAGAATTACTAGGCAAAACGGTTATTGGTGGAGGAAATCTTGCGGAAGGGGAAGTGTTGGAAAAGGAATTTTTATTGAGTCTAGCTCCTTCAGAAATATTAAAATTAAGAGTAAAAGATGAATTGCTGAATGATTCTATCAAAGAGGCCAAAGACAGATTAAAAGCCTTTGAAGATGGATTGAATAAAAAAGGAAAAAAAACTCAAGAATGGAAAGGTGAGCTCAATTCTCTTGCTGTTCAGATGTATGAATATGAAGCTTCTCTTCTTGAAAAAGTTGAACTAATGATTTTTAGAAGTAGATTATCCGAAAATTTCAAACGAAAAATTATCGACTCTTTGCCTTCAGCACTAAGTTGGGATCGTTAATTTATATTTTATTTTAGTAAATTAAAGATGTGTATAATTCCTTGTTTAAGGAGGGGTGGCAGAGCTTGGTTGAATGCACTGGTCTTGAAAACCAGCAGGTCAGAAATGGCCTCGTGGGTTCGAATCCCACCCCCTCCGCCACTTAACAAAGAAGAAATGTCTGAACAAGTAAGAATATTTTCATATTTACCTAACCCAAGAGTATGGAAATCAATGATTACCGCAAAGATAGGGAAGGTAGATTTAAAAATTACCGGCGACAAACCTTTAAATTTAAGCAATTGGTTGTGGGACTTTGAAGCTAGAGAAATAGATTCCTCCGAACTGGATAAACTTAAACTTTATAAAAGAACAGGCAAAAGGGGATTTAAAGGCATACTATATAAAACCGATAAATTTCTTGAAAAACATCCTTTTGGAACAGTTCCTGCTGGATTTAATTTTGATGGATCTGAGGGTATCTTCGAATCCAACAGCATTATGAGAGCTGTAGCTAGAGTATCTTCTGTGAAATCTCTTTACGGCGGCGAAGATGCATTTAAAAAATCAAGAATAGATAGTTTTTTAGATTCAAATCTTGTGTTTGCAAGAGAGTTTCAAGTTTATGTTTTAGAAATTAACATGCTAAACGAATATTTATATAAAAGGATGAAGTCTGCTTATTTATTTTATTTAGATGGGATAGAAACAGCCTTATCAAATGATAAATTTATTGCGGGAAGTGAATTAACAATAGCTGATATATCCTTTGTTTGTGATGTTGCACAATTTTTGCGCGAAAGAGACAAACAAAATAATATTAACCAACAAGGATTCGAAGTTATTTCAAAAAATTTCGAAAAAGAATTTCCTAAAGCAACCAATCATTTAAAAAAACTATCAAAAAAAGAAGAATTTAAGGAAATCATGTTCGATTATCTCAATAAAGTTTTATAATTTTATTCTTTAAAAACTTTATTCATAAAAAAATTTTTTTTAATTCAAACTTAGTCTAAAAAACATCAAATTAGGTATTGTAAATCTTTTTTATTTTCTCTATTATAAATTCATAACTTAGTGGGAAGCTTAACAACTCGAGACGGAAAGAAAGAAGCTAAGGAGCAGAAGAAGAAGGGTGAGAAGACGAAAGAAATTTCGCCACATGCAGGGAAAGGGTAACTCGCCTGCACTAGATAACCCGCTAGACCCCTTCAACTTCGATAAATAAAACACCACTTTGTGGTGTTTTTTTTTATACTAAACCCATGTCCTCCATTTTAACTGGCATAACAACTAGCGGTTCTCCACATTTAGGTAATTATGTGGGAGCTATAAAACCTTCCCTTGATAAAATAAAAGAATCAAAAAAATCTTTTTTATTTTTAGCCGACTATCATTCATTAATTAAACAGCAAGATCCTTTACTTACTCATAAGTCTAGTTTGGAAATTGCTTCTGCTTGGATGGCTTGTGGCTTAAATCCTAGAGAAACTTGTTTTTACAGACAATCAAAAATCCCTCAAATTATGGAATTGAATTGGATCTTATCCAATGCAACATCAAAAGGACTTCTCAATAGAGCGCATGCTTACAAAGCTGCCCAGGATTTAAATTCGAAAAAAAAAGTAAAAGACCTAGATAATGGTATAACGGCTAGTTTATTTAATTATCCAGT
Organism: uncultured SAR86 cluster bacterium; assembly: GCA_902525735.1. Classification (GTDB taxonomy): domain Bacteria; phylum Pseudomonadota; class Gammaproteobacteria; order Magnimaribacterales; family AG-339-G14; genus CASICS01. Next base: position 121,079 of record CABZIF010000001.1, read on the forward strand.
ACTGATGGCTGCCGATATTTTAATATTTGATACTGATATTGTCCCAGTAGGAAGTGATCAAAAGCAACACATTGAAATGACCAGAGACATTGCTGCACGATTTAATCATTTATATGGAGAAACTTTTAAAATTCCAGAAGCATATATTTCTAAAAATATACCTCTCTTGTTAGGAACAGATGGAAGAAAGATGAGCAAATCATATAAAAACTCTATCGAACTATTTTCTGAAGAAAAAGCTTTAAAGAAATCTCTAAATCAAATCGTTACTGATTCTCTTATGCCCGGAGAGCCAAAGGAAACAAAAAATTCAGTTTTGTATAATTTTTTTCAAGCATTTGCTACTGAATCGTATTTAAAAGAAGTAAATATAATGTTTTCCGATGGTAAAGGTTGGGGTGAATTAAAATCTGATCTCTTCAATTTAATCAATACTGAATTGAAAGACTCAAGAGAAAAGTACTTTTATTTCCTTAGCAATGCTGACGAGGTTGAAGATATTTTAAAAAAAGGGGAAATTCAAGCTTCGCTCCTTGCAGAAAAAAAACTTATTGATGTAAGAAACAAAATAGGAATAAAGCCTTTAGATGAAAAATAAAAAAAACCTCTTAATTTATCCAAAAAATATTAATTTTGAGTTTTTAGGATTAGAGTTTATGAGACTTCATAAACATGGGCAGGGAATCATTTCGAGATCAAGATGCTCTCACTCAATAGAAAAGCATGGCTTCCCTTTTATAATTGATAAGTATTTATCTGAAGATTTTAATAACTTTCAATTGACAGATTTTATGTTTTTAAGGGCGCCAGGCTTTCATGGCCCATTTTCTACTAAATTTTTATCTAATAAAGATTATGAAGAATTAGATGGCAAAAAAATTGAAAAAAGATTATTGGAGGTTTTAAGGAAAACTAGAATAAACACTCCTGAAATTTCTGAACAAGTTTTTACAAGATTCAAATATTTCATCGACGTAATTTTAAATAGAAAAACTATTTGTTTTTTTTTGAATAGGTCAATAAACGATAAAAAAAACCAAATAAAATTCGAACATGAATGGTCTCATGCTTTAAATGAATATCATGAATTTGTTGTATTTTCTCTAAAAGCAAACGAGTGCTTTTCTATAATCCTTGCATATGATTAATGAGCAGGAAAAACCTCATAAGTCTATCTGGTTTCTTTCTGCTGCTTTAGCTTGTGTAGGCGCTGGCCAATCAACAGTGTTCATTCTTATTCCATCAGAAGTAAGAAGTCTCGGGTTTAGTGAATTTGAGGTTGGACTAATTTTTTCAATATCTGCTTTAGCATGGATGATATTCAGTCCTTTTTGGGGAAGACTAAGTGATAGGTTTGGCAGGGGGTCTATTTTTTTAATCGGAATGATCGGATTTGCACTTTCCATGGCGTCTTTTGCAGCAATATTAATTTCTGCTCAAAACCTTTTTCTGCCTTTAGCACTAGTTTTTCCTTTATTAGTTTTAACGAGATTAATAAATGGACTCTTAGGAAGCGCTGTTAGACCTGCTGCTGGAGGAAGAATAGCTGATTTAACCTCGCCAACAACTAGAACGGCAGGATTTGCTCGATTTGATGCTGGCTGGCAATTTGGAGTTGTGATAGGACCCATAGTTGTAGGTATCCTTTTATCTATTTTCAATGAAAATCTTTTAGCTCCTTTTTTATTTATAGCCTTGATAGGTTTGTTAATTGGATTTTATAACTATAAAAATATGTATGAAGCTGATGGATTTTCAGAATCTGAAAAATTAACTAAACTTAAATTTTATGACTCAAGGGTTTGGCCCTCATTGCTAGTTGCATCATTTATGGGGATTTCGAATGCATGTTTGGTCTTAACATCTGCTCTTTACACAAAAGATGTAATAGTAACCAGTGGAGAAAGTGTTTATGCAGTAATAGCTATTGGCTTTTCATTGGTAGCTATGTCAGGAATGTTTGCTAATTTGTTTATCGTTGATAAATTCAAAATTAGACCTCTGAATCTTATTAAATGGGGATGTGCTTTAATTTTGTTTAGTTATTTATTTTTAGCTAGTGCCACTTCGATACCTAATTTATATTTATCATTGATTATCTTTGGGCTGGGTTCAGGTCTTATAAGACCTGGAAACATAACTATCCTTTCATTGTCTGTTAGTCCAAAGGAACAGGGTGCTGCAAGCGGTTGGATGGGTACAGTTTTTCCAATTGGACATTTAATAACGCCTTTTACGATAATGCCTCTTTATATGTTGAGTCCAAATTTACCGTATTTAGCCATTAGTTTTTTGGCTTTATTACTAATAGTATTTATACTTTTAAATCAAAAAAAATATTTTTATTATTAGGATTCGAAAATTATGTTTAAAGAAGATGCATTAGAAGGAAAAAGGATTTTAATCACAGGTGGAGGCAGCGGTTTAGGAAAAGAAATGGCAAAACATTTTTTATCTCATGGCGCCGAAGTAATTATCTGCGGAAGAAGAGATTCAGTTTTAAAAGAAACTGAAAAGGAGTTATCAGAAACTACTAATGGAAAGATTTCATCTTTTAGTTTGGATATTAGAGATTCTTTAGCAATTGAAGAAGCTATTGATACAGTTTTTGCTAATGGCGGTCTTGATGGGTTAGTAAATAATGCTGCCGGTAATTTTATAAGTAGGACCAAAGATTTATCACCAAATGCTTTCAATGCTATTGCTTCAATCGTTTTTCATGGAACATTTAATATGACAAATACAGTTGGAAAAAAATGGATAGAACAAAATAAACCTGGAAATATTCTTTCGATTACAACTACCTGGGTATGGACAGGGTCTCCATTTGTTGTCCCTTCGGCAATGTCTAAATCAGGAATAAATGCAATGACAAAATCATTAGCGGTAGAATGGGGTCCTCACAATATTAGATTAAATTGCATTGCTCCTGGGCCATTTCCTACCGAAGGTGCATGGTCTAGACTTAGTCCTGAAACAGAAGATAACAAAGGTGCATTGGATCAAAGTTCTATGTCGTCAAACCCAATGGGTAGAGTAGGAGAAATGAATGAACTGGGTAACCTTGCAACTTTTTTGATGGCTGACGGATGCGATTATTTGACAGGTCAAACTATTGCAATTGATGGAGCGGCTTATCTTTCTGCTGGAGGAACCTTTGCAAGTTTAGGTAAACTTAAAGATGAAGATTGGACGAATATAAGAGATACTATTAAGAAAAGTAATGAGAAGGACAAGAATTTAAGAAATACTAAATAAAAATAAATAGGAGAAGATATGTCTAACGAAAAAATACAGGAAATGGAAAAGATCCTTAAACTTCAAAAAAAATTATATATTGAAGAAGAAACGCCTAGTCTAGAATTAAGGGAAGACAGACTAAATAGATGCGTTGAAATGCTCAAGAAATATAATGTTGAAATTTTAGATGCTATTCAAGAAGATTTTGGTAACAGAGACTATAAAGCAGGTTTTATATCAGAAATTATGTCAACGATTGGTTCTATTAATCATGCTAAAGAAAATGTAAAAAAATGGATGAAAGATGAGAAAAGGAAAAGCAATCCTTCTCAACCTTTTGCAATAAGGACAGTAATGTCTTTATTTGGAGCGAAATCATGGATCAAATATCAGCCTTTAGGAACAGTTGGTGTAATAAGTCCATGGAATTTTCCGATTAATCTTGTTCTATCTCCACTAGGAACAATTTTCGCCGCGGGTAATAGAGTAATGATTAAACCATCTGAATTTACACCAGTGACTTCTGATTTAACAGAAAAAATGTTCAAAGAGTTTTTTGATCCTTCAGAAGCTGCCGTTTTCACTGGAGGACCAGATGTAGCAGCAGCATTTAGTGCTTTGCCTTTTGATCACTTACTTTTCACCGGAAGCACTCAAACTGGAAAATTAGTTATGAAATCAGCGTCAGAAAATTTGGTTCCAGTAACTTTAGAGCTGGGTGGAAAATCACCTGTAATAGTTGATGAAAATGCTGACCTAAAAAATACTGCTACTAAAGTTATGAGAGGGAAGACAATGAATGCGGGACAAATCTGTTTAGCTCCTGATTATGTAATGGTGCCGAAAGGAAAATCTGAGGATTTCGTAAAAGAATCGGAAACTGCAGTTAAATCAATGTATGAAAATTTAAAATATAACCAGAGTTATACTTCAGTGATTAATGAAAAACATTACGATCGCTTAAATAGTTTAATTGAAGATGCTAAAGAAAAGGGCGCAGATATAAGAGTAATAAATCCTGCCGATGAGGATTTCAGTCAACAAGAAGTCCATAAAATTCCACCAACCTTGGTATTAAATCCTACGGACGACATGGATATTATGAAAGAGGAAATATTTGGTCCTTTATTGCCAGTCAAAGAATATGATGATTTTCAAGAGACTATAGGTTATGTAAATTCCAAAGACAGGCCTCTAGGTTTGTACTATTTTGGGAACGATAAAAAAAGAGAAAATGATGTTTTAAATAATACTATTTCGGGTGGAGTGACTCTCAATGATGTTATTTGGCATATAGGTCAAGAGGATATCCCTTTTGGAGGGGTTGGGCCAAGTGGTACTGGAAATTATCACGGCTTCGATGGTTTTAAAAACTTTAGCCATGCAAAAGCAATTTATAAACAATTTTCAGCTGACCTTTTAGCCCCTATGATGCCTCCCTATAAAGGAAAGCAATTCGATTCGACTAAAGACTCAGTATTGAAATAATTTATCTGTATAGTTTTATATCTTATGGAAACTAAAGATATATCTCTATCCATTGCTTTTGAATATTTAAGATCGAAAACCAAGGGAGCCACTTCTTTTGTTTCATCTTTAGCCTATGCGTGCGTCGCAATTGGAGTAGCTGTTTTGATAATAGTTTCTTCGGTTATGAATGGCTTTGAAAAAGAACTTCGTGACAGGATACTTAATGTTATTCCTCATGCCTCAATAATGGGAGTTGTTCCAATTTCAAATTGGAGTGAATTATACGAAGTATTGAAAGAGCATCCTAAAGTAATGGGAGTTTCTCCCTTTGTTCAATCTCAAATGTTGATTGGAAGTTCAGATGAAGTATATGGATCCAATTTAATAGGAATAGTTCCAGATTCTGAAAAAAACGTTTCTGTTGTCTCTAATTTTATTATAAAGGGCAGCTATGACACTTTAAATGAAAACGGAAATAATATAATTGTAGGAGAGTTGTTAGCAAGAAAGTTAAACTTAGATATTGGTAATCAAGTGTCTTTAATGCTCCCAGATACCAAAGCTTCATTTGCTGGCTATTTTCCAAAAATCAAAAACTTCAAAGTAACAGGAATTTTTAGAGTTGGGGCACCTGACATTGACGAAGGAGTTGCTTACGTAAATATTGTTCAAGCAGCAAATTTGCTATCAATCAAAGATCAAATTCAGGGTTTTAGAATTAAGTTTGATGATTTGTTTGATGCTAATTACTTATCATGGGAAGTACTGATGGATGTGGAGGATTACACCGATCAGATATTAATTTCCGAAAATTGGACAGTAACCTACGGGCCTTTATTTGAAGCAATAATGATGGAAAAAACATTAGTTGGAATTTTGGTATTTTTAATAGTTTTAGTTGCAGCTTTTAATATTGTCTCGATGTTGATAATGATGATTAACGATAAAAAAGCTCAATTAGCAATTTTCAAAACCATGGGCATGTCGAAATATGAAATTAGAAAAATATTTCTTTATCTTGGAGCAATGATTTCTTTGATTGGCTCTTTGGTTGGTCTTGGATTGGGTATATTAATTTCCTATTTGCTTTCATCAAGATTTTTTGAAGAAGTGATAAATTCTTTGATGCAAGATACTTATTTCATAAATTACTTTCCAATAGATATAAGGTTTTCTTGGGTCTTTTTTATCTTATTTTCTACGATTATTCTCACTCTTTTGGTTTGTTTGTATCCCGCCAGAGTCGCTTCCAAAGTTGTTCCAGCAGAGGTTTTGAGAAATGAGTAACAAAGTTGTTGATGTGAAAGATTTAAAGAAAAATTTTTTTGATAATTCAAATATTATAAAAGCAGTGAACGAGGTTAGTTTTTCAGTTAATGAATCCGACATAATGATCATCTTTGGACGTTCCGGCTCAGGTAAATCGACACTTCTTCATCTGTTAGCTGGCTTAGAAACTATCACTAGTGGCCAAATAAAATTTGAAAATTATGATTTTCAAGATTTGACACTTGATGAGTTAGCATCAATAAGGAGGACAAATATTGGGTTTGTTTATCAATTTCATCATTTAATTCCTGAATTCAAAGCAATTGATAACGCGGCGTTTCCTCTGCTGCTTAACGGTCAGTCAAAAGAAGTAGCCTATGAAAAATCAAGACTAATATTAGCTAAATTTGGACTTGAAAAAAGATTATTCCACAAGCCTAATCAATTATCCGGAGGAGAAAGGCAACGTGTCGCCATTGCAAGAGCCCTTATACATGACCCAAAGTTTGTTTTGCTAGACGAGCCAACAGGAGATCTTGATCGTGAAACTGCCCAAGAAGTTAGAGAGATGTTAAAAGATTTTATGATAAATTCTAAATCTTCCTTAATAATAGCTACTCATGATAGAAGTTTTGAAGAAATATCAGATTTTCAGAAAACAATGGACTCAGGTTCTTTTATATGAACGCTAAGGTATTCTTTATATGTCTTACATAATTCTTTCAGGCGGTTTTATAATTTGGCCAATAATTTTGCTTTCGATTATTTCTTTAGCAATAGTCATTGAAAAATCATGGAATTTAGCGAGAGATGTTGTTTTACCAAAGGATTTAACCAAAGACGTTATATCTCAAATTGAGAAAAAATCTTTAACGAATAGCATGAAAGAAAAAATGGCTAGGGACTCTATACAAGGAAACATTTTTCTTGGACTTATGGAAGAAAAATTAAAAAGTAAAACTAATTTAAGGCTTCGCGCCGAGGAAATAGGAAGATTTGAAATAAATAGACTTGAAAAATTTTTGACGTTGTTAGGAACAATTGCCTCTGTTTCTCCCATTTTAGGCCTACTAGGAACAGTAACTGGAATGATTTCTATATTCAGTAATTTGTTAGTTTCAGGAACTAATTCAATCGGGCCACTGGCCGGTGGAATAGCAGAAGCCTTGGTTACAACTGCTGCTGGACTAATAGTTGCTATTCCGAGTCTTATTTTCTACAGATCTTTTAATAGGACAATAGAAAATTATTCGCTAGAGCTGGAAGAAGAATCTAATAAATTAATTAATTATTTATCAAAAAATTGAAATTTAAGAAAAAAAAATCTCCTGAAATTAATTTAGAAATCACCCCCTTAGTGGATGTTATTTTTTTATTGCTCATATTCTTTGTATTGAGTACACAGTTAATAGATTTAAAAACCATGTCCATAGATTTACCAACTATTGACAAAAAAACAATGAGTAATCTGCCGGAAAAAAGAGTCAAAATAGAAATATCTAGAGAAGGAGAGGTTTTGATCAATAATACAATTTTAGACAATTTTTCCATCAAGACTTTAAATGAAGAGCTCAGAGCTATTTCTCCTGATATAAAAACAGCCACTATTTCTGCAGATTCAGATACAAAATATCAATATTTAGTTACTATCATGGAATCTTTAAATAGAAACGGCTTCAAAAATATTCAAATTAATGGAGTTTCACAGGCAAATTGATATGTCTAAGAAAAAATCTTACTATCTCAGGCTACTTTCTTATGTAAAACCTTATTATGGTTATTTTTTAATAAGCTTCTTTGGATTTGCAATTTTTGCATCTACGCAAGTTGCAATAGCCGAGTGGTTTAAACAAATTGTTGATTATATTGGTGCTCCTGATAAATCAAAGTCACTTTTTCTACCTTTAGCTTTAGTAGGATTAGCTGCATTTAGGGGAATAGGCTCTTATTTGGGTCATTTTTTTATGCATTATGTATCTTTGAATTTAGTTCATGATTTAAGATCTGAACTCTTTAAATCATTAGTTTTTCTGCCTTCAAAGTATTATGACGAAAATAATAGAGGTCACCTTTTATCAAGGATTACCTTTAATGTAGGCCAAGTAAGAGATTCTGGAAGTGAAGCAATTAAGATTTTATTTAGAGAGGGCTTAATTGCAATAGGTCTTCTAAGTTATCTTTTGTACCTCAATTGGAAACTTTCATTAGTGTTTTTAATAACTGCGCCTTTCATAAGCGGAATTATATATTTAGCAGCAAGAAGGCTTAAAAGAGTAAGCACTAGACTTCAAAACGCTATGGGAGATGTTACTCATGTCAGCTCTGAATCAATTAATGCAAATAAAGAAATAAAATTATTCAATCAACAAGAAGCTGAAAATATGAGATTTAAAAAAGCAAGTATGGATAATACCATTGCTTACCTAAAATTTGAATCAACCAATGCAATTTCTTCTCCTTTAATACAAATCATTCTATCTCTTGCACTGGCTCTAATAACTTGGATTGCTTTAGATTCAAATGTATTGGAAGTTATGACTGCTGGAACTTTCATTGCATTCTTTGGCGCAGCAGGAATGTTGGCCAAGCCTATAAGACAATTAACTCAAGTAAACGCAATGGTACAAAGAGGAGTTGCAGCGTCTGAAACAATTTTTGATCAACTTGATGAATTGCCTGAACAAGACAATGGGGATGTCATATTAAATGAGTGTAGGGGAAAGCTTGAATTTAAAGATGTCTCTTTTAGTTATGAGAATTCTAACGATGTTGCATTAGATAACTTATCTTTTAATGCTTCGCCTAGCGAAACTCTCGCGATAGTTGGCTCTTCGGGAGCAGGGAAGTCAACTATAATAAATCTAATTCCAAGGTTTTATGAAGTATCTAGTGGCGAAATTTTAATTGATGACTATTCTTTAAATGAAATAGAACTTTCAAACTTAAGAGAAAATATATCGGCAGTAGGACAAACAACTGTTTTGTTCAATGATACTGTTTTTAATAACATTAAGTACGCTAATCCTGAAGCTTCCGAAGAGGAAATAATTGAAGCATCCAAGCAAGCTCATGCCCATGAATTTATTTCAGAACTTCCAAATAAATACGAAACTCTAATTGGTAATGATGGAACTTTACTATCTGGTGGGCAAAGACAAAGAATTGCAATCGCTCGAGCCTTTTTAAAAAAATGCTCGATTTTGCTTTTAGATGAAGCGACATCAGCATTGGATTCTGAATCTGAAAAACTTGTACAAGATGCAATAGAAAAATTAAAAATTGGCAAAACTACAATAGTTATAGCTCATCGATTATCTACTGTTGAAAATGCCAATGAAATAATTGTAATAAAAAAAGGGAAGATTGTTGAAAAGGGAAATCACAAAGATTTACTATCTCTAGAAGGAGAATATTTTGAACTGTATAAAAATCAATTTTCTGATAAAGATTTACAATCTTCAGAAGAATCCAAAATAATTCTTCCTCCTATAAAAATTGAAGAAAAATCTCCACAAGGATTGATTGAAAAGGCCTGGTACGAAAATAAATCATGGATAAAATTCATGTTACCTTTGTCTTGGATATTTAATGTCTTGACGGCAATTAGAAAAAGAAGACAAAAAAAGGATGCATGGAAACCCGATCAAAAAGTAATAGTAGTAGGAAATTTGAGCGTGGGAGGGAATGGTAAAACTCCTTTTGTTATCTGGCTAGCAAATATCTTGAAAAATAAAGGACTTAAACCTGGAATTGTTTCAAGAGGATACAAAAGCTCATCTTCTAAATTTCCATTAGACGTTAGTGAGCAGACTAATGTTAGTGCTTCCGGGGACGAACCAAAGCTTATTTTTAATCAGACTCAATGTCCCACTGTAATTTCTCCTGATAGAGTAGAAGCAGCAAAATTTCTTTTAAAAAAACATAATTGCGATGTAATAATCAGTGATGATGGAATGCAACATTATAAGCTTCATAGAGATATAGAAGTAGCATTAGTTGATGGCTTTAGAAAATTTGGTAATGGGTTTACTTTTCCTGCCGGCCCATTAAGAGAGCCTCTAAAAAGATTGAAAGAAGTAAATTACATCATTAACACAAACAAATTTTATGCTGAAGAAGAAAATTTATCTGACAAAGATATATTAATGACATACGAGCCAGTCTCTTGGGTTAGGTTAATCTCTGGAGAAGAAAGAAAAATTGAAGATTGGCCCTACGAGAAATTAGTTTATGCAGTTGCAGGTATTGCAAATCCAAATAATTTTTTTTCTACACTTAGAAATCTAGGATTTGAAGTAATCGAAAATTCTTTTCCTGATCATCATAACTATAACAAGGCTGATTTTATTGGACTTGAAGATTTACCGATAATAATGACCGAAAAAGATGCAATAAAGTGTAAAAATTTTATTGGTAATTATTGGTATCTTAAGATAAAAGCAAAATTATCTGAGGATTTTGCCGACAAAATTTATAAAGAAATTATATCTTGAAAAAAATAGTTATCATTCCAGCAAGATTAAATTCTGAGCGTTTACCTGAAAAACCTCTAAAATTAATTGATAAAAAACCCATGATTGAATGGACTTATCGAGCTGCACAAAATTCTATAGCCGATGAGATTTTTGTTGCTACTGATTCAAATAAAATTAAAAAAGTAGTTGAGGAATTTGAGGGAAACGCAGTTTTAACATCTGATCAGCACCAAACTGGAACTGATAGAATATTTGAAGTTGCTAATAATCTCGATTTACAAGATGAGGACATTGTAATTAACGTACAAGGAGACGAACCTTTCATTGACCCAGTTGATATAAATAATATTTTCAATTCTTTTTTGGATACTGAAAGTAATTTTCCTTCTAAATTAGAAAATTTATTAAATCATGAAATGACTACTCTTTATTCAGCACATGAAACTTTACCGTCTAAAAATAATTCAAACGAAGTAAAAATTAAAGTTGATGAATGCATTTCATTAGATTTTGCTAGAGAAGTTAAGGGAGATACTTCAGATTGGTTTATTCACCTCGGTATTTATGGTTACAAATTTAAATGTTTAAAGAATTTTGTAAAATGGCAGCAATCTAAACGAGAATTAGATAATAAATTAGAGCAATTACGCGCATTAGATAATGGTGTTTTGATTAAGGCTTTGCCATCAAAGTCACTATTTCATCTTGGCGTTGATACAGAAAAAGATTTAATAGAAGCAAATGAAATTGCCAAAAAATTTTAATAAAAACCATAATTTAAAAAAAAGTAATTCGCTAAAGTTGAATTATACCTCTGACTTCTTTGTATCTTGTAATTCCGAAAAAGATCTTTTCTTAATTTACGACTTTTTAGAAGAAAAAAAAATTAAATATTGGATTTTTGGAGACGGAACTAATGTAATTTTAAAAAATAATTTGAAAGGACTGGTTATTAAAAATAATTTAAAAGGATTTACAGTTAATGGAAATTCTATAATAGTTAGTGCAGGAGAAATTTGGGATGACATAGTATCTGAGTCATTAAATAAAAATTTATATGGGCTAGAGAATTTGTCGGGTATTCCTGGTTCTGTAGGAGCCTCTCCTATTCAAAACATTGGCGCATATGGATCTGAGATATCAAATTTCGTGAATTATGTAGAAACTTTTAATTTTGATAAAGGCTGTTTTGAGATATTTTCTAATAAAGCTTGTAATTTTTCTTATCGAGATAGTATTTTTAAAAACAATCCTTATTTGATGGTCACTAAAATTTGCCTTGATCTAAGCCAAGAATTTAAACCTAATACACATTACGAGGCTTTGCCAAAAATAGTTAAGAACGCTAAAGAACAAAGGAAAAATATTTTAAATATTCGATCTCAAAAATTACCCGATCATAAAAAAATTCCTAATGTAGGGAGCTTTTTTAAAAATCCAATAATCTCAGAAACTCAACTCAGAAGATTAGTTCCTGATTTTCCTGATATTAAATACTATTTATTTGAGGATAAAAATTATAAAGTTTCGGCTGCTTGGTTGATAGAAAATGCAGGTTTAAAAGATTCAAAAAAAGGAGATTGTGGTATATCTGACAAACATGCCCTTGTTTTTTATAATTATTCTGAAACTTCAGATTTTCTTTTGTCTTATTCTTCAGAGGTAATAGATATAATAAAAGATAAGTTTGGAATTATTTTGGAATATGAACCTTCAATCCTTTGCTGATGATGAATAGAGAAGTTAATACTGCAAGCATACTAAAAGATATTCTAGAGGCTCAAAAAACATCTGGAGAATTACCGCCAGTGGATAAATGGAATCCGCCTCTTTGTAAAAATGTGGAAATGAAAATTTCAAAGGATGGTAAATGGTTTTTTATGGGCTCTCTGATCGGAAGAGAAAAAATGGTTAAGCTATTTAGCTCAGTTTTAAGGCTAGATGAGGATGGTTTTTATTACTTGGTTACTCCAGTTGAAAAAATCAAAATAGAAGTCGCTGATAAACCATTTGTTATAGTAACTTACGATAAGGAAATAATCGATGATCAAGAAACCTTCTTTTTTCAAACTAATGTTGGCGATGTTGTGCCCTTGAATTCTTCTCATCCATTAAGGATTGAGTTTTCCGAAACTACTAATGAACCTTCTCCTTATCTTCTGGTTAGAAAAAATTTAGAAGGATTGATTTCAAGAAATGTTTTTTATCAATTGGTTCAGGAGGCTGCAGAAGATAAAAACTCAAAGGAATTAATTATTGAAAGTTCAGGGATAAATTTTTCTTTAGGAAAAATAGAATAAATTTTTACAGTTACATGTTTGGATAATTAGGGCCACCCATTCCTTCAGGAGTTACCCAAACTATATTTTGACTTGGATCTTTAATGTCGCAAGTTTTACAATGCACACAATTTTGAGCATTGATTTGAAACTTTTTCTCACCTTCTTTTTCTACGACTTCATACACTCCAGCAGGACAGTATCTCTGCGCGGGCTCATCATATTCTGGCAAGTTAACCGCAATCGGAATAGATGCATCCTTAAGAGTTAAGTGACAGGGTTGATCTTCTTCATGATTTGTATTTGATAAAAAAACTGATGAAAGCTTGTCAAAACTAACGATACCATCCGGCTTAGGATAATCTATTTTTTCTGCTTCCGTAGCTTTTTTCATACAAGCATAATCAGGAGTTTTATGTCTCCAAGTAAAAGGCATTTTTCCTCTGAAAAGAAATTGTTCGATACCCAATATTAATCCACCCAAGGCAATTCCGTATTTATGGATAAGAGCCCCCATATTTCTTGATTTATATAGATCACTTTGTATCCATGATGCTTGAAATTTTTCTTCGAAATCTAGCAAATCTTCTCCAACTTTATTTGCGGAAATTGCTTCAAAAGTTGACTCTGCAGCAAGCATTCCCGATTTCATAGCAGTATGAGATCCCTTGATTTTGGTGAAAACCATTAAACCTGCGTCACAACCTACTAAAAGCCCTCCTGGGAAAGTCATCTTAGGTCTTGAGCTATATCCACCCTTGGTAAGAGCTCTAGCCCCATATGCGACTCGAGTACCTTTTTCTAATATTTTCTTGATGTCTTTGTGTTGTTTCCATTGTTGAAATTCATCGAAAGGACTTAAATGAGGATTTGAATAGTCTAATGGAACTACAATTCCTAAGTAAACTTGATTATTCTCACCATGGTAAAAATAAGAGCCCGCTCCAGATTCCATACTAGGCCAACCTAAAGTATGCATGACCGTTCCCTCAGAATGCAATTCCTTAGGCACATCCCAAACTTCTTTAAAACCAATACCGTAATGTTGAGGGTCACTTTCAGCATCTAATTTGTATTTTGAAATGAGTTGCTTTCCTAAATGCCCTCGACAACCTTCGGCAAAAATAGTGTATTTTCCTCTTAGTTCCATTGATGGCTGATAAGAAGCTTTTTTCTCACCTTCTTTAGAAATCCCCATTTCTCCAGTAAGAATTCCTTTGACAATGTCATCTTCAAATATAACTTCAGAAGCTGTAAAACCTGGAAATATTTCAACACCAAGATTTTCGGCTTGTGTCGCAAGCCATCGGCACAAGTTAGCCAAGCTCATAACGTAATTACCATGATTATTAAAATTTGGGAGAAAAAAGGAAGGGAAGGGAACATTGAAAGATAATTTTTCATTCAAAAGGATCTTGATAACGTCTTTCTTAGCTGGACTATTAAGAGGAGCACCTTTTTCTTTCCAGTCGGGAATTAACTCGCTTAAAGCTCTGGGCTCGAAACAATTACCGGATAAAATATGTGCTCCAACTTCAGACCCTTTTTCTATAACACACACACTCAAATCAGAATTATTTTCTGCTGCCAATTGTTTCAATCTTATAGCCGAAGACAGGCCAGATGGTCCCGCGCCAACAATGACAACGTCATACTCCATTACGTCTCTCGACACTTCTTCAGTTGTAACTTCCATTTATCTATATTGTAGTTAAAAAACTAATATTCAAGTTGTTTTATAGCAAATAAGCATAAAAAAATGCTCCTTTTAATCCTTTTTTTCAAATATTTATATAAACTTATGCCTTCAAGTCTTTGCTTGAATAACTGATATCAATTAAAATGTTAATTTTTAGTATCAAAAAATCTTTAGTTTTATGAAAATTTTAGTACCAATTAAAAGAGTTGTAGATTATAACGTAAAAGTTAGACCTAAATCAGATGAATCTGGTGTAGATTTAAATAATGTAAAAATGGCAATGAATCCATTTTGTGAAATTGCTGTCGAAGAGGCAGTTAGACTGAAAGAAAGTGGAAAAGCTGAAGAAATTATTGCTGTCACTATCGGAGCTAGCTCCTCTCAAGAGCAACTCAGAACTGCTCTTGCTCTTGGAGCTGATAGAGCTATTTTAGTTGAAACTGATGTTGAAGCTGAACCCCTAGGAATTTCTAAATTATTAAAATCTATCGTTGATAAAGAATCTCCAGATCTTATTATTTTAGGAAAACAAGCGATAGATGGTGACAACAACCAGACAGGGCAGATGCTTGGTGCCTTGACTGGCTTTTCCCAAGCAACATTTGCCTCTGAAGTAAATTTAGACGGTGACAATCTTTCTGTAACCAGAGAAATTGATGGAGGTTTGCAAACTTTAGATATAAATTTGCCAGCAATTGTCACAACAGACTTAAGACTAAATGAACCAAGATATGCTTCTCTTCCGAATATTATGAAAGCCAAATCTAAGCCCTTAGATATTATTCCTGCAGCTGATCTGGGAGTGGATATTTCCCCAAGGCTTGAAACTATAAAAGTAACTTTACCGGCTGAAAGAGAAGCTGGAGTAATTGTTGAAACGGTCGACGAACTGATAGATAAACTTAAAAACGAAGCAAAGGTGATTTCATGACAGCATTAGTGGTTGCAGAACATAATAACCAAGAACTTAAACCAGTTACTTTAAATACAGTTACGGCGGCTTTAGGACTAGATCAAGAAGTCCATATATTAATTGCAGGAAATGCTTGTTCATCCGTGGCTGAAGAAGCCGCTAAGGTTTCTGGAGTAGCTAAAGTGCTTTTAGTTGAATCTAGCGCTTATGAAAACTTCTTAGCTGAAAATGTTGCTACATTGGTTTCTAACATTTCAGGCGATTATGATTATATTCTTGCTCCAACCACAACTAATGGTAAAAATGTGATGCCAAGAGTCGCTGCTCTTCAAGATGTTAGTCAAATTTCAGATATTTCAGCGATAGAAAGTTCTGATACCTTTCAGAGACCAATTTATGCTGGAAATTGTATTGCTACTGTTAAAAGTAACGATTCTAAAAAGATCATAACTGTCAGAAATACTGCTTTTGATGCAGCATCAGCAACTGGTGGTAATGCAGAGATTATTACTTTAGAAGAAATTAATGACGCAGGCATTTCAAAATTCGTTAAAGAAGAAATTGCTGAATCTGACAGACCTGAGTTAACGGCAGCGGATGTGATTATTTCTGGAGGACGAGGCATGCAAAACGGAGATAATTTTACTATCTTAGAAGGTATCGCTGACAAATTAGGAGCGGCTATAGGTGCCTCAAGAGCAGCTGTTGACTCTGGATTTGTGCCAAATGATTATCAAGTAGGACAAACTGGAAAAATTGTTGCTCCAGATTTGTATATTGCTGTAGGAATTTCAGGGGCAATTCAACATCTTGCAGGCATGAAAGACAGTAAAGTCATCGTAGCGATCAATAAAGATGAAGACGCACCTATATTTCAAGTTGCTGATTATGGATTGGTTGCTGATTTATTTGAAGCAATGCCGGAGTTGGAATCAAAAATTTAGTTTTACCAAATATTTCTATTTCTGCATCAGCTGAAGATTATTTAGCTGACTTACTTTCTAAACAAGATGAAAAAAATATAAATATTAAAATTTTTGTAACAGATCCTGGAATGCCTTCTGCTGAAACTTGCATTGTTTATTGTAAGGAAGGTGAACAGGAAAAAGATGACAAGCTTTTAGAATTAAAAAAAATAAAAGTTTATTTAGAAAATCTTAGTTTACCTTTTTTGGAAGATACCAAAGTTGACTACAATCCTGATAAGTTTGGGGGCCAGCTAACAATCAGAGCGCCTAATGCTAAGACGCCAAATATTAAAGAAGACAGTTCTATCGAAGATAAAATAAATTACTATCTATATAGCGAAGTAAATCCTTCTTTAGCCTCGCATGGAGGTGAGGTTCATTTGGTCGAGGTAATTGAAAACTCAAAAGCAGTCTTAAGATTCGGTGGTGGATGTCAAGGTTGTGGCATGGTTGATTTAACTCTCAGAGATGGCGTAGAAAAAACTCTTAAAGATAATATTCCTGAATTAACTGAAATATTAGACTCTACAGATCACTCTCAAAGAGAAAACGCTTATTATAAATAGTCTTTCCTTGGACACTATCTGTCGTTATTATTTAATATAATTAAATAAATGAGCGACGAAAATAAACTTTACGTATTTAACGATACGGAAACCACTGGTTTAAACACATGGTTTTCCCAAATTATTCAAATTGGATCTGTTTTAAGTGATGAAAATTTTGAAGTTTTAGAAGAATTAGATATTTCTTCAAAGGTTTTGCCTTGGGTTGTTCCTACAGTAGGAGCTTATAGAGTTCATAAACAGCTAGATAGCTTAAATAGCAACATATCTCATCTCGATATGATGACTGCTTTAAAAGATAAATGGTCACTATGGAGCAAAGAAAAGAATTTAATACATGTAACTTACAATGGAATGAAATTTGATGAAGAGTTATTTCGAAGACAATTTTATTGGAATCTCTATGACCCCTATATGACCAACACAAATGGTGCTAGTCGAATAGATTTAATGGTAGTAATGATGGTAATTGCTAATTTTTATTCTGATCAAATTCTTTTCCCTAAGGATGATGAAGGGAAAATAAAATATAAGTTAGAACTGCTTGCTGAAGAAAACGGAATTTCTGCTCAAAATGCTCATGATGCTGTAGTTGACTGTTATTTAATGATTAATCTTCTAAGAGTCATCAAAGAAAAAATTCCTGAAGTTTGGTCCTCCGCAGTATCAGCATCATCCAAAGAAGGTTGTATGAAGTTACTTAATTCAGAACCTTTTTGTATGCAAGGAGAGTTGTATGGTGGTAAAAAATTTACCTATCCTGTCGTACCATGTGGTCAAAATCCCAATAACAAAAATGAAATAATCCTTCTTGATCTGTATTTTGATCCTAAGGAGCTTTTTGCAATGAAAGATAGTGAACTAAAGGGACAATTTGGTAGATCAGGTGCATTTAAAAAGATAGCAATCAATAAAACTATTCCTCTTATTAATGCAAAAAACATACCTAATTTGTCTAAATTTTTAGACGTCCCTGAAAAACAATTAGAAGAAAGGGCAAAGTTAGTAAAAGAAAATATAGATTTTCAAGAAAAAATTTCTAATGTTTTAGGAGAAACTCAATTTAATTGGCCACCACAAGAAATAGTTGAACAAAGGATCTATGATGGCTTTCCTTCGGAGGCTGACAAATTATGGAGAGAAAGGTTTGAATTAGCGCCATGGGCTGAAAAAGCTAAATTAATTGAGGGATTTGAAGACGAAAGATATCGAGAGTTAGCTGAGAGGATTATTTGTTATCAAAAGCCAGAATTTGCTTCTAAAGAAATGATCGATAGATTTGAGTCTTTTGTAAAGACCAGACTTTTTTCAAAAGGGCCTTGGCTTAAGGATCGAGGACAAACTTTAGATCAAGCCATTATAGAAGCTGAAGCTTCTCTAACTGAAGAAAATTCAGAAGAGGATATAGAAATTTTAGAAAAACTTCTCGATCACTATAAAGAAAAGAAATCTATATATTCTTAGTTGGCGAGATCTGAAAAATAACACCAAATTTTGGATGGTCTACGTAATGCAGTTCTTTAGATCTTACTTTTCTTGAATGGTTAATACGATACAAAAATTCTAGTTCTTCATTTTCAAAGAGATTAATTTGATTAATTACAAATTCTCCTTTCTTGAATTGTTCTTTTAATTTAACTATTTTTTCAAATGAAGCAGGGGCTATAGATTCTTTGGCAAAATAAAGATTTGTATCTAAATGTAAAAATCTTTTTTTATAAGCTTTGACTTCTCCAACAACTATATCTCCATCATCCATTTTGGTCTTTATTAAAACTGCTGGCGCTAGAGACTGATCTTTTACTTCTTGAAACCATGAATTTTGGTCAATTACTCTATAATTTTTGCTTCTTTTTAATATCTGAACAATCTCTTCCATTGCAAAGTCGACGCCAGAATCATTTTGAAAAAAAACCTGATTTTTAGACATTCGAACTTGGTCTTCAGAGCTTTCTTCCTGAAGATTTGATTGGTTTATTATTCTTGAAATTGAAATATCCTGAAATAAATTCTGATAAGGTAAATTATTGTTTAAAGAATCTGGTTTATTAAATTCTGGATATTTTAAGTCGGTGATATTTATTAACTCATCCGAAAAAGTTATTTCAGGAATTTTAAATTTTTCTTTGGAATCAATGTCTGGTAAAAATTTAAAAATAATATAGTCAATTCTATAAATACTCTCATCTGAAAAAGAGAAACTCGAAAAAAGAACAGAGCTGAAAATAAAAAGTAAATTAAGATTTATTTTGTTCATTAAAAGAAATTAGTTTATCTAGGACAAAATCTATTTTATCCACTTCTTTAGTTGAATAGTTAAGAAATATTTTTTCCAAGTTAGAATCTTTTGGTTTCAAGGGACTTTTAGAATTCAAGAAAAGAAAAATTCGATCTTGTTCTGACAAAATCTTATAAATTGACAGCTTGCTGCTCAAGATTCTTATTCTTGCAACTTTTATTAAATTTTCTGTTTCTTCTGGAAGTTTTCCAAATCTATCCTCTAGTTCTTTTTTTAACTCAAATAGATCTTTTTCTTCTTTGAACGAAGTCATTTTTTTGTAGAGAGATAATCTGACTTCAGGTTGGGGGATTGATTCTTCTGTAATATAACCATTAACTCCTAGCTTAATTTCAATTTCATCAAGACTAGTCTCAAGATTTCCTTTAAGAAGCTTTATTGATTTATCAATCAAAGAAGTAAAAAGAGTTAAGCCCACAAAATCAACTATTCCGCTTTGTTTTTCTCCTAACAGTTCTCCCGCTCCTCTAATTTCTAGATCTCTCATTGCTAAGTTAAAACCTGAATTTAGAGAATCTCCAAATTTAAGAGCATCAATTCGTGAAACAGCATTTTTTGAAAGATTTTTATCTTCTGTAGTTAAAAAATATGCATAAGCCTGCCTTTTTGATCTTCCAACTCTGCCTCTTATTTGATGGAGCTGAGATAATCCAAAGTTCTCAGCACTTTCAACTATTAAAGTATTTGCATTTGGAATGTCTAAGCCGCTTTCTATGATAGTTGTGCAAATCAATATATCTATTTCTTTATTGTGAAATTTAATCATGATCTCTTTTAGATCTTTGGGTGACATTTGACCATGAGCTGTTGAGACGACCGCATCAGGAAGTAATTTTCTTATTTCCTCAGCTTTAAAGTCTAAGTTTGAAACGCTATTGAGTAAGTAAAAAGATTGTCCTGATCTATGAAATTCTCTTTCAAGAGCCTCTTTAATCAATGCATTTGAAAACCTAGAAACTATTGTTTCTACTGTTTTCCTTCCAGGAGGAGGAGATGAGATGATGGAAATATCTCTGACCTTAGATAGAGCTAAATTTAGTGATCTAGGAATTGGAGTTGCGGAAAGATAGATCACATTTACCCCCTTTTTTAAATTCCTCAATTTTTCTTTTTGCCTAACTCCAAACCTATGTTCCTCATCAATAACTAACAACCCAAGATCTGCAAAAGTTATAGAATCACTTAATAAAGAATGAGTACCTATAATAATAGAGATATCACCATTTTTTAATTCATCAATAATTGCCTTCTTTTCTTTTTGACTTCTCTCTCTGGATAAGAAATCAATTTTGACATTGAAACTTTTGAATCTTTCTTTGAATACCTCATAGTGTTGTCTGGCTAAAAGAGTTGTTGGGGCAAGAATACAAACTTGTTTTAAATTTTCAGAACAAATGTAAGAAGCTCTTAAAGCAATTTCTGTTTTTCCAAATCCAACTTCTCCACAAATTAAACGATCTTGAGGTTTTGATGTAGATAAATCGTTTATAACCTGAGAAATTGTAATTGCTTGATCTGGCGTCTCTGAGAATCCAAAACCATCTTTGAAGGCTTGGTACTTTTCTTGATCAAGGATAATTAATTGTTCTGATTTCTCAATTTTTCTTTTTGCTTCAGCTTCAAGCAATTCGGTAGCTATGTCGTAGGCTTTTTTCTCAGATTTTTCTTTTTTAAGTCTCCAATTATTTTTACCTAGAGAATCGAGTTTTATATCTTGGTTTCCAACATATGGAGTCAGCACATTTATTGAATCAACCGGGATATATAAAATTTCTTCGCCTTCATATTCAATAACAAAACATTCAGTGTTATTGAGATTTTTTAGACCTTTATAAATTCCTATACCATAGTTAGAGTGAACTATTTTTTTATCTATTGTAAATTCATGAAAATCATCAATGGTGGTTTGATTTTGATTTAAGTTTTTCTCTGTTTCAGTTTCTTTAAGAAATTCACTTTTTGTCTCTATTTCTTTTTTGACAGGTAAAATTTCGTGATTTTTTAAAATTGTCACTGGGTCGTTATATAAAAACTTAGGTTTGAGAGGAGGACGATCCTTATCAGAAATAAAATCTTCAAATCTTCTATTTATTAAATCCCAATATTTTTTTGCATTACTTTCTACTTTTCCGTATGAGAAAACAGAGAAAAGAGAAAAAAAATCTTCGAATGAGGGCTTTTTTTCATAAAACAATGGGAAGTAAGATTCAATTCCCTCAGGAAATTTTCCTTTAGATACTTGATCAAAAAAATTTCCATCTTCATCGAACTCTCTTCGCCAATTTTTTTTAAATAACGCTATTGCATCTTTATCCAATTCAAATCCTTTGCTGGGTCTACATTTGTATTTATTGATCGTTTGAAATGAAATTTGAGAATCTTTATCAAAAATCCTAATGGATTCTATCTTTTCATCGTCAAGGTCGATTCTGAGAGGCAAGTTAGAGTTAGCAGGAAAAATATCTATTACAGAACCTCTGATAGCGTATTCAGACCGCTCGGAAACTATTTCAGATGCTACATAGCCAGATTTTGATAGAGAGCTTATAAGATAATCCCTATCTAACTTGTCCCCTTCACTAAATTCGTATGAAAAGCTATTGAAGGAATTCTTATCAAAATAGGGCTGAATTAATGAATTTATGGTTGCAAGGACAATAATTTCATCTTCACTTGTAATTTTTGCCATGGTTTCAAGACGCGAAGATAATTTTTCTGGATGAGGTGAAAAAAGATCATAAGGTAAAACTTCAAGGTCATTTAAAATAAAATAATCATTGATTTTCTTATCTTCTAAAAAGTTAGCAAAATCATTTAAAAAAAATTGATTCTCACAAATTACAAGAGATTTTTGATGTCCTAAAATTCTATGCATATGAGTGTCTTTACACCTTTTGAAGTTTAATTCTGTGTGTATAATACCTACCTCAGAGACAAATCAAATACTTTATAGAGGTTAATTATGAACTTATCTTTTTCAGAAGAAGACTTAAAATTTCAATCAGAAGTTCGATCATTTATTAAAGAAAACTACCCGTCTGAAATCAAAGAAAAGATGGATAATGGTGTTCCAGTATCTAAAGACGATATTGTTACTTGGCAAAAAATTCTCAGTAAAAAAGGCTGGTTTGCAATCAATTGGCCTGAAGAACATGGTGGCTCAGGCTGGTCTGTAACTCAAAAATTTATATTTCAAAATGAGTTGGCTGAAGCCAACACCCCAAATATCGTTCCTTTTGGAGTAAGTATGTGTGGACCAGTAATTTACACATTTGGAACAGAAGAACAAAAAAAGAGATTTTTACCTGATATTAGAGATAACAATGTTTGGTGGTGTCAGGGTTATTCTGAACCGGGATCAGGATCCGATTTAGCCTCTTTAAAGACAAAAGCAGAAAAAAAAGGAGATAAATACATAGTTAACGGCACTAAGACTTGGACAACTATGGCACAACATGCAGATTGGATTTTCTGTTTAGTGAGAACCGACTCTTCAGGCATTAAACAACAAGGAATAAGTTTCCTATTAATTGATATGAAATCTCCTGGTGTAGAAGTAAAACCAATAATCACAATTGATGGTTCACATGAAGTAAATATGGTATATCTTGATAACGTTGAAGTTCCTTCTGAAAACTTAATTGGTGAGGAAGGTGCTGGATGGAGTATAGCCAAGTTTTTACTTGCTCATGAGAGAACTGGTATCGGCGGTATTCCTCACCTTAAAAGAGAAATTAGAAGGTTGAGACAGATTACAGAAGAGCTTCCTTTAAACGAAGGTTTTCTAAAAGATGATCAACTTTTCATGGATAAACTAAACAAAGTTGAGATTGATTTATTGTCAGCAGAGTTTACAGAACTAAGAACGTTAGCTTCTATATCTGCAGGAGGTCATCCTGGTCCTGAATCTTCTATTCTAAAAATCGGAGGAACAGATTTACAACAATCTTTATCTGATCTTTATGTTGAAGCATTAGGTTATTATGCTCATCCTTTCATGAGCGAGGAAGATTTAAAATCTAACGAAAAAAGAATAGGCCCTGATTTTGCAGCTAATGTTATGCCTCATTATTTAAATTATAGAAAAGTATCTATCTATGGAGGAAGTAATGAAGTTCAAAGGAATGTTATTGCAAAAGCTGTTTTAGGTCTTTAAAACCATTTGGGGTTAAGTTATGGATTTTTTAATCTCAGACGAGCAAAAACAGCTCCAAGACTTAATTCACCAATTTATTCAAAAAGACTATCCTTTTGATGTCAGAGAAAAGCTAGTCAAGACGGAAGAAGGATTTAGTAAAGATTTCTGGAAAACATTTTCTCAATTTGGCCTTTTAGCAATGCCTTTCTCAGAAGAGGATGGAGGATTTAATGGTGGCCCGGTAGATATAATGATCATACTTGAGGCATTTGGAACCGGTCTAATTGTCGAGCCTTATATTCCAAATATTGTGCTTTCCGGAAATCTTGTCAGCAAGCTAGGCTCTAAAGATCAAAAAGACGCCATTCTTCCAAATTTATTAAATGGTGACATGCAATTAGCTTTTGCTTTTTCTGAACCCCAAAGTAGGTTTGATTTGAACGATGTTACTACTAGTGCTGAAAAAGATGGAGATGGATATAAATTAAATGGCTATAAGTGTGTGGTCATGAACGGGCCTGCTGCAGATAAGTTGATCGTCTCCGCCAGAACTGCGGGATCTCAACTAGATGAAAATGGTATAAGTTTGTTTATAGTTGACAGAGAGACTAAAGGAGTATCTTTAAGAGACTACTCCAATGTTGACGGTTCAAAGGCATCTGAACTTACATTAGAGGATGTTGTCTTAACTAATGATGCTCTTCTTGGTAAGCAAGATAAGGCATTTTCAACCATTGAAGAGGTAGTAAATCTTGCAACTTTAGCTATTTCTGCCGAAGCTATTGGTATTATGCAAAAAATGAATGAGTTAACTTTAGAATATACAAAAACTAGAGAACAATTTGGTCAAGCGCTTAGCCAGTTTCAAGCTCTTCAGCACAGAATGGTTGATACCTTCATGGTACATGAGCAAACTAAATCTTTGCTTCTTATGGCAGCTGCTAAAATGAACGACAAATCAGAAGATGCGGTTAAATCTATTTCGGCCTTAAAATATCAAGTAGGTAATGCAGCTAAATTAATCGGAGAAGAAGCCATTCAATTACATGGCGGAATGGGAGTTACAGAAGAAATGAGTATTGGTCATTACTTTAAGAGATTAACTACGATAAGAACTATTTTTGGAAACGCAGACTACCACTTAAAAAAATACTCTTCATTATAAGAAAATGGTCCCAACCGATTCGGAAAATAACCCTGATAAAAGATCTAGGGCGAAACCAGAAAACTACTTAGAAAATTGGATTGAAAGACAATCTTTAGTTGAATCTATGATTCCAGTCATTGGAAAATGGCACAGAAATAACGTAAGAATTCTTCTTTACGGCAATCCGATGATGAACCTTTCAGTGATTGAAATTATGCAACTTCACAGGAAGGTTCGTGAAGTTGAGGCAAATGAACTTAGTGAATACGAAACCTCTTTAGTACTAGCTGCAATAGATAAACTTGACGTTGGCCCATGTCAGATAGACATTGGCATTCTAGCAGCTGGTTTTATGTTTGATGATAAAGGACTAAATATTGATGAATTTGTTCATAGTCAAATAAAAGAAGTAATTGGAGCACATGCTCCAATTTTAGATAATCCACAAGATTTAGTTTTATTTGGATTTGGGCGCATAGGTAGATTGATCACAAGATTGTTACTAGAAGATAGCGGCGCAGGCGAAACCCTGAATCTCAAAGCAGTAGTAACCAGACAAAAATCTAATAATGATTTATTAAAGAGAGCAGAATTAATTAGAAAGGATTCAGTACATGGCCGTTTTAAAGGAACTATAAGGGTAGATGAAGAACAAAATGCCTTAATAATGAATGGTAATATAGTTAAATTCATAAATGCCAATGATCCAAGTAATGTTAATTATTCTAAATATGATATTAAAGACGCATTATTAATTGATAATACTGGAATTGTCTCAGATGAAAAAGGTTTGTCTGCACACTTAAAAAATAAAGAAATCAAAAAAGTTTTATTAACTGCTCCTGTAAAAGGTGGTCTAAAAAATATTGTTTACGGCGTAAATCATGATGATATTAAAGATAAAGATGAAATTATAGGTGCAGCATCTTGTACCACTAACGCAATCGTTCCTGTCCTAAGCGCTATTGATAATGAGTTCAAAATTGATAATGGACACGTAGAAACAGTTCATGCTTATACTAATGATCAAAATCTCATTGATAACTATCATAGTAAAAATAGGAGAGGGAGAGCAGCAGCTCTTAACATGGTTTTAACAGAAACCGGAGCTGCAAGTGCAGTTTCTCAAGTTTTACCGAATTTAGAAGGAAAGATATCTGCAAATGCAATCCGAGTGCCAACACCTAATGTTTCTTTAGCAATCTTAAAATTATATTTAGAAAAACCTTCCGAGCTAGAAAAATTCAATGAGTTTTTAAAACAAACAGCCTTTCACAGTTTATTAAAGGATCAAATAGATTTTTCAATTTCAACAGAAAATGTTTCTTCTGATTTCGTAGGAAGTAAATATGCGGCTGTAATAGATGGTCAATCGACAATTATAAAAGACAGAAATGCGGTAGTTTATGTCTGGTACGATAATGAGTTCGGTTACTGTGCTCAATTGTTAAAAGTAATTAAAAAAATGTCAGGAATACAGTATAGAAAGTTACCTAATTTTTTGTAAATATATTGAATATCCCCTCTACTAATGAAGTTTAAAGTTTCAAAAGGTTTAAATATACCTATCAGTGGAAATATAAACCCTGATAAAAAGAATTCTGTTTCTGTAAGAAATGTTGCTATTTTAGGAGAGGATTACCATGGTTTGAAACCAACGATGTTGGTTAAAGAAGGTAATGTTGTTATCAAAGGACAGAATTTATTTGAAGATAAAAAAAATCCTGGAGTTAAGTTTACTTCTCCAGTTTCTGGAAAGATTGTTGAGATAAATAGGGGAGATCGAAGATCATTCCTTTCTATGGTTATTGAAAAAAATTTAAATAGTACTTCAGAAGTTTTATTTGAGTCTTTTCAGGATTCTTCTGAGTTATCAAAAGATTCAATAGTTAAAAACTTGATAGAGTCAGGAACTTGGACATCATTTAAAACAAGACCTTTTTCTAAAATTCCAAAAATAGATACTATTCCCGAAGAAATATTCATTTCTTTAATTAGCTCTGATCCTTTGAGCTTAAATCCTGACGATTACCTAAATCATAAGGCAGATGATTTTAACTTTGGATTAGAAGTGATTTCTTATATTCCAAAAAATTGTGTACATATTTCAACTTCTAGCACTAGTAACTTTTCGAAAATTACGTCTGATAAAATTCATTATCATGAGTTTGAAGGAATTCATCCTGTTGGATTGGTTGGCACTCAAATTCATAGAATTTCACCAGTAAGTTTGAATAGAACTGTATGGACAATAAATTATCAAGATGTAGCAATGATAGGTAGACTCTTTAAAACAGGATCGCTAGACACAACCAGAATGGTAGCTTTTTGCGGTCCACAAGTTGAAACCCCATGTCTTATAGAAACTGAAATTGGTGCATCAATATCAGAGGTCTCTGCGGGTAAGACACTTCAAGGAAATAATAGATTTATATCAGGATCAGTTTTATGCGGGAGAGAGGCTAATAGTTATACAAATTACTTGGGAAGGTATAACTCACAAATTTCAGTTTTAAGAGAGGTTGAAAAAGATGATAGAGAATTTTTAAATTTTTTAAGACCAGGATTAGACAAACATTCTGTCCTTCCTGTTTTCTTAACCAAATTAAAAGAAAAATTTTTAAAACTCAATTATACAACTGCGATGAATGGTGCAGACAGGGCTATAGTTCCTATTGGTATTTTTGAGGATATATTTCCTTATAATATTATGGTTACTCAGCTTCTTAAAAGCATTGTCATTGGCGATACAGAATTAGCACAAAAACTTGGCATTTTAGAATTAGATGAAGAAGATTTAGCTCTTTGTACTTATGCTTGCCCTAGTAAATATGATTATGGATCGCTTTTAAGAGAAATGTTAACCAAAATAGAAGAGGAAGGTTAATAATGTCAGATCCTCTAAGAAATTTCTTTGACAAAGTTAAGCCATCTTTTCAAGGCTCAGGAAAACTAGCAAAATATTTTCCTCTTTTTGATGTATTTGAAAACCTTTTTTATTCTTCTGATAGAAAAACTTCAGGACTAACTCACATAAGAGACGGTAGCGACATTCAAAGGATCATGGTAGTGGTTTGGTTGGCGACTTTTCCTGCCGCTTTTTTTGGGATGTATAACGTTGGATTCCAAGCTTTATCTGCATTAGAGGAAATAAACCTTAATGGGGGAGTCTTTGAAACAGATTGGCATTGGCCAATAATTCAACTTGTTTCAGGTTTAAACCCAAATAATCTTCTAGATTGCATTAGTTATGGGGCGGTTTATTTCATACCAATATACTTAGTCACTTTTATTGTTGGAATAGGATGGGAGATGATTTTTGCTGTCATCAGAAAGCATGAAATAAGCGAAGGTGCCTTCGTTACAACTATTCTCTTTGCTCTATCTTGTCCACCGGATGCTCCTTTGTGGCAAGTAGCTTTAGGTATTAGTGTCGGTCTAGTAATAGGTAAAGAAATATTTGGTGGTACCGGAAAGAATTTTTTAAATCCAGCTTTAACGGGAAGAGCATTTTTATATTTTGCATATCCAGCATCATGGTCAGGTGATATGGCTTGGGTGGCAGTCGATGGCTATACAGCAGCGACAATGTTAGGAATGTCCGCTCAGGAATCTTATATGAATATGTCTTATACATGGAGTGATGCCTTTTTAGGTTTTATTCCCGGATCAATCGGCGAAACATCAGTTGTAGCAATATTAATAGGGCTGGCTATTTTACTATATACAAAGATAGCTTCATGGAGGATTGTCGCAGGTGTTGTCTTGGGAACAATGTTTACAGCGACGCTATTTAACTTGGCTGGCAGCGATACTAATCCAATGTTCGCTATTCCTTTTTGGTGGCATATGGTCATGGGTGGTTATATGTTTGGCCTAGTCTTTATGGCAACAGAACCAGTTTCAGGTTCACACACTAATCAAGGAAGATGGGTCTACGGGTTCGTAATCGGTTTCATGGTAATCATGATTAGAGTTCTTAATCCTGCTTACCCAGAGGGTATGATGCTAGCTATTTTATTTGGAAATTTACTTTCTCCTCTCATAGATCATTACTTTGTTTCAAGAAATATTAAACAAAGAGTGAGAGTGCTCAATGCAGAATAAAGATAGCATTAAAAATACTTTGCTTATTGGAATTGGACTTTGTCTAGTTTGTGCCGCCGTCATTTCAGTCATAGCTGTAGGCTTAAAGGAACTCCAAAAAAGTAATGCCATATTAGATCAACAAAAAAAAATTGTCGCAGCAGCAGACTTAAAAGGTTTTTACGGCACTACTGAATCTGCTTTTGACTCTATAGAAGAAAAAATTATTGATATAGAAGAAGGGCTTATTACTGATATTTCAACGGAAAAATACGATCTTTCTAAGGAATTGAAAAATCCATCTCGGTATATAGCGCTAAGCTCTATTGAGGACATTGCTACCATTAAGAAAAGAGAAAACTTTTCAAAAGTGTTCCTTGAATACCGTGAAGATCAATTAAATACTGTAATTCTGCCTGTTAGAGGTTATGGATTGTGGGGAATTCTATACGGATATTTAGCAATTTCTAGTGATTTAAACACGATCGTCGGTCTCGAATTTTATCAACATAAGGAAACTCCAGGTCTCGGAGCTGAAGTAGATAATCCTAAATGGAAGGCTCTTTGGAGGGGAAAAAAGATTTATGACGAAAACGGAGAAATTCTTATTAAAGTTGTTAAGGGAAAAGTGGATAATAACAGTGATATGTCCACTTATGAGGTAGATGGTTTATCGGGAGCAACTTTAACCAGCAATGGGGTATCTAACTTATTGGCTTATTGGTTGGGTGATAGTGGTTTCAAAAAGTTTTTAAATAATTTAAAACAGGAAAATATAAATGGCTAAAACTTCGGAAGTATTGTTATCTCCGATATTCAAAGACAACCCAATTGCTTTACAAGTTTTGGGTATTTGTTCTGCTTTGGCAGTAACTAGCAAGCTCTATCCAACTTTAATTATGTGTGTCGCCTTAACTGCAACAATTACGTTATCCAATTTTTTCATTTCATTAATAAGAAACATAGTTCCTAGCAACATAAGGATTATTGTTCAAATGACAATTATTTCTTCTTTAGTAATTATCGTTGATCAACTTTTGAAAGCTTATGATTACGAGACGAGTAAAACTCTTTCAGTATTCGTAGGTCTAATTATCACCAATTGTATTGTCATGGGACGTGCTGAGGCTTATGCCATGCAAAATGGTCCCTATATGAGTATGGTTGATGGGTTTGGAAATGGATTGGGTTACAGCGTGATTTTGATTATCGTTGGTTCTATAAGAGAGCTAATAGGAAGCGGACAATTATTAGGGGTACAAATTCTTCCTTTAGTCTCTGAAGGTGGATGGTATGTAAGTAATAATTTTTTTCTATTGCCACCAAGCTCTTTTTTGATAATTGGATTATTTATATGGTTTTTAAGATCTTGGAAGACCGAACAAGTAGAGCCAGCTGAATTTAAAATGAGCAAGAATGCTCCAAAAGAAGTAAAGGTAGATCATGCTTGAGAGTTATTTAAGTATATTTATCAATGCTGTCTTTATAGAGAATATAGCGCTCTCGGTGTTTCTTGGAATGTGCACCTTTATTGCAATCTCAAAAAAAATAGATGCTGCAATCGGTCTTGGAATAGCTGTCATTGTAATTATTGGAATCACAGTTCCTTTAAATAATTTAATTTATACGTACATTCTTAAAGAAGGCGCATTGGCTTGGTTGGGTTTCCCAGAAGTTTCCCTAGAGTTTGTTGGACTTATAAGTTATATAGGTGTCATAGCGGCTACCGTTCAAATTTTAGAAATGTTTTTAGATAGATACGTGCCAGTGTTATACAACGCCCTGGGAATTTTTCTACCATTGATTACAGTCAATTGTGCAATTTTGGGTGCCTCTTTGTTCATGGTCGAGAAGAGTCTAGCTTTTGGAGAAAGTGTTGTTTACGGATTAGGTGCTGGAGTAGGTTGGGCCCTTGCAATTGCTATGCTTGCTGGAATTAGAGAAAAGCTTAAATACAGCGATATTCCCGATGGTTTACAAGGATTAGGTATTACCTTTATAACTGTTGGTTTGATGTGCTTTGGATTTATGTCTTTTGGGGGTATAAGTATTTAATGGTTAACATGATAGAAATAGCATTGGGCATCGTAGCATTCACATTAATAGTGAACATGATGATTTTCGTTATTTTGTTTGCTAGAACTAGATTAGTTTCTACAGGAGACGTGACAGTTGAGATCAATGGCGACCCTGAAAAAACTATTACGGTACCAGCAGGTGGCAAATTACTTCAAACGCTCGCAGAACAAGATTTATTTTTATCTTCAGCTTGTGGTGGTGGCGGAACTTGTGCTCAATGCAGATGTCAGGTTTTTGATGGTGGAGGCTCAATTTTAGCGACGGAAGAAGCGCATTTTAATAATAGAGAAAAGAAAGATTTTTGGCGATTGTCATGTCAGGTTCCTGTTAAAAGTGATATGAAAATCACCGTTCCCGATGAAGTTTTTGGAGCCAAAAAATGGGAAACTACTGTTAAATCAAACGAAAATGTTGCAACTTTTATTAAAGAACTAATATTAGAACTGCCTGAAGGAGAAGCTGTAGGTTTTGACGCAGGAGGTTATGTTCAAATGGAAATTCCTGCTTATGAGGCTGATTATAAAAACTTTGAAATTGAAAAAGAGTACTTGGAAGACTGGGAAAAATTTAAAGTTCTTGAAAATAAGTCCATTGTAAAAGAACCTGTAATAAGAGCTTATTCAATGGCAAATTACCCTGAGGAGAAAGGTATTATGAAATTCAATATCAGAATTGCTAGTCCTCCTCCAGGAACAGATTTTCCCCCTGGTGAAGCATCATCATATTTATTCAATCTAAAAAAAGGTGATAAGTTGACTATTTTTGGGCCATTTGGAGAATTCATGGCTAAGGATACTCAAAATGAAATGGTATTCATTGGCGGTGGAGCAGGTATGGCACCAATGAGATCTCATATTTTTGACCAGCTTTTACGATTAGATTCCACAAGAAAAATATCTTTCTGGTATGGAGCAAGAAGTCTCAAAGAAATGTTTTATGATGAAGAATTTAGAGAACTTGAAAAAAAATACGAAAATTTCTCTTATCATACTGCTTTATCCGATCCACTTCCGGAAGATAGTTGGAGCGGTTATACAGGTTTCATAAGCCATGTTCTCCATGATAATTATTTGGTTAATCACCCAACACCTGAAGATTGCGAGTACTATATGTGCGGACCGCCGATGATGATGGATGCAGCATTCAAAATGCTCGATAGTCTCGGGGTTGAGCCTGAAAACATCATGTTTGATGATTTCGGTGGCTAATAATGCCAAAAACCTTTCTCTTTCTTTTTTTTGGTCTCATTTTCTTAAGTTGTTCAAACGAATCTAGCCAAAAAATAATTCAAGGAGAGATTTATGGTACTACTTGGCAGTTAAAGTACTTTTCTGAAAATAAAGAAGTTCCTATAAAAGCAATCATTATAAAGGAGCTGAATAGAATTGATGACCTTTTTTCTCATTATAAAGACGATTCACTGACTTCCCTTATAAATAATAACAAGATTGATTTAAGAGAAGCAGATGAGGAATGGAGAAAGCTAGATCAACTTGGATGGAATATTCACAGTAAATCAAAAGGTTATTTTAATCATAAAATTATGGGTAATTATGACTTTAATTCTTTTGCGAAAGGATATGCTGTTGATAAAGTTTCTGATCTTTTAAAAGCCAATAACATTAATAATTATATGATTGAGATAGGAGGGGAATTAAGGTTTGAAGGTTTGAACAAATCCAAACCCTGGTCTTTTGCTATCGAAGACCCGTCTTTGTCTAAAACTATTCATAAAAAGTTTTCTGTTTTAAGAAATCTATCAATCGCATCTTCAGGAAATTACAGAAATCCAGGACATATACTCGATCCAAATACTTCTAAACCTTCCAAGACAAACTTATTAAGTGTCACAGTGATTGATGAGAACTCAACAACTCTTGCAGATGCCTGGGCTACTGCTCTTTACGCTTCACAAAGCAATGACTGGCTTAATTTGGCTAATCAGAACAACTTAAATGCTTATTTTATTTACGGTGAGGAAGAAAAAGTTAAAATTATCACTACATCTAAGTGGTCTGAATTGGTAGAATAAACTTATGGCTACAATAGTTTTTGCATTAATAGTAGTTGCCTTGTCGATCGGAGGCATGGCGATAGGCTTGATTCTAAATAAAAAACCTTTACAGCCTAGCTGCGGAGGGATCTACCTTGAAAAGGGAGATACTTGTAGTGTTTGCGGTAAAGTGAGAGATTAGAATTGATTCATGGTGTTATCTGCACCACCAGCCTTCAAAGCATTTTCACCAGAGAAGTATTCTTTGTGAGTATCGCCAACAGTTGAACCAGCTAAATCCTGATGCTTAACAGAAGACATTTCTCTTCTAATTTCTGCTCTTTGAATTTCTTTTACGTAGGCCAACATACCTTTATCTCCAAAATAACCTTCCGATAGAACTGCTGTTCCCAAAGCCGTTTCATGATAAGTCGGCAAAGTAATGAGATGGTGGAATATTCCTGCTTCTCTGGCCGCGTCCTTTTGAAAATCTTGAATTAATTGATCGGCTTCTGCTGCTAACTCACTATCATCAAATTTTACATCCATAAGACCTCTTGGAGCTTTTGCTGGGTCTGGATAATTGCTTACGTCTTTGCCGGCAGCTACCCATTCGCCATAGACCTGTTCTCTAAAAGATAAAGTCCAATTGAAAGAAGGTGAGTTGTTGTAAACAAGCTTAGCGCTTGGCTCAGTTTCTCTTATTTTGTTAACCATCTCGGCAATTTGAGCGACATTTGGTTTTTCAGTTTCTATCCAAAGCAGATCCGCCCCATTTTGAAGACTTGTTATACAGTCTAAAACCACTCGGTCGAAACCAGTACCATTTCTAAACTTATATAATCCATTAGCCAATCTGACAGGCTTTACTAAAATACCATTTTGATGAATCGAAATATCATTTTCATTTAATTGATTTAAATCTTGAATTTCTTCAGTTTCAAGAAAAGAATTGTATTGATCAGCTAAATCTCCCGGCTCTTTCGAAACAGGAACCTTTTGAGTAAGGCCAGCTCCTAAGGAATCTGTTCTTGCAACAATAATTCCATTTTCAACACCCAATTCTAAAAAAGCATATCGAACAGCATTTATTTTTGAAAGAAAATCTTCATGCGGTACGGTAACTTTGCCGTCTTGGTGACCACATTGTTTTTCATCTGAAACTTGATTTTCTATTTGAATGCAACACGCACCTGCTTGAATCATTTTTTTAGCCAACAAATAAGTTGCTTCTTCATTTCCAAAACCGGCATCGATGTCAGCAATAATAGGCACGACATGAGTTTCAAAATTATCTATTCTAGAAATAATTTCATCTGTTTTAGAACCACTCTTGTAAGCTTCATCTAACTCATTGAATAGATGTTGAAGTTGAACTGAATCGGCTCTTTTTAAAAAAGTATAAATTTCTTTTATCAGATTTGGCACGGTTGTCTTTTCATGCATACTTTGGTCCGGTAGGGGGCCGAATTCAGATCTTAATGCTGCAACCATCCAACCACTAAGGTAAACATATGATTTTGCCGTTGTTTTTTGAGATTTTTTTATCTCCATCATCATTTGTTGAGCTGTAAAACCATGCCAACAACCAAGAGATTGAGTATATTTTGAAGAATCTCCATCGTAATCTTTCATGTCAGCGTGCATGATATCGGCAGTGTACCTAGCAATATCTAAGCCCGAATGAAATCTATTTTGAAGTCTCATTCTTGCTGCACTTTCAGCGTTGATATGCTTAAGAAGATTAGGTTCCTTCTCTCTGAGATCAGTGTAATGATCAAGCATTTCTTTGTATTTCAACATGGAGTTCCCCTGAATTGTGTTTATAAGTTTTAAATCTCTTTGGCTAATTTCTCGGCCAGGCCGGTATATTTTAATGGAGTTAACTGAGAAAGTTTAGCTTTATCTTTTTCACTTATATCCAAGGTTGCTATGATATCTAAATAGATTTTTTTATCAAACGGTTTTCCTCTTGAAATCTTTTTAATCAAGTCATAACTATTGGCAATTTTATTTTTTCTCATTATTGTTTGAAGCGGCTCAGCAAGAACCTCCCAGCTATTTTCTAAATCCTCTTTAATTTGTTTTTTATTTGCCTCAATTTTAGAAAACCCTTTAAGTAAAGATTTGTATGCTAAGTAGGAATATCCTAGAGCGGAGCCCAAATTTCTTAACGTTGTTGAATCGGATAAATCTCTTTGAAACCTTGAAATTTGAATCTTATCTTTTAAAGCTGACGAAATGGAGTTCGATAGAGTTAAGTTTCCTTCTGCATTTTCAAAATCTATAGGATTTACTTTATGCGGCATAGTTGATGAGCCCACTTCTCCTGTAACAATTAATTGTTTTAAATATCCTTTTGAAATATACAACCAACAATCTTTTGATATATCTAGGAGAACGTTATTAAGATTTTCCATTGTTGAAATAATAGTTACCATTTCGTCTTTCAATTCGATTTGGGTTGAGTATTTAGACCAATTCAAGCCAAGGGATTTTACAAACTTTTCAGATAAAGATTGCCAATTCACCTTATCATCAGTTATCACATGCGCATTATAATTACCTACTGCACCATTAAACTTACCGCTAGGATTTAAGGATTTTAAAAGATTCAAATGGTATTTAATTCTTTCATGAAAATTTGCAATTTCTTTACCCAAAGTTGTGGGTGATGCAGTTTGACCATGAGTAAAAGATAACATGGGTAACTTAGACCACTTTTTGGATTTAGATTTCAAATCTTTCAAAAGCAATGAATTTATCTCTTTGAATTCATTGTCTAGATAACCTTTTAGCATTAAATTGTAAGACAAGTTATTGATATCTTCAGAAGTACAAAATAAATGTATAAATTCTGAGTATTTTTTAAGATTAAGAAGTTCTAACTTTTTTCCAATAAATATTTCTACTGCTTTAACATCATGATTAGTTTTAGCTTCTATTTTTTTTATCTGCTCTGCATCTTTTAAAGAAAACTCATCAATTATTTTTAACAATGAAGTTTCTTTATTTTTAGACAATGCAGGAACAAAACTCAAACTTTTATTGCGAGACATAAAAATAAGCCAGTTGATTTCAACAAGAACTCTATTTTTTATTAAGGCAAATTCGCTGAAATATTGTTCTAGATCCCTTAATTTAGTTGAGTATCTTCCATCTAAAGGAGAGATTGAATTAAGAGTATTTTTCAGCATGAGAAGCTTATTTATTATACATTAAATCGTCGATACATTATTCAATTTCGCCTCCCCCCAAACAGATATCACCAGAGTATAAAACTACAGATTGCCCCGGAGTAATCGCACGTTGGGGTACATCAAATTTAATACTCCAGCCATTAGCTATTTCTTGTAGAGTGCAAGCTTGCTCTTTTTGTCGGTATCGAATTTTTGCAGTTATATTTTTTAGATAAGGGATAGTTTCAACTAGCCAATTTATTTTTTTAACAGTTAACTCAGATTTAAAAAGCAAAGGGTGATTATTATCTTGTACAACAGTCAAAGAATTTTTTTGATTGTCTTTAGCTGCGACATACCAGGGTTGTTCTAATGAGCCTTTAATACCCCCAATTCCAAGACCTTGTCTTTGACCAAGAGTGTAAAAATAAACACCGTTATGTTCACCAATTAAATTTTGGTTTTCATCATAAATATCTCCCTTTTTTACGGGTAAATAATTAGATAAAAATTCTGGAAATGGTCTTTCCCCAATAAAACAAATGCCGGTGCTATCTTTTTTGTTATGCGTAACCAGATCTCTACTTTTGGCTATTTCTCTAACTTGGCTTTTTTCTATATCACCAATAGGAAATAAACATTTATTTAGAACCTCTTTATTAATGTCGTTTAAGAAGTAAGTTTGATCTTTCGATTGATCGTGAGACTTTTTTAGTAAACATGAGAGTCCTTTTTGTTCAATTTGACAATAGTGACCAGTAGCAATCTGATCAAAATTATTCTCAATTGCGTAATCGTAAAAAGCATCAAATTTTATAAATTTGTTGCAAAATATATCTGGATTAGGAGTTTTTCCATTTTTCAAGCTATCTAAAAAATATTCAAAAACTTTCTCTTTGTACTCTTTTGCAAAGTTGAGCTGAATGAGTTCGATACCTAATTTATCGCAAACTCGAGCAGCATCAAAAAAATCTTCTTTCACACTGCAATAGGGAGTGCCATCGTCGTCTTCCCAATTTTTCATGAAAGCACCAGTTACTTCAAAACCTTTAGCTTTTAAAATTGCAGCAGAAACCGAAGAATCAACTCCTCCTGAGACACCTACCAGTACTTTATTTGCCATAACTTAGACCTTTAAAAAATGTTATAATATTCAAAAGATTTGCAATTCTAAATCGTTTATATGGAATTTAAAAATATTACAGTCCCAGAAAGTGGGGAAAAAATAACCCATGATTACAAGGGAAACTTAATCGTCCCTGACAATCCAATCATTCCTTTCATAGAGGGTGATGGTATTGGAACAGACATCACCCCAGTTATGCTCAAGGTTATCGATCATGCCGTGCAAAAAGCATATGGTGGTAAAAAGAAAATTAATTGGATGGAAGTTTATTGCGGAGAAAAATCTTTGAAAGTATACGGCGATGACGAATGGCTTCCGGATGAAACCATTGATGCTTTAAAAGAGTTTTCAGTAGGTATAAAAGGTCCATTAACAACTCCTATCGGAGGAGGGATAAGATCTTTAAACGTTGCCTTGAGACAGAAATTAGACCTTTTTCTATGTCAACGCCCCATTCGATACTTTGAGGGCGTGCCGACTCCAGTACTGAAACCAGAACTCACTGATATGACTGTCTTTCGTGAAAATTCTGAAGATATCTACACTGGCATTGAATTTCAAGCTGGAAGTGAAGAAGCTGAAAAGGTTATCAAATTTTTAGTTGAAGAGATGAAAGTTGAAAACATTCGTTTTGAGCAAAATTGTGGAATTGGAGTTAAAAATATTTCAAAAGAAGGCTCTGAAAGATTGGTAAGAAAGGCAATTGAATATGCAATTGATCATGATAGATCCTCTGTCACATTGGTTCATAAAGGTAATATCATGAAATTCACTGAAGGCTCATTTAAGGAATGGGGCTACAGCCTAGCCGAAAAAGAATTCGAGGCTTCTAGTTTGGACGGTGGAGAGTGGATGGAAATTAGAAACCCAAAAACAAATAGACCAATCATAATCAAAGACGTTATTACTGATAATTTTCTACAACAAATTCTAATTAGACCAGTTGATTATGATGTCATCGCAACGATGAACTTGAACGGAGATTTTATATCGGATGCATTGGCCGCAAAAGTTGGAGGCTTGGGATTAGCACCAGGGGCAAATATAGGAGATTCAGTGGCTTTATTCGAAGCAACGCATGGCACAGCGCCGAAGTATGCTGGCAAAGATAAAATAAATCCTTCCTCATTGATTCTTTCTGCACACATGATGCTAGAACACCTAGGTTGGCAAGAGGCAGCTGATTACGTTCTCAAAGGTATTAGTTGGTCCATTCAATCTAAGCTAGTAACTTATGATTTAGATAGATTGATGGATGGTGCAACTTTATTAAAATGTTCAGAGTTCGGCGAATCAATAATCTCTGGTATGGAAATAATAGACAAAACAGATGCTAATGAGGAGCCTAAGATTAAATTAGTGAAAGACGAAGTATAAATTGAAAATGTCACACAATTATTTGAAAAATAATAATGCCAATGAATTTGACGATAACTCATCTGTTTTAGTTAAACCCTCAGACCCAATACTTAAAAGACCACCTTTGTATCATGTAGTATTATTGAACGATGATTACACTCCCATGGAATTTGTAATTTATGTCTTACAATCGTTCTTTGGATTCGATAAAGAAAAAGCAACGCAAATCATGTTGTCTGTTCATACCAAAGGCAAAGGCATATGTGGAGTTTTTACTAGGGAAGTGGCTGAGACAAAATCAATGCACATCAATAATTTTGCCCAACAAAATGAACACCCTTTAATTAGTGAGATCGAACCAGCAGAGGACGAATAAATGTTAGAAAAAAACCTAGAGACCTGCCTGAATAATTCATTCAAATATGCTCACTCTAAGAAACATGAATTCGTAACCACTGAGCATTTGCTTTTATCCATCCTAGATAACGATGAGTCAATTAAAGTTTTGACTTCATGCAACGTCAATATTGAAACGCTAAGAACTGAATTGACAAAATTTATAGAAGACAACACGCCTTTGACTCAAGACGAAGCCAAAGAAATTCAGCCAACTTTAAGCTACCAAAGAGTAATCCAAAGAGCAGTTTTTCATGTGCAGTCCACTGGCGCCGGAGAAGTAACGGGCGCCAATGTTTTGGTAGCGCTTTTTAGTGAAAAAGAAAGTCAAAGTGTTTTCTTACTAAAAAAACAAGGCATGAATAGATTGGATGCTGTTGCCTTTCTAAGTCATGGCGAAAAAAAATTAGAAGATGAGAGCTTCTCAGAGTTCACTGAAGAAAAGGAAGTGGAAAGTAAAACCGATTCAAACATTTCTAAGTTTGCTTTGAACTTAAATGAAGAAGCCCTTCAAGGACGTATTGACCCTGTCATAGGTCGTGAGAGCGAATTGGTAAGAATCACACAAATTCTTGCTCGTAGATCTAAAAATAATCCAATTTTAGTAGGTGAATCAGGAGTTGGAAAAACTGCTTTAATTGAAGGCTTGGCAAAAAATATTATTGACAAAAAAGTCCCAGAAACTTTAGCCAATGCTCAAATATTCTCTCTTGATATGGGGTCACTTCTTGCGGGCACAAAATACAGAGGCGATTTTGAAAAAAGACTGAAAGTGATCTTAAAAGATCTTTCAAAAATAGATAACGCCATATTATTTATTGACGAAATCCACACGATTATTGGTGCTGGAGCAACTTCTGGTGGTGTTATGGATGCTTCGAATTTGCTCAAACCAATTCTTGGCAAAAGTCCAATTAAATTCATTGGTTCTACAACTTTTAAAGAATACAGAACTGTTTTTGAAAAAGATCGAGCCCTGGCCAGAAGATTTCAAAAAGTAGATTTGGACGAGCCTAGCATTGAGGAAACTGTAAAAATTTTAGAAGGTCTAAAATCTAGATTCGAAGAGCATCATGAATTGAAATATTCGCAATCGGCTTTGAAAGCAGCAGCTGAACTTTCAGCTAAGCATATCAATGATAAATATTTGCCAGACAAAGCAATTGATGTGATTGATGAGGCGGGCGCAAGAATTAGGCTTTCTTCTGACAAAAAAAGAAAAACTGTGGGAGAACAGGATATTCAAAAAGTAATTTCGCAAATAGCAAAAATTCCTGAAAAGAGCATCTCCGTCAAAGACAGAGTTTCTTTAGGTAAACTCGAAGAAGACTTAAAGAGAGTTATTTTTGGTCAAGACCAAGCAATCAATAAACTGGCAAGCTCGATAATGATGTCTCGAGCAGGATTGGGCAACGATGAAAAGCCTATGGGCTCTTTCCTATTTTCTGGACCTACAGGTGTCGGTAAAACTGAAGTTTCTAGACAATTGGCTCAATTGTTAGGGGTTGAATTGATCAGGTTTGATATGTCTGAATATATGGAAAGACATACTGTTTCACGTTTGATTGGAGCGCCTCCAGGATACGTTGGTTATGATGAAGGGGGACTGCTTACAGAGGCCATTACTAAAAATCCTCATTCTGTAATTCTTTTGGATGAAATAGAAAAAGCGCACCCAGAAGTCTTCAACGTTTTATTGCAAGTGATGGATCATGGAACCTTGACTGACAACAATGGTAGAAAGGCAAGCTTTAGAAACTGTGTGTTGATCATGACAACAAACTCCGGTGCACAAGAAATGGCTAGAGAGTCTATGGGCTTTCAAAAACAAGACAACACCACCGATGGTTCGGAAGTAATTAAAAAAACTTTCACACCAGAGTTTAGAAATAGACTTGATGCCATAGTTCAGTTTGATTCGTTAAGTGAGGAAGTCATCCACACGGTCCTGGATAAATTCTTAACAGAATTGCAAGCTCAATTGGATGAGAAGAAGGTAACCCTGGAAGTCGACGACAAAGCTAGAGCTTGGCTTGTTAAAAATGGTTACGACGAAAAAATGGGCGCTAGACCGATGCAACGTTTGATCCAAGATAAAATTAAAAAGAACCTTGCAGAATCTATTTTATTCGGAGATCTCTCTAAAAAGGGTGGCGTGGTGCTTGTTTCAGAGAAGAAAGACGACTTGGTAATTTCGTTTGAACTTGAATCTTCAGAAGAAGAAGTCAAAGCTGATAAGTAAAAATTATTTAGAACGAAACGTTATTCTTCCTTTCGATAGATCGTAAGGGGTCATTTCAACCTTTACTTTATCTCCAGTCAGAATTCTTATGTAATTTTTTCTCATCTTTCCTGAAATATGAGCAGTAATTACGTGATCGTTTTCTAATTTAACTTTGAAAGTAGTATTAGGCATTGTGTCTATGACCTCGCCTTCCATTTCTATTAAATCTTCTTTTGCCATATGTTATTGTTATAAAAAAAATAATTATGCCAGATCAAGAAAAAGATAAACAATTTAACTTATGGGGGCTTATCATTTTATTGGTCTCAGTCACAGTTTTTTTAGCAGTGATTAGTTATGTAATTGATTACATTTATTAATGATTTTGACTTTGATACGTCACGCCAAATCGTCTTGGTCAGACCTTTCCTTAGATGATTTTGACAGACCTCTTAATGAAAGAGGCAACAGAGATGCACCAAAAATGGCTCAGTGGTTTTCTAAGAATACTCAAGAGAAACCTATTTTTTTTTCTAGTCCAGCCAATCGAGCTTTATCAACCGCGAAATATTTTGAAAAAGAATTGACCCCAATTAAATTTAACGTTGTTGATGATCTATATCATGCAAATTTACAAGATTATGAAAGTTTAATTTTAGAAAACAACCATGAGAAGCATATTGTTATTTTTGGACACAATCCTACAATTTCTCAGGTCGCTGAAGAGATGTTGAAAACTAAATATGTCTATCTAAAAACTTGCTCAATCTGTCAGATAAATTTAGTAGAGTCGGATACCTTATCTGGAGAGCTTAATTTTATTAAGAGCCCGAAAGAGCTAACCTGAGTGTCAAAACTATTAAGAAAGTATTACAGGATTGCAAAAAAAATTCTTTTTTAAACAAGAAAAAACTATTTCTAGTAAAATTAGAGAATGAGTAAAGAACACATTCTATTGGTGGAAGACGAACCTGATTTGCTTCAAACCCTTTCCTTTAATTTTGAAAGCGAAGGTTATAAAGTTTCAAAAGCATTGAATGGCGAAGAGGCCATGAAGTTGCTTGAGAAAAATGATTCCATAGCTATGGTTATTCTTGATCTTATGCTGCCCGGTATCAGCGGTTTAGATATTTGTCGACACATTAGAAATACAGACGACCTAAAAAACCTCTTGGTCATTATGGTCACTGCCAAAGGAGAGGAAGTAGATAGAGTGGTAGGTTTTGAAGTAGGGGCAGACGATTACGTTGTTAAGCCTTATAGTGTTAGAGAGTTATTGCTTCGAGTTGGTGGCATGCTTAAAAGATCCTCGAAAGAAAAAGACGAAATCGATAAAGAAGTGATTGTTTTTGAAGATTTAAAAATAGATACTAATAAGCATAAAGTCTATATATCAGATAAAAAAC
Source organism: uncultured SAR86 cluster bacterium (assembly GCA_902525735.1). Classification (GTDB taxonomy): domain Bacteria; phylum Pseudomonadota; class Gammaproteobacteria; order Magnimaribacterales; family AG-339-G14; genus CASICS01. The sequence continues at coordinate 163,390 of CABZIF010000001.1, forward strand.
TATCTTTAACCTCAAAAGAGTTCAAACTTCTCAAACATCTCTTATCCAAAGCTGACAAAGTTCAAACTAGAGATAATCTACTAAATAAAGTATGGGGCTATGACCAGGATGTCACAACCAGAACCGTCGATACGCATATTAAAAGATTGAGATCAAAAATTGGAAAATACGGTGAGAAAATAGAAACAGTCAGAGGAGAAGGGTATATCTTTAATAAATTAGATTAGATGAATTTTTCTGTAAAAATAAAACTTTTTTTGTTGGTCTTAACAATTGTTTCTTCCGCTACTTTGGTTGGATATGTCATTTACAGAGGAAATGTTTTCTTAAGTGGAAATTTAATATTAGGATTCTATTTATTAATTCTTACTACTGTTGTTGCAACCTATTTCATTTATCAATATTTTAAAAGATTAGTAAATTCAGCAGCTCAGCTTATTGCCAAAAATAATATAGATGATCCTTCAGTTGCTTCTGAAGAAATTTTTGATGAACTTTTAAGAGAATCCAGTCAGGTTGAAGATGAGTTAGTCTATTACACTAAACAAACAGAACAATTTAGCTCTGTGTTATCAAAAATGGGACAGGGAGTGATTTTGGTTGACAAAAATTATCAAGTTTTGTATCTGAATAAAACTATCAATGCAGAATTTTTCCCGGATTTAAATATTGGCGATAAGCTTTTTGAAAATATTAGTTACCCTCAATTTAAAAAATTTCTAGAAAAAGCCTGGAATAAAAAAGACTTAGTTAGAGAGATTTCAGGTCCCATATCTATAAAGACTGTTTATTTGGTAAGTGCTAAAAAAGACGATATCAGAGATGAGATGTTGATTGTTTTTAGTGATATATCTAAATCAAAGAATTTTGAAAAAATGAGAGAAGACTTTATTGGTAATGTCTCTCACGAACTGAGAACTCCCATTAGTGTTATTAAAGCCAATGCAGAAACTTTAATTGAAAATAAACTAATTAAAGATGACGAAAATGCAAAGTTGTTTACGGAAGCAATATTTTCTCAATCTGAACGCATGGCAGTCATAGTCAATGATTTGCTTAAAATTTCAAGCATGGAAGCAGGGGAATACCCGATCTCAATTGAGTCTATCAATTTATTTTCGATTGCTAAAAATTTAATCGAAGAATTCAAACCTAACTTGGATAAGAAAAAATTAACCGTGCAAAACAATTTGAATGAAAATACCAAAGTAATGGCTGACAAAGCTGCTCTGAAACTTATCCTGACAAATTTTTTAAGCAATGCCATCAAACACTCACCCAAAAAAGCTCTTATAAATCTAGCAGAATCTTCATCTTCAAAGGGCTTCGTTAGGCTGTCTGTTTCAGATGAAGGCAAAGGGGTGCCGAAAAAATACAAAGAAAGAGTTTTTGAAAGGTTTTACAGAATAGATAAAGGCCGTTCTTCGGAAACTGGTGGAACAGGTCTGGGTTTATCAATTAGTAAAAATTTAGCGTTGATGATGGGCTATTCTGTTGGAGTTGAAGCGAATGAGCCAAAGGGCGCTACTTTTTTTATCGATATAAAAGTCGATGAGGAAAAATCAATTCAAGCCGCTTGAATATTCTTATTTTCCTGTAGTTCTTTTTCCATTACTGCGTCAGCAATATTCCAAGAACTATCGAATAAAAAAGAGTTTGGAAAAAATTCAATGATTTCTATAAAAATAGCTATAGCATGTTCGAGTATATCGGCTCTGTCTTCTGGCAGAGAGTAAGAAGATACTTTTTCTTCAAAACTTTTATTGGAAAGTTCTTTTTTCAATACTTTTAATTCCTGTAAAGATGATTTTCTATCTTGTCTATTGATAATTTCATTGATGAGTCTGGCATTTCCACCAACCCCAACTATATTTTTTATATTTTCAGATGGGATTTTAGTTAGCCACTCTTTTAAATTATTCCAATGCTTGGGCGAGTCTTTTTCTTCTAAAATTCGCACTGCACCAAGCGGAAAAGACTTTGCGAGATGTTTACCATTTCCTTGATAGAATAATTCAGTACTGCCACCACCTATATCCACCACCAAGGTTTCATCTTTTTTAAAATCTCTGTAATTAAAAAAGTTTAACAATTGCGCTTCTTCGTTTCCGGATAAGATTTTTATTTCTATATTAGTTTTTTTTCTTATTTTTTTACAAATTTTATGTCCATTTGAAACTGTTCTCATTGCAGAGGTAGCTACCCCAGTAATTATTTTTATATCTTTTTTATCAGCCTTGTCTTTGAGTTTCATTATGCTTTTTAATAATTTCTGTTCAGTTTCGGAAGAAATTTTTTTAAATTTGAATGCATCGGTTCCGAGTCTCACTGAAATTCTTTTAAAAGTATCTAGCTCAGCAAAATTTTTACTTTTTTGTTTTGATATACGATATTGACGATATTTAATTGCGTTTGAACCAATATCAATACAAGCTAAGCGTTGAGTTTTATTCTGCATCTGCCATAACTTTTAATACCTTGTATTGCTGATAACTTAAGTTATTAAAAGGGACTTTATTTATTGTTAAAGAGTAATCGTTAATATTCTCTGTCCAAACTTTTGGCTTTGGTAATTTTTTACCAGGATAATCAAAACTTCCTAAGATGTAACGTAATGCGTGAAGCACCGCTATCTTCTTATCATTTGCATTTAAAACTATCCAAGGTGCTTCAGAATAGGAAGTATTTTTAAACATTTGCTCTTTATACAGAGTAAAAATATCCCATTTGTCTAAACCTTTTAAATCATTTTCACTAATTTTCCAATATACCAAAGGACTATTCTTGCGCTTTTCTATTCTCATTTTTTGAGTTCCTTTTTCTATGGATAAATAAAACTTAAGTATTTCTGTGCCATTTTCTCTGAGTTTTTGCTCCCAAGGCACAACTTTTTTCATAAATGATTTGTATTGTCCCTTTGTACAATAGCCCATAGTTGATTCAACCAAAGCTCTGGTGTACCAAGATCGATCAAAAAAAACTAGTTCACCTATATCTGGTAACTGTTTCTCATATCTTTGAAACCAATTTTTTGATTCTCTTGCAGTAGGTATCCCTAATTTAACTAAGCGACAGTGTTTTGGTATTAAATATTTAGATAAAACAGAAATGCTCCCAGTCTTACCAGCTGTATCTCTTCCTTCAAAGACAACAGCAATCTTTTTTTTCTCCTGAATGATCCAATCTTGGAGTTTGACAAGTTCTATTAAAAGCTTTCTTTTTTCTTTTTCGTAAAGCTTAGAATCAATTCTCCTGTAGTTTGGTATATCAAATTCAATCATATTTTTTTTGCGAAGATGTATTCTAGCTAAGTTTTCTAAGAAGAATTACTTTTTCACTTAATTGTCACATATTTTTCGCTTATCTTTTCTATTTCGCAATCAAATCTCAATAAAGAGAAAATAAAATCATCAGGTATTTTAAAATTTGAGGAGAAATATGAAAAAATTAAATTTTTTGTTACTAACGATTTCAGTTTCTTTGCTTTCTACCAATTCATTTGGTGCACCCAAAGTTTATGGAAAAATAAACATTGCAGCTGATGATGGTAATGGAACTGACGATTATGTTAACAACGCTTCTAGATTAGGAGTAAAAGGTACTATGGATCTTAACAACGGATTGACTGGAATATATCAGGTCGAATACGAAATAGACCCTACCGATGGCAAAGCGCAAGATGAACAAACAGTTACATTAGGAACTGGTGAGACTGTTGTCACAAAATCTGCCATGATCGCAAAACAAAGAAATACCTTTGTTGGTCTTAAGGGTGATTGGGGAACAGTTAAGTTGGGATTTCACGATACTTATTTAAAACTGGCTCAAGGCAAAGTCGATTTATTTAATGACCTAAGAGGTGACATTAAAACTACTTTCAGTGGAGAAGATAGAACGTCAGATTTTCTAGGTTACGAATCTCCGATCTTTGGTGGCGGCTTTCAATTTAAATATAATTTAAGTGATGGTGGATCTGCAGCTAATGGCGGTACAGGAAATAGGGATGCTACTGCTTATGCAATTTCTTATAAAACCAAAAAAATCTATGCTGCTTACGCTTCTGAAGACAACAGTACAAAGTCAAGTGGAGAGGATCACACAAGAATTGTGATACAAGTTCCAATTGGACCGGTTAAAATTGGATTTATTGATCAAGAATCTGAAATAGGTTCCTCAAAAGATGATTCAACCATGTTTAACATTGCTTGGAAAGCAACTGACAAATTAACTGTTAAATTCCAAACTATGGATAAGGAAGATGAAAATGGTATTACTCAAGACGATGTAACTTCATTTGGAATAGATTATAAACTCGCAAAAAAAGTTAAATTATTCTTTTACGATACTGAGCATGAGGATGGCGTAATCTCTATTTCAAATCAGCCTAAGGATTACACTGGAATAGGAATAGAAGTAAATTTTTAATTATTTAAATTTAAAAGTTTTTAAAAAAAACTAGTTTTTTTTTAAAAATTAGTCTATTGTGTCTTTTGTGTGACAAAAAAGTGTCACATAAGTTACTAATAAATATGAATACTAAAACAGTTCTTAAAGACCAAGGATTAATGCCTGCAAACTCTCAAGCACAAGAGATGATGATAGTAGGTTTTATTTCTTTATGGGTAGTTTTGGCAGCAGTTCTTTATTTTTCATAAACATCTCTGTTAAAAACACCTTATCTCATAATTCATCCTAAACTAGCAAGGAAATGAATTTCTTACTATTTCACCTAAATTTCACTTAAATATCTAAATTTAGTCACACTACAGCAATAGTTTCTCAACAATCTTGTAGTTTAATAATTATTGAATTTAGAGAGTTTAAATATGGGAACTTTATTTTTGGATCCTTTCAATATACTTTTGCTTGCAGGATTTATTGGTTTTTTTATGGCTTTTGGCATTGGTGCTAACGATGTTGCAAACTCCATGGGGACTTCAGTAGGAAGCAAAGCTCTAACTATTAAACAGGCAATTATAATTGCTGCTATTTTTGAATTTTTAGGAGCCTTTTTAGCAGGTGGTGAAGTAACTTCTACAATTAGAAAGGGCATCGTAGATCCAAATCTCTATGCAAATGATGTAAATATATTTGTGATCGGAATGATATCTGCTCTTTTAGCGGGAGGCGCTTGGTTGTTTATCGCAAGTATAAGAGGCTGGCCTGTTTCTACTACTCACTCAATAGTGGGAGCTATTATTGGTTTCGTACTAATTTCTAAGGGAGTAGATGCTGTATCTTGGGGCAAGGTCGGTAATATAGCAATGAGTTGGGTAACTTCCCCTTTATTTTCTGGAACTTTAGCCTTTGGACTTTATATATCTGCAAAAAAATTAATTTTAGATAGAGCCAATCCTGGAAAAGCAGCTATCACTTTTATTCCATTATATAGTTTTCTAGTAGCAGTCGTTATTTCACTCGTCACAGCAAGGAAAGGTCTTAAACATGTAGGAATAGAATTTTCAGAAAATGAAATTTATTTATTTACTTTAATTTTTAGCATTATTGTTGCAACTGGAACAGCATTTTTTTTAAGAAGGAATAAAGATCAAATAATGAGAGAAGGCGGCATTGAATTTGCATTTGGATTGCTAATGATAGTTTCTGCTAGCGCCATGGCTTTTGCCCATGGTTCAAATGATGTTGCAAATGCAATTGGACCTTTGGCAGCAGTTGTAAGTGTTGTGGATACTGGCGAAATAGGATCTAAATCTTCAATCAGCCCATGGGTGTTACTTGTTGGAGGTATTGGTATAGTTTTTGGTCTAGCAACTCTGGGTTCCAGGGTCATCTCAACAGTTGGAAAAAAAATTACAGCTTTAACTCCTAGTCTTGGCTTCTCCGCGGAAATGGCCACAGCGTCTACTGTTGTTGCTGCAACTTATCTTGGTTTTCCTATTTCAACTACACATACACTAGTTGGTGGAGTTATAGGTGTTGGTCTAGCTAAAGGCGCAGAACACTTAGATTATGCTTCCATAAGGAGAATAATTGCTTCATGGTTAGTAACTATTCCAGCTGGAGCAGCTTTTACAATTTTATTCTATATTTTATTAAGAATAATTTTTAGTGTTTAAAGTTTTTTATTCAAAGAATAAATAATAACCAAATTCCAGACAAAGCAATGTGCGGACCAAAAGCTATAGTTTTTTCCAAAACATTTCTTTTTTTAAAAAAATACCAAATTATTCCTGATAAAGAAGAGACAAATAAAATAAAGGGTAAATTGTAAATACTAAAAAATAGAGATAGATTAGATATCAATATTATATCTCCCCAACCAAAAGAATCTTTCTTCAATATAAAGTCTGCTAAAAATTTGATAGCAGATAACACGGCAAGACATAACAAGAAAGAGGAAAATCCTAAACTCAAAGATGAGAAATAATAATTGATAAGAATCCCATTAAAGAAAACGATTAAATTAAGTGAGAAGGGAATTTTAAAAAAACTTTCATCCAAGCGAGCAATTAAGATCAAAGCAAAAATAAAAAGACAATTTATAAGAAAGATATAATTTATTGAACCTGCTTTGATTAGCATTAAAGCGAACAAAATTCCCATTAAAATTTCAAAGAAAGGGTAACTGATTGAAATATTTTTTTTACAAGATTTGCATTTCCCCAATTGAATAAAGTAACTTAAAACCGGTATGAGTGAAAATGCCGATAAAGGCGCTTTGCAATTTGGACAAAATGATCTAGGAAAAGAGAGCCCTAAATCTGGGAAATCTTTTAAAGCATTTTGATAATTCAGAATGATTGGTATGCGATACGATAAGCTATTGAGAAAGCTTCCAAATATCAATCCTAGTAAGAAAGCATATAAAATTTCCATAAAATAATAATATTCAAATTGTCTCTTAAATAACTGTAATATAGTTTTTATATTAGATAATATTATTTCAGGAGAATAAATAAACATAGATAAAGCATGAATATAGATTTCTTTAATTTTTATAAAAAAAGCATCGATTTTTTTGCTGATAAGATTAAAACAATTGCTATTGCTATCATTGTTTTAATATTTTCTTTTGAGACTTCAAATGTAATTTTAGAAATTATCTTTGCTGATAAACCCGTTCTAAATCAGTCCACTGCCGCAAAGATTCAAATTAAAAAGATAAACCGAAATCCTTTCTTGCCAAATTATGAATTTCAAGGAAATTCCAATGTTTTTTTAAACACTATTAAAGCTCCAGAAACATCTTTATCTTTAAAGTTATTTGGTGTGACTTCATCAGAGGATAAAAATTTTGCAATTATTGGTCTCAATAAATCAGATCAAAAAGAGTATCAGACAGGAGATCGCATCTTAGATAATGTTTTTTTAGAGTCGATACATAAAGATTATGTAACGATCAATAGATCTGGAGTTGCAGAGAGTCTCTCATTTAATAAACCAAACCTAATTTCTGGAATAGAAACTGAAATTTTAAAAAATCCTGCAAATAAAAATGACAATATAATTTCTGCGGAGTGGCTATCAAATCAAAATATTCTTGACGCGATTTCTTTTGTTCCAATTTTTTCAAACGGCACTTTGTCTGGACTGGAAGTCAATCCTGGAGAAAATAAAGACTTTTTTGTTAACTTAGACCTTATGCCAGGAGATGTTCTTGTTTCAATAAATGGCGCTTTAGTCTCTGATCTAAATGAAAATTACCTCTCAAACCTGGAGACTTTTTTCAGCGAACCTAGGGATCTTAATCTTTCGATCTTGAGAGATAACAATCCAATTTCGATTGGTATAAAAGTAAATTAAACAAAATATGTATTTAAGAAATTACTTAAAATTTTGCGCGACTCTGACATTAATATTTTCTCTGTACAGTCATGCCGTTACTATTAATATGCGTGATGCTGATATCAGAGCTTTTATATCTGACATTTCATCTTTAACGGGTAAGACTTTTATAGTCGACCCAAGAATAAATGCCAAAATAACAATAATTTCTCGTGAGGATTTATCCATTGATGAAGCCTATGAAGTAATGCTCTCTGTTTTAGCCGTGCATGGATATGCTGCTATAGAACAAGATAACGCAACTAAAATAGTTCCTGAGATAAGCGGAAGGCAAGCCTTTAATACTTTCCCCAGGTCTAATAGCCCAGCCGACTCTTTTGTGACAGACATTATTAAACCTAAATTTGCTTCAGTGAATTCCTTAATTTCAATATTGAGGCCGATTATTTCTTCGCAGGGCCATCTGGCAGTTTATGAGCCGACTAATTCATTGATAATTGCAGACCGGGCCGGAAATGTAGAAAAGTTAAGAGGCATAATTAATGAACTTGATAAAACACCAGGTGAAAAATATGAGGTTATTAAACTTAATTATTCTTCTTCAAAAGAAGTCTCAAAAATAATTGATAAAATTTTCAATGATAATTCAGGAGGAATGAATCCAAATCAATTCACTTCATATTCAATCGATCGAAGCAATAGCATCCTTTTGGTTGGAGACGAACCCATAGTGGATAGGATGAAAGATCTCATACAGAATTTAGATACAGAGCAAAGTGGTTCAAGCACTCTGAAAGTGAAATATCTTAAATATGCCGATGCCAAGTCTCTCGAAAAGATTCTAAAGAATTTATCAGAAAATTTATCAGCACAAGATAGAAGCACCAGTAAAATAACAACTAGCATCGAAGCACATGAAGGTACCAATTCATTAGTAATCTCAGCCGACCCCGAGGTAATGACAGCAATTGAAGATGTTATTGCAAGCTTAGATATCAAAAGAGCCCAAGTTTTGGTGGAGGCTATTATTGTAGAAATTTCAGATACTTTAGCAAAAGAGCTCGGTGTTCAAATCCTTTTCTCAGGCGATGGGTCTGATACCCCAATTGTTTCTCAACGATTTGGAAACCCAAATCCTGATCTAACTGCGATCGTAGGAGGAGAAGTTTACGATACTACGTCCGGTTCATCTTCCATTCCAACTGCCGCACAATCACTATTAACTTTAGATGGATTCGCTGCTGGAGTGGGAAAATATAAAAAGGATGAAAAAAGTTTTGCTGCAATTTTAAATGTTCTTCGTAAAGATACAGATTCTAATGTGTTATCAACTCCTTCTATTCTCACAATGGATAACGAAGAATCCTCAATTATAGTTGGCCAAGAAATACCAATCACAACTGGAGAATCTTTAGGTGCTGACAACACAAATCCTTTTAGAACGGTCAGCAGAGAAGAAGTTGGCGTCAAGTTACTTGTTAAACCACAAATTAATGAAGGAAACTCCATTCGATTAGATATAGAACAGGAAGTATCAAGCGTATTTGGACCTTTGTTGATTGGAGCTTCTGAAATAGCTACAAATAAAAGAGAAATTAAAACGGCCGTGATGGTGGAAGATAGTGAGATCATTGTTTTAGGTGGTTTGATAAGCGATGACGTGCAGGAATCAGAAAGAAAAGTACCATTATTAGGAGACATTCCCTTACTAGGCAGGTTATTTAAATCCACTACGACTTCGAGATCAAAAAAGAATTTAGTTGTCTTTTTGAAACCAACTATTGTTCGAGATGTAACAGATATGCAAACGATTACAAATGAGAAATACAACCTATTAAAAGCTGAACAAATTTTAAAATCTAAAAGAGGGCGACCCACACCTGATTTAAAAGTATTAGAAGACTTAATTAATAATTGAAAATTAGATGAAAAATGAAATCGATTTAAGTTATAAATATTGCAAAGAAAATCAAATTTTATTAGAGAAAGATCATAACCAATTGATCATTAAATACACAAACGATACTAAAATTTCTGCTATTTCCTATTTGCAAAAACATTTTAATCTGCCTTTGAACTTATCTAAGCTGCCCTTTAAAGAATTTAACAAAGCTTTATCTGATAACTTCACAAACAATACTTCTGCTTCAGAAGACTTGATTGAAAATATCGATGAAAATATTGATCTTGATTCTTTGGTTTCTAATCTACCTAAAACTGAAGACTTGTTAGATGACAGCAACGATGCTCCTGTTATTAGATTAATAAATGCTATTTTATCCGAGGCTATTAAAGATGGTGCTTCAGATATTCACATAGAACCCTACGAAGAAAATTTATCCATAAGATTTAGGGTTGACGGCATCTTAAAAGAAAAATTAAATCCCAGCAGCAGAATTGCACCCTTACTGAATGCAAGAATAAAAGTTATGTCTAATCTTGATATTGCTGAACGCAGAATACCTCAAGATGGAAGGATGTCATTAAAATTAGGAGAAAAGTGGGTCGATATTAGAGTTTCCACTTTGCCTTCAAGTTTTGGAGAAAGGCTTGTTTTAAGGTTGTTAGATAAAGCAGATGCGAGCCTTGATCTAGAAGAGCTTGGAATGACTAGTGAAATGACAAAAGATTATTTACAACAACTTAAAAGCACAAGTGGAATAATCTTGGTAACAGGACCAACGGGTTCGGGAAAAACAACTACTCTTTATTCTGGTCTGAATTTTCTAAATGATCAGACGAGAAATATATTAACTGTAGAAGATCCCATTGAGTATGCATTGGAGGGTGTAGGCCAAACTCAAGTAAATAACAAAGTAGGCTTGTCCTTCTCTAAAGGATTAAGAGCAATATTAAGACAAGATCCAGACGTTGTTATGGTCGGTGAGATTAGAGATAAAGAAACTGCTGAAACTGCTATTCAAGCGAGTTTAACCGGTCACTTAGTCTTGTCTACCATCCATACGAATGATTCGGTTGGAGCTATCACAAGATTGATCGATATGGGGGTTGAGCCTTACCTTTTAGCCAGCACTTTAAAAATGGTTATAGCTCAGAGACTAGTAAGAAAATTAACCAACAAAAATGAATTCTCTGGAAGAGTTGGAATTTTCGAGATGATTAAAATTGATAGTGATATTAGAAATTTTATAAATGAAACTATAGACGAAGATAAAATTAGAAAAGTAGCTTTCAAAAAATATAATTCTTTATTGGATGATGGCGAAGAAAAAGTTAAAAAAGGAATTACTTCAGAATTAGAGATAAAAAGAGTTCTTAAGCAAGTCGATTAATTATGGCTAGTTTTACATACAAAGCAATTGATCATAACGGTGAAACCGAAAATGGCTATTTGATAGCCGAAAATATCGATGAAGCTCAAAACGAACTAAAAAATAGAAAACTAATTCCACTAAAACTAAAAAAATCAAACACAAGATTTAATTTTAGTTTTTTTTCAACGATCGGCTTTTCAAAATTGTCATTAATTTCAAGACAATTATCTACTTTAATCAATAGCGGCATACCTGTTGATCAAGCTTTAGATTCAGTTTCAAATCAAATTGAACCTCTTCGAGTTAAAAATAAACTGAAACAGGTTTCTTTAAAAGTAAAATCAGGTTTCAAATTTTCTGAATCATTAGAAGAACACCCTGAGTCTTTTGACAAACTATACTGCTCGCTCATAAAAGCTGGAGAATCTTCTGGTGAGCTGGGAGTAATTTTAGAAAAAACATCAGACTTTTTAGAAAAAAGAGCAAATATGACTCAGGAAATCACAGGAGCTTTAGTTTATCCCGCCATTCTCTTCACTGTTGCTTTGGGAATAATAAGTATGTTGCTTGTTTATGTAATTCCAGACGTAGTTTCACAATTTTCCTCTTTGAATAGAGAACTGCCTTTTTTAACCAAATATCTAATTAATCTTTCTGAAATAATCAGTAGTCCGTTTTTTTTATTTTCATTAATGATTCCTCTCTTATCTTTTTTTATTTTAGTAAGATACTTAGGAGTTGAAAAAGTAAAAACTAAATTTGATAAGGTTTTATTAAAAATACCAGTAATTAAAGATTTTTTATTAGATGCTGATTTATCTAGATTTACTAGTTCGCTGAGTCTACTAAGGGTAGGAAATGTATCTATCCTAAATGCTTTGCAGATTTCATCTGATACAATTTCGAATAGCTACTTGAGAAGCTCAATAAAAAAAGCATCAAATAACGTTAAAGAAGGAGAATCTATTGCGAGATCTTTGGAAAAAGTTGATGTTGTGCCGCCGTTAGTTATTCAGATGATTCAAAATGGAGAAAATTCAGGAAAACTCGAAGAGATGTTATCTAAGCTCTCAGATTATTTAGAAACAAGATTTAAAAATTCAACTAAAATTGCAATGAATCTCCTTGAACCATTAGTTATTATTATTCTAGGAGTCTTTGTTGCTTTGATTGTTTTGGCAATTCTTTTGCCATTAATCCAATTAAATACTTTTACGACAACGTTATGAAAAAAAAGATAAGAAAAAATTTTAATGTTAAATCACTGGAAAATGGATTCAGCCTCATTGAAATATTAGTTGTTCTTATGATTATTGGAATGTTAACTGCCGTTGTAGCTATAAATGTATTGCCTAGTCAAGATCGAGCAAGAGTTGATAAAGCAAAGGCCGATATCAGGATTATGGAACAAGCTTTAGAGCTTTATAGGTTAGATATGTTCTCTTACCCAACGAAACAAGAAGGTTTGAAAGCGCTGATAGAAAAACCCTCCAACAATAGATTTTCAGATAGATATCGACAAGGCGGCTACATAAGGAGGTTAGAGCTTGACCCATGGGGCAATGACTATCAATACGAAAGGCCAGGAAAAAACAATAGTCCATTTGAGATTATTTCCTTTGGTTCAGATGGCCAAAAAGGGGGAGAAGGTCTTGAGAGTGACATATCTAATTTGGATTGATTTGAGTGAAAGGTTTTACCTTAGTAGAAGTTTTAGTTTCGTTATTAATTTTATCTATAGTTGCTGCTGCAGGACTGTCGAGTATTAGTTTTTCAACAAATAGTTATTTGAAATTAAAAGATGATTTTTATTCTTCAACCATTGCAGAAAATGTTCTACTGCTTTCTTTTTACGATAATAATTTTCTAACTAATAACATCTCCACTCAATCAGAAATTATGATGGGTAATTCTTATATTTGGAGAAGAAATATTAATATCAACAGATCTCAGAATTCTTTAAGCATATCAGTGGAAGTAGCATCTGAAACTGAGTCTAATCCATACAAATTAGAAATATTCAAAACACTAAAATGAAAATCATCAGAGGCTACTCTTTGATAGAAATGTTAATTGTCTTATTCATTTTTAGTATGATTGCCTTAATTTCTTTATCCTTCTTATCTTCTTCGGCAAATTCTTTTTTTCAAATAAATTCTAAAACAGACAATTTAAAACAACTTATCGTTGCTACGGAAGTAATAAGAGACGACTTAGTTCATGCTTCAGATAAATTAGCTCGAAATGAATTTGGAGTTAAAAAACAAATTTTCTTTATTTCACCTTTTTTAATTGAAAATGGAACAGCTATAGAGTTTGTTAGGTTTTCTTCCAGCGACGGATTGGGAAATACTGGATCCATGTTCAAAGTAAAATATATTTTAGAAAATGGAACTTTAAATCGATATGTAAGTAATTTTTTAAATTCTCCATATTCAAGCAAACCATTAGCATTAATTTCAGATGTTTCTGAAATTGAGATACAAAAACCTTTATCGAGTTCTTTTTCTTCTTTTGAACCTGAAAATATTCCAAAACTACTCAAATTCAACATAAAAATAGGAGAAGTTTTTTTTAAAAAAATTTTTATAGTTTCCAATGCTTAAGAAAGATATAAAAATTGAAAGAGGAGCAGCTCTTCTTTTATCGTTGTTGATAACCTCTGTTGTGTCTTTAATAGGTTATAGGCTTTTTGACATTACAATTTTTACATCTGAGTTAGAAAAAAAATATTTAAGTGACCAGCAATCGCTTCTTTTAGTACTTAGTTTGGAGGAATATACTTTAGACTTCATAAGTTCTTCAGAAAAAAGAAATTCATTATCATTAATGACAAATAAATATGATCCTTACAGTCCAATAAAAATTCCAATAGAGAGAGGCGATGTTCTGGCTCAAATCGAAGATAAAAGCGATTGTTTCAACATCAATGTGTTGGTAACTAACATAGAAAAAAGTAATAAGAAAATTGTAAATCAAGACGAGTTGAAATTTTTTAAAAACTTATTAATTAGTTTGGATACACCAGATGAAAAAGTTGAAATCATATCTGCGTCTCTCACAGATTGGATGGATTTAGATGATTTTCCTGATAATTACAACGGAGCAGAAGATTTTTACTACTCAAATTTAGAATCTCCTTATTTGCCAGCTAATGATTATTTTCAAAATATCAATGAAATCAGACAAGTTAAAGGAATTAGTGAAGATATATATCAAAGCTTAAAGCCCTACATTTGCGCGTTACCAAATGCGTTAAATTTAATAAATTTGAATTCTATTTCGCCTTTAAAGCCAAAAATTTTAGTTGCACTAAGCGAGAATAAAATAACTGATCTAGATGCTGTCAATATTATTGAGAATAGACCTTTAGAAGGCTTTCAAGAAATAAGAGATTTTTTTAATGATGACTTTATAAAAAAAAGTTTTGCAACAAAATTTGCTAAGGAAAAACTGACGACCGAACCATTTTATTTTAATTTAAAAACTCAGATAAAATTTGATGAGTTCACATTTATAATGAACACTGAATTTTTGAAAGATAAAGAAACTATGCAAATTATCTCAAGAAAGAAAGGTAATTCATTATGAACAAATTGGTTTATGTAATTTATGACTACTATTCGAAAGAAAAGTTATTTTTTCTAGAGACCGACGGTAAAAAAAATATAATTAGCGAAAATGAAATCAATAATTTTCCTAGGGTTCAAAAAAGTTTTTTTTTAATATCTGATTTATTTAATTCATTTGAAATAAAACTTCCTGATACAAGTCTAGCAAATCAAAAAAAAGCTTTACCATTTCTCATAGAAGATCAATTAGTTGACGATGGTGAAAACTACTCAAAGTATTTGAACAACAAAGAGGGAATTTTGTTGTTAGCAAAAAAAAATAATTTGGAAGAACTTATCAAAAATATTGATTTATTTTCTACTTCGTCTTTGCAACCTATAGAAGCATCCTTTGAAGAAGATAAATTAATAATTATCAGAGATAAAGTAATCGTAGCTTTAAATAAAAAATGGTATTGGTCGGGAAATTTAGAAATTTTTGAATCTTATTTGCCTCATCTAGAGGAATATTCAAAAAATCAGCCAATTCAATGTCATGTTTTAGAAAAAATTCCTGAGTCTTTAAAAAGTAAAAATTTTTTAAAGTTTAAATTGCACAAAGATATCCAATCTCTTTGGAGTGAAAACATGCCTGATATTAAAAAAGAAATTAACATTTTAAAAGGAGTCTTTGAGCCTAAAATAGATTGGTTAAAGAAATTTAAAGAATGGAAAATTCTTTTTTATACTGGTGTAGCAGTTTATTCAATTTTTCTACTTTCAGCTTTAATTCAAATTAGCGCTTTATCAATTTCAAATTATCAATTTAAAAATCAACTTTCTGGAATATTTAATGAAAAGTTTCCCAATGAAACTTTAAAAAATGACTTAATTTCTCAGGTAAATAATTTAGTAAATATAAATTCATTCACAAAAAAAAACTTAGATTTGCTGGAGCTTATAGCTAATGAAATTTCCATAATGGATAATATTAGTCTGATCTCAATTAATTCAGATTCAAATAAATTATCTATCGATGTAGAGGCCATTGATTACCAAGAAATTGAAAATTTGGTAAGGCTTATGGCTAATTCAGGTGTCGATATATCTATCGGTAGTTCGAGACGTTCAAATAACTTGCTTATAGGGGAGTTGGATGTTGAAAATTTTTAAAAATATGTTCAATATAAAACTCACAAGATTGCACCAAATAATTCTTTTTGGAACTTTCGTTTTTATAAGTTTTTACTTTTTAATTTCTATAATTTTTGCTTTAAATAAAAGTATTTATGATCTAAAAAAAGAAAATGAAATTACTATTAGCAGAATAGAATTTTTATCTTCAATAAAGGATCAAGAGATAATTTCAAGATCAAATTTTTCAAGTAATTTTGCATCTTCAATAAATACATCCGCATTGAATAAGAATCTTAAGATTGATCGTTCTTTACCATTGTCAGATGGCGAAATATCCATTTGGATAAATGAATCTAATTTTGTTGATTTATTTAATTGGCTTTTAGAGATTAATAATAATAATGTTGAGATTACAAAAATGAATATAAGAAGAGTTTCCGGAGATACAGTTAGTGCTCAGTTAACTTTTAAATCTTAATCAAATGAAATATTTTATTTTTTTTATTGTTTCCAGTCTTTTTATAACTCTCTTCGTAGTGACTATTAACTTGCCACTTAGTGTTATAAAACCGCTATTGTCTGAAAATTTTCCAGAGATAACTTATAGCAAAATTGAAGGAACTATCTGGTCAGGAGAAATTTCTGATTTATCTTTTGCTAATGAATATCTTGGAGATCTCAAAACCGAAACCGATTTGAGAAGCTTAGAATTTTATCTTAATGATAATGAAGTTCTAGTAGAGGGAAAGCTTAATTTAATTGGCACATTAATTGAGAGACGTATCAATCTTAGAGAAGTTAATTTTGAAATTGGATCTAGAAGGTTTTTACAAAGAATACCTTCTATTTCCTCTTTCTCAGGCAATAACATCAATATGACTTTTGATATAGACGGTTGCTACGAAGCTTCAGGCAATCTTTTTGCTGACTTGGATAGGCGCGGGCTTTTGAATCAAGCAGTAACTACAGAAATGGAAGTTATCTTGGGATGCAAAGATAAAAAATTAATTGGTGATTTTTACAGCACACCAAATCAAGATATTTTGAAGGGAAATTTCAACGTGGACAATGAGTTAAACTATGTATTAGTAGCCAATTCGGCAATGGTTATATCAAAAATCTCAAAACTCATAACAAAGCCGCTGAGCCGTGCGCCTGACGTTAAAATTAAGGGAAATTTGTATAATTTTTTTTACGGAGATAATTAATGCTCATTGGAAATAACCCGCTCAACGAGAAACCTGAATGGTTTAAAAAAAATATAGAGATTATCCCTCAATCTAAGCATGTTGAAGTTGAAAATAAAAAAATTAAATATTTCATTTGGGGCGATGAGTCTTTACCAAAATTAATTTTTCTCCATGGTTTTAATGCTCATAGTTATTGGTGGAGTCATATTGCTCCTTTTTTTAATACCAAATATTGTGTCGTTGCTTTGGATTTTAGTGGAATGGGAGAAAGCGAGCATCGAGAAGAATATTCTCAAGCGATGTATTCAAAAGAAATTAAAGCTGTTGTTGATGAGATGGAATGTACTAAACCAATTTGTTTAGCTCACAGCATGGGAGGAGCTATTGCAATGTTCAGCACGTCAATGTTTCCAGACCTTTTTTCTAAAATCATTTTGTTGGATTCGGTTGTAGTTTTGCCACCTGAAAAAGCAGAAATGATGAAATCTAGAAGACCAAAATCAAGAATGGAGATAGCTTCTGATTCAATCGATAATGCAATATCTCGATTCAGATTAATGCCTCCTCAACCTTGTGCGCAAGAATATGTCTTAGAATATATTGCAAAAACATCCTATAGAGAAACGGAGCAAGGTTGGATATTAAAATCTGATCCAAAAATTTCCAGCACATATAAATACAATGATTTGCATGAGATGATGATGAATCCAAAAACAGATCTTGAAATTATTTATGGTCAACTTAGCCAGGTATTCACCGCAGATGTTCTTGACTATATGAAATATGCAGGACAACTAGATGAAACTAAGATTCATAGATTAGAAGGAGCGATGCATCATTTGTTTTTAGATAGACCTTTGGAATTTAAAGATTTAGTTTTAAAAATTTTAGAAAATTAATAAATGAGCGTAAACGGATATTGCGATCCTAAATTTATTGAATTAAGAGAGTATTTCGAAGAATCCATAAATTCAAAATTCGAACTTGGTGCAGCTATTTCCATTGAAATAGAAGGGGAAAGCGTTATTAATCTATGGGGTGGCTACCAGGATGCCAACAGAAGGCGCGCTTGGGAAGAAGACACTTTGTGCAATACTTTTTCTGTATCTAAAGCTATGACTTCTGCTTGCATTCTTAAACTAATAGAAGAAAGAAAAATTGATTTAAATGAAAAAGTATCTTTCTACTGGCCAGAATATGGTTGCAATGGGAAAGAAGATACTAAAATTATTGACCTACTAACTCATAGAGCTGGAATGTTCGCTTTTGAAGATAATTTTACAATTACCAATGAAGACTGGACTAATTGGAACTTGTTTGTGACCAAATTAGCAAAACAAAAACCTTTTTACACCCCTGGCTCTGCCCAAAGCTATCATGCTTTAACCTTTGGCTTTCTCGTTGGGGAGGTTGTGAGAAGAGTAGATGGAAGATCTCTGGGTACCTATTTCAAGGAGAAGATTGCAGATGCTTACAACATAGATTTTATATTCGGACTAAATAATGAGGACATCAAACGCACTTCGGACATTGTCATGTCAAAAATAAGATCACCAATTTTAGCAAAAGCTTTTTTTAGTATGCCTACTTGGCTTCTTCCAAAAAGGATCAGACCTGTTGTAAGTCTCCTAAAAGAAAGTGATTTTCAGAAAGCATTTTTTAATACGCAAACAGAAAAAAATTCTGTAAATAGCGACGCTTGGAAAAAAGCTGAGATTCCGGCTGCTAATGGATTTGCTTCAGCAAAAGGTATTTCAAGATTTTATAGCGTTTTGAGCGATTTGAATGACAACTCCTTTATTAAAAGGGAAACTCTTGAACAAGCTATTAAGGTCCATTCTTCCGGTCCGGATACAGTTTTATTAAATCTTCCAATTAAATTTGGACTTGGTTTCATGATAGAAAATCCATACTCCCCTATAGGACAAAATCCCGATCTTTTTGGTCACTCAGGCGTTGGAGGTTCTGTTGGGTTTGCTGATAAAAAAAGAGGCATTGGATTTGGATTCATAAAGAATTATATGCACCCACCTGGAAAATTATTTAAATCGGCTAATGATTTAACAAAGTTATTCTATTCAATTTTGTAGATATGGTTTTAGAGCCTTTATTTTACGTTGTCGCTCTTCTTTCGGTATTTGTGCATGGAATGGGAAAGGCTGGATTTGGAATGGGCTTGCCTATTCTAGCAATTCCAATGATGTCTCTTTTCATCTCACCAATACAAGCATTATCAATATTGGTAATTCCTTTAATATTTATGGATTTAATTACGATTCATAGATTTAAAGGATTATGGAATAAAGAAATTTTAAAGTTTATTATTCCTTTTTCTCTTCTAGGTATAGTAATTGGAACAATTACTTTTCAGTATCTCTCTGAGAATTCTTTAAGAGTTATATTAGGACTCATAGCGTTAGGATTTGGGTTAAATTATTTTTTGACATCCATTCAAGAGGTAGCTTTTAATTCTTCAAAAAAAATTGGCAGTTTCTGGTCTATTCTTTCTGGATTTACTAGTTTTTCAATTCACTCTGGAGGTTTGCCAATAAGTTTTTATTTGTTACCCATGCGACTAGACAGAAGAATTTATGTTGCTACAACAGCTGTATTCTTTTTATCTTTAAATTTAATCAAATTAATCCCTTATGCGTATTTTGGACAAATTAATTTACAAAATTTTTATATCTCTGCCATCCTTCTTCCTTTGGCTCCACTTGGAGTATATTTTGGAGCCTATTTGACTAATAAAGTTAGTCAGGATTTTTTTTATAATCTTAGTTATTTTTGTTTGATCCTTGCCGGATTAAAGTTGGTTTATGATGGAACAGGAGTATCATTATTTTAATGACTAATTTAAGCGTTAATGTAAACAAAGTAGCACTCATAAGGAACTCCCGTAAGGGAGAAGTTCCTTGTATAGAAAATTTTTCTAGAATTTGTATTCAAAACGGAGCTAAAGGAATTACAGTTCACCCGAGACCAGATCTAAGACATATTCGTCCTTACGATCTTGAATTATTATTCAAGGTTACAAACGAACTAGACGTGGAATTTAATATAGAAGGAAATCCATTTGAAGGAAGTTCAGGCGATTATCCAGGATTTATGAACTTGGTAGAAAATTTTACTCCTACACAATGCACTTTAGTTCCTGATGCAAGCGATCAATTAACTTCAGATCATGGATGGAATATTTTATCTGAAAAAAGAAGATTGACCCCAATCATTCGACAATTGAGCTCACTTAAGATTAGAACAGTTCTTTTCATTGATCATGATATCGATCAACTTGAGGCTGCCAAGGAAATTGGAGTTGATCGGGTTGAAATTTATACTGGCCCATTTGCAAAAGCTTTTAAAGACAATGATTTGAAAGTTATTAATGACTACCAAGAAGCGATAGATTTTGCGAAAAGTATTAACCTAGAGCTTAATGCTGGCCACGATTTGAGTTTGTTAAATTTAGAAAAATTCTTAAGTCTAGGGGATATTGAAGAAGTTTCAATCGGGCATGCTTTAGTCTCAGAAGCCTTGATTTCTGGGCTAAGTCACACTATAAAGAACTATATGAAACTTACAAAAAAATAATTATGAGCACAGAAGAAAGAATTAAAAAACAAATTTCAGATAATTCAATCCTATTGTTTATGAAAGGATCTCCAGATAAGCCCCAATGTGGGTTTTCTCAGAGAGCTACTCAAATTCTCATGGCTTGTGGTAAAGAATTTTCTTTTGTTGATATTCTTAGTAACCAAGACATAAGAGAAACTTTGCCTTCAATATCGAACTGGCCAACTTTTCCACAACTTTTCATCAATGGAGAATTAATTGGTGGAAGCGATATTATGATGGATATGTATCAAAGTGGAGAAATGCAAAAAGTTATAGACGAAGCGACAGAAGAGAGCTCAGATTAACTATTCTATTTTTTCATTTATAAATTCTATAGTTTTATTGATCTTTAAAAAGTAATATTCTTTTCCCCAATCGCCTAAAACATATCTAGTTCCGTATTTTTCTTGATGAATTTTTGGTCTATGAGTATGACCATGAATTAAAATATCATTCTTAAATTTCTGAAAAATCTCGTTTACTGTCATTAGATTAACATCCATTATTTCGTATGCTTTATCCTTATTTTCAACCTTACTAACTTCTCTAAGGCTTTGCGCTAATTCAATTCTTTCTGAAATTTCTTTTTTTAAAAAATCATTTTTCCATGTTTGATCTCTGACCACTGTTCGAAATGATTGATAATCTAAGTCGTCTGTACAGAGAGAATCTCCATGCATCAGAATGACTTTAAAATGATTGATTTTTATTGTTGTTGGATCATCTAATAATACTCCTCCAATTTCATGGCAAAATTTATCCCCAAGAAGAAAATCTCTATTACCATGCATCAAATAAATTTTTTTACCGAGGGACGCATATCTTTTTAGTTCAAACTTAACTTCTGCAATAAAATCATTTTCGTAGTCATCTCCTATCCAAGCCTCAAATAAATCTCCTAATATGTATAGAGAATCAACATTTGCTGCATGAGAAACAAGAAATTTTTTAAATGCTTTGGTTAATTCCGGTCTATTTTCTTGTAAATGTAAGTCAGAAATTAAGCACGCAGACATTTATTTTTTTTCTACACTGATTATGTAAACGTCTTCTATAGGAACATCTTGATGATATCCTGCATTAGCTGTTTCTACTTCAGCAATTTTATCAATGACTTCGAAGCCGCTGATCACTTTTCCGAAAACTGCATAACCTCCCATCGAAGGATAGTCCAAAGACTTATTATCAGTTAGATTTATAAAAAATTGAGAAGTAGCAGAGTTTGGTTCACTTGTTCTTGCCATAGATAGCGTATATTTTTCATTTTTCAAGCCATTATCAGCTTCATTAACGATTGGCTCTTTAGTAGGTTTTTGTTGCATTCCAATTTCAAACCCTCCTCCTTGAATTACAAAACCTGGAATCACTCGATGAAAAAGAACGTTTTCAAAAAAGCCTTCTTCTGCATATTCAAGAAAATTTGCTGAAGTGACTGGCGCTTGTTCAGGATAAAGTTCTATTTCAAAATTTCCCAAAGAAGTTGTTAAAGCTAAAATAATTATTTCATTCATATTCACGCAGTATAATACTTATTAGACAATTTAGATAAATGAAAATTTTTAATTCTCAATCAAGTCTCAAAGAAGAATTTAAGTCCATAAAAAAAGGAAAAATTAACATGTATGTTTGCGGTATGACAATTTATGATTTTTGTCACATCGGACATGCTAGAACTTTTTTTAGTTTTAATGTGATGGTAAATTTTTTTAAATTTTTGGGATATGAAGTTTATTACGTAAGAAATATTACAGACATCGATGACAAAATAATCGAAAAAGCTAAAGAAGAACAAGTACCTTTCAATTTGATAACAGATAAATTTATTGAAGCTATGAATGATGATTTCAAAGCTTTGGATATACAACCACCCAGTTTAGAACCCAAAGTGTCTGAACATATCGAAGATATTCTTAAAATGATCGAGAATTTGGAAGTTAATGATTTTGCCTACTCTAAAGAAGATTCAGATGTTTACTTTGACATAGAAAAGTTTCCTGATTATGGAAAACTCTCTAATAGAGTTCAAGATGATTTAGATTCAGGTTCGAGAGTAGAAATTGATAAAAATAAAAAAAATCCAAATGATTTTGTTTTGTGGAAAAAAACAAATGCAGAACCATCGTGGAATTCAAAGTGGGGTCCTGGCAGGCCAGGGTGGCATATAGAATGTTCTGCAATGAGCAATAAATATTTGGGTGCAAATTTTGATATTCATGGCGGTGGTTTAGATTTAAAGTTTCCTCATCACGAAAATGAAATAGCTCAATCAGAATGTGCCAACAATTCTGATTTTGCAAATTATTGGATTCATGTTGCTCCTTTAAACGTAGATGGAAAGAAAATGTCTAAGTCTCTTGGTAATTACCTCACCATTAGGGACTTTCTCAATGATTATCACCCAGAGGTCTTAAAGACCTTTTTTCTTTTAACTCACTATAGAAAACCAATCAATTTCACAAATGATTCGATTAAGGAATCAAAAAATATTTTAGATAAATTATATGAATCTTTAAAAGATGTAAAAAAATTTAATTCTTCAGAAGTTGATAAAAAGATTATCGATTCATTTAAATCTGCTCTTAAAGATGACTTCAACACTTCAAGGGCTCTTAAAATTCTTCAAAAAATCTCTCAAGGAATTAATTCAAACAAATCAGACAAAGAAGCGAAAGAAAAGCTTACAAATAGTCTGAAAGTTTTGGGAAATCTTTTGGGTATTTTAAATAATTCTTCTCAAGATTATTTTCAATATGATTCAAGTAAAAAAATATCTAACGAAGACATTGAATTGATGATCAAAGAAAGAAACCAAGCAAGACTTAATAAAGACTTTAAAAAAGCAGATTTGATTAGGGAAAAACTTTTTTCTCTAAATATTGCCTTAGAAGATGATGGCGAGAACACTATTTGGAAAAAACTAGTTCAAAAATAAACTTGCTTGATAGTAAAAAGTCCAGATGATAAGACCCAAACCTAAGAAAGGATAAATTAATTTTTTTATTCTATTTTGGTTTTCACCAAAAGTTATAAAAATTACAAAAATTGCTGTAAAAAGACTCATTAAAAGAAAGTCTCTTTCGAATATCTTTGAATCTAAGATGACTTTTGTTGCAAAACCTATTATCGGAAAAATTAAAACTAGGTTTAGGATATTAGATCCAATTATATTTCCAATAACCATATTGCCCTTTTTTCTTTTTAATGCAGAAAATGAAGCTGCCAACTCAGGCAAGCTTGTTCCAATAGCAACAAGGGTAAGTCCTATAACTGTATTAGACACTCCGAAAGCTAAAGCAAGATTTTTTCCACCATTAACTGTTAATTCTGATCCTGAAAGTAAGATAAATAGACTCAAGAGAATAAAAAAAATGTTTTTTCCTATTCCATCTTCTTCAGGATCATTTTCATCATTAGATTTCTGCCTAATTAGGTGGAGTACGAAAAGAATTAAGAAACAAACTAATATGAATGAATCACTTTTAGAGATTGAAAAATCAAAGATGACATAACCTGAAATTAAAACCGATAAGATTAGTAAAAATATATCTCTTAAATTAATATCAAGAACTGACTTAGAAAGAAAAAAACAACTGAACCCAAAAATTAGACCAATATTTGCTATGTTTGAGCCAATTGAATTTCCAACTGCTAATTCAGGTGAATCATTAATAATGGATGAAATACTTACAAACACTTCTGGAATAGAGGTTCCGAGAGCAACTACGGTTATTCCAAGAAACATATCATTTAATTTTAACTTAGCTCCTAGTTTTGACGTGTTGGAAACAAAATACTCCGCGCCAAGCACCAATAAACTTAGACCGGATATTAAAACTAGGAAATTTATTAACATGTTTTATAAATTAGCTTTTTTAACATATCTACAGTATTCACAATTTGGGCTTTGTTCTGGAATTTCTTCAGTATTTAAAACTTGATAAATTTTTTTAATAGTTTTATCTAACCACGAATCATCTCCTTTGTGAGGTATGATTTTAACTTTAAATTTCAATTCATTATTGAATAAAACATTTTCTTTTATACCGTTGCAATAAACAAAATATCCAATATTTTGAACATCAAATCCATTTTTTCTAAACAACCATTGGTATATTTCTATTTGTCTTTTATAAGAAATCTGCCATGGCGCATTTAAAGTTACTTCTCCCTTTTTTGAGGTGGCTTTGTAATCTACTAATATCAATTGATCCGTTTTTGTATTAATCCAAACATCATCTACTAAGCCGTAAAAATATAAATTTGTTTCTTCGTCTAAAAAGCCAATGCCTTTGTTTCTAGTTCGCCAATCTTCTATATCAGGATGATCAAAAGGCTTAGCATCTAAGCCATTTTCTTCGATATATGGATGATTTTTATTAGTGCCTCTGAAGGAATCAAATTCTTCCTTTAATAATTCATCAACCGCATTATTTAAATTAAAGGGGAAGGAAGCAGGCCTTGAGATTCCTAATTTTTCTTCTAGGAAGAAACATTTTTTGCATCGACAAAAATTTTCTATCCTTGTTCTACTAAGTTTATAAGGGTCTGTGGTATCTTTATTATAAATAGGCATTTTTGAGCTGGCTCCGCGAGCAGGGCTCGAACCTGCGACCCAATGATTAACAGTCATTTGCTCTACCAACTGAGCTATCGCGGAAAACGAGGTGTATTATAAGCAAAAAAGTATGAAATATGAGTAAAACATTTGAAATAAAATCAGATTTTAAGCCTGCTGGAGATCAGCCTAATGCGATTTCAGAACTTGTTAAAGGCTTAAATGATGGTCTTTTAAATCAGACACTACAAGGCGTAACAGGATCTGGAAAAACCTTTGCTATGGCCAATGTAATTCAAGAAGTACAAAGACCGGCAATAGTAATGGCACATAACAAAACTCTTGCAGCACAGCTTTACGGCGAATTTAAAGAATTTTTTCCTAATAATGCAGTTGAATATTTTGTATCTTATTATGATTACTATCAGCCTGAAGCATACGTACCCACCTCAGATACTTTCATTGAGAAAGATGCTTCTATTAATGAACACATCGAGCAGATGCGTCTTTCAGCAACAAAGGCGATTATGGAAAGAAGAGACGTTGTGATTGTTGCATCAGTATCTGCAATCTATGGTCTTGGTGACCCTAAATCTTATCTTCAAATGGTCCTTCATTTAGATAGAGGGGATGAGATAGATCAAAATGTTCTACTACTAAGACTAGCTGAACTTCAATATAAAAGAAACGACATTGAATTCACTAGAGCAACTTATAGAGTGAAAGGAGATGTAATAGATGTATTTCCTGCAGAATCTGAAGCAGAGGCCCTTAGAATAGAGCTATTTGATAATGAAATAGAATCGTTAAAAATGTTTGATCCTCTCACGGGCGAAATTTTTAAAGAGGTTCCTAGAATTACAATTTTTCCTAAAACGCATTACGTGACTACTCGAGAAATTATGTTGAACGCCACCAAAGAAATTAGAAGTGAAATGCGGGAAAGAGTGAGATTTTTCAAAAAAAATGAAAAATTTATAGAAGCCCAAAGAATTGAAGAAAGAACAAAATATGACATTGAAATGATAAAAGAACTTGGATTTTGTTCGGGTATAGAAAATTATTCAAGATATCTTTCTGGAAGGAAAGAAGGAGAATCACCCCCCACTCTCTACGAATACTTACCGGAAGATGCAATAGTTTTTGTTGATGAATCTCACGTTTCTTTACCTCAAATAAAAGGAATGTATCGAGGTGATAGATCAAGAAAAGAAACTTTAACAGAATATGGTTTCAGACTGCCAAGTGCATTAGACAATAGACCCTTAAGATTTGACGAATGGGAATCGATTTCGGGTCAAAAAATATTTGTTTCAGCAACTCCAGGAGAGTACGAAGAAAATAATATGGAACAGAAAGTAGATTTGATTGTTCGCCCAACTGGATTAGTAGATCCAACTATAGAAATAAGACCTGCAACCAATCAAGTCGACGACTTGATGTCAGAAATAAGTGAAAAAGTTAAGAAAAAAGAAAGAGTTTTGGCAACTGTTTTAACCAAAAGAATGGCTGAAGATCTAAGTCAGTACTTATTTGAAAGAGATATCAATGTAAGATATCTTCATTCTGATATTGATACCGTTGAAAGAATTGAAATCTTAAGAGATTTGAGACTTGGTAATTTTGACGTATTAGTTGGTATTAATTTATTAAGAGAAGGCCTAGATCTTCCAGAAGTCTCTCTTGTCGCAATTCTTGATGCGGATAAAGAAGGGTTTTTAAGATCTGAAACTTCAATAATTCAAACTATAGGAAGGGCTGCAAGACATATCAACGGACATGCTATTTTATATGCTGACAAAGAAACAGGATCAATAGAAAGAGCAATCAAAACAACTAAAAAGAGAAGAAAGATTCAACTCGAATTCAATAAAAAAAATAAAATTATTCCTACGGGAATAATTAAACCAGTTTCAGATGTCATGGAAGGTTCAAAAAACTTTACCAAAAAGGAGTTTATTTCTGAAATGGATAAAAAAATAGAGGAAGATTATTTGTCTCCTAAAGAGTTAGCTAAACAAATTGATTCATTGGAAAAATTAATGATCGAGCATGCTAATAAATTAGAATTTGAAGAAGCCGCTAATATGAGAGACAAAATTACTGAACTTAAAAATAGATTATTTGCTGCCTAAAATTCAAATTAAGTTTGCAACTCAGTTATAATTATTTTTTTCTAATCTAAATGTTAGATATTTATCAAATTAATCCCTATTTAATTGGTCTTTTAGGACAGGAAACACTGACTGATTTTGAATTAAAGAATCTTTCTATAGAAATAGAAAAGACATCCAATAATAAACTAAAAGAAATTAGAGATTTTTATCTTTTAGAGTTATCAATGGAGTGGAAAAAACTTTCCGAAGAAAAAAAGGCGCAAATTTTTAAGTTGCTTCAAGCAGAGGGCGACTTAAAAAAAACATGAATTGAAAGAATTTTATTTTTCATCTCCAAGAAAGGGAGTGCAATCTCCTTGGGCAACTAAAACTTTAAATATTTTTGAGAGCTGCGGATTAACTGAAGTTATTAAAATTGAAAAATTAAAAGCTATAAAATTTTCGAGGGAGCTTGTAAATGAAACGAATTTAAAAAAAACCCTCTTTGATCCGTTGACTGAATCCTTTTTTATGGATTTCAAGTTTTTAAAAGAATTATTTTCTGACTTAGAAAAAAAGAAAACTAAATTTATAAAAATTAATAAAAATGAAAAAAATTTAAATACTTTGAATTCTTCAATGGGCTTAGCTTTGAATGAATACGAAATAAATTATTTAATTAAAGGTTATGAGCTTTCAAATAAAGAAGCTTCAGATACTGAGTTGATGATGTTTTCTCAAATAAATTCAGAACACTGTCGTCATAAAATATTTAACTCAACATGGACTTCGAATGGAAAAGATAAGAAAGATAGTCTTTTTGACATGATAAAAAGTACTTATAAAAATTATTCAACGGATGTTTTATCAGCTTATAGTGATAATGCTGCCATTATCTCGGGCTTGGGTAAAAAAAGGTTTTATCCAGATCCTGATACTAGAGAATATAAGTCTATAGATGAAAAAAATAACTTTTGTATAAAAGTAGAAACTCATAACCATCCAACGGCTATATCACCTTTTTCTGGAGCAGCGACTGGTTCTGGAGGAGAAATTAGAGATGAAGGAGCAACTGGTAGGGGAGCTAAACCCAAAGCTGGATTATGCGGATTTTCTGTTTCTTATTTAAGAATACCAAATGAAAATGAAGAGTGGGAAGGACAGGAGGATAAACCTAGCAGAATAGCTGGTCCTTTAGAAATTATGATAAGTGGACCAATAGGAGCTGCCTCCTTCAATAATGAATTTGGAAGACCAAACATTTTGGGTTATTTCAGATCTTACGAATACAGAGCTGAAAATTTATATTTTGGTTTTCACAAACCTATCATGTTGGCAGGAGGTCTCGGAAATATTAAGCCCATGCATACCAACAAAGCAAAAGTATCAAGTTCAGCAAAAATAATTATTTTAGGAGGACCGGGTTATCTTATTGGATTAGGAGGGGGCTCAGCATCTTCAGTTGAATCTGGTAAATCTAGTGAAGATTTGGATTTTGCATCAGTTCAAAGATCAAATCCTGAAATGCAAAGAAGATGTCAGGAAGTCATAGATCAATGTTGGCAGCTTGATGAAAAAAATCCAATTGCATTTATTCATGATGTAGGTGCAGGAGGCCTGTCAAATGCTATTCCAGAGTTAGCAAAAGATTGTGATTTAGGTGCTGTTATAGATTTAAATAAAATACCAATAGTAGATAAATCCATGAGTTCATTAGAAATTTGGTGCAATGAATCTCAAGAGAGGTATGTGCTAGCTATAGAAAAAGATGATATAGAAAATTTTCAAATTATTTGTATGAGAGAAAATTGTCCTTTTTCAATAGTCGGAGACTTTACTAAACAAAAAAAACTCAAACTAATAGATAAAAACTTAAATGAAAATTCTATTGATCTTGATATGGATTTTATTTTTGGAGCTAAAGAGCAATTAAAAAGATCTCTAAAGGACTTTTCTAAAAACAAACCCGACAATATTAACTTTGATTTAAATATAAAAAAATCTATTTTAGATGTTTTAAGACATCCCACAGTAGGAAGTAAAAATTTTTTGATTACTATTGGGGACAGAAATGTTGGAGGTCTGACATATCGCGATCAAATGGTGGGGCCATATCAAGTTCCAGTAGCCGACAATGGTATTACAATGTCTCATTTTGATTCTATAGAAGGAGAAGCAATGTCTATAGGAGAAAGATCTCCAATAGCTATTTTTGACGCTCCAGCCTCAGGAAGGGTTGCTATAACTGAAGCTTTGACAAACATTCTCTCCTCGGGAGTAGAGGAAATATCCAAAGTAAAATTATCGGCAAATTGGATGGCTTCGCCGAATAATGATTCTAATGATTATGATTTGTATGAGACTGTTAAAGCGATTTCTAGAGATCTTTGCAATAAATGGAACCTAACAATTCCAGTAGGAAAAGACTCTTTATCAATGGAAACTGCTTGGGAAAACAAGAAAAATACTTCTCCACAATCGTTGATAGTTTCTGCGTTTTCACCAATCCCAGATGTTACCAAAAGTATTACCCCTGATTTAAGCCATAATCCAGATTTAGTAGTTTTGAGAATTAATTTCAATTCAAAAAATTACAGATTAGGCGGTTCAATTTTATCTGAGACTTTAAAAAAAGATTTAGGAGAAGTTCCTGATATGGAAGCGATTGAAGAATTTCCTAAGATTTTCAATTTTGTTGCAAAATTAATAAAAGACAGAAAAATATTCTCTTACCATGATATTTCTGATGGAGGCCTCATTGCCTGTTTAGTAGAAATGATAATTTCTAGTAACTGTGGCTTTGATTTAAAAACAGAGTTATCAAAAAAAGATCTTCAGGATTTTTTATTTTCAGAAGAACTAGGGTTCGTAATACAGGTTTCTAAAGAAACCTTCAATGAGATAGAAGTTTTTATGAAAGCTATTAGAGCAGAAGAAATGCTAACTATTCTTGGGAATACAAATAAAAAAAATGGTATGACTATTTCCTCAAACGAATTTAATGAAACAATCAATTTAGAAACATTAATTTCAAATTGGACACACGTATCAACAAAAATTAAATCTCTGAGAGACAATCCAATATCTGCTTTAAATGAGTCAAAATCTTTTATTGAAAGAGAAAAAAATAAATTAAATCAAAAAACTCATTTCAAAAGTTCAAACTTTAAAAATATCTCTTCGATTAAGCCAAAAATCGCAGTTATAAGAGATCAAGGAATTAATGGGCAAATTGAAATGTCAGCTGCTTTTTCGAGAGCTGGATTTAAGGTTTTTGATGTTCATATGACCGATTTAAAAAATAAAATTTTTTGTTTAGATGATTTTAAAGGCTTAGCTTTTCCTGGAGGTTTTTCATACGGAGACGTTCTCGGAGCTGGTAGAGGATGGGCAAATTCAATCTTAATGAATAATGAATTAAGGGATATTTTTGAAAATTTTTTTAATCGATCTGATACTTTTTCTCTTGGAGTATGCAATGGATGTCAGGTCTTATCCGAATTAAAGGAAATAATTCCTGGTGCAGATGAATGGCCTATTTTAAAAAAGAATCTTTCAAATCAATTTGAAGCTAGATTAGTTCAATTAAAAGTTAATGACTCAAGATCTATATTTTTCCAAAACATGAAAGATTCCCAACTAATTGTTCCAGTGGCTCATGGCGAAGGAAGAATGGAATTTTCCAATTCATCTAATTTAGAAAAATTAATTTCAAATAATCAAATTCCTTTGCAATATGTTGATTCAGAAGGTGAAATTGCCACCAGTTATCCTTCTAATCCAAATGGCACAACTGAAGGTATTTCTTCTGTTTGCAATACTGATGGAAGAGTAACCATTCTTATGCCACATCCCGAAAGGGCTTTTTTAAATAAGCAACTTTCATGGACAAATAGTGAAGATTCGGGTTTTAGTCCTTGGTTTGAAATGTTCTTAAATGCAAGACAATTTATAAATTAACTCTTTTTTCTTACTATATCTTCAACATGGAGATTAAAAGCTTTTTTTTCTAAACACTTATAGTAATGTTTAATAGTTTTTGGCACGAATGGAAAAGCAAGTTCTTTCCAAGGAATCTCATCATAAGAAAATAGTTTTACATCTAAACTTTCAGATGTTGGTCCGAAAGAGTTATCTTCAATATCTGCAAGGTAAATAACATAAATTTGATTTATTTGAGGAATGTTGAATATCGTAAAGATATCTCTCATATCTACTTCTGCTTGAGTTTCTTCTTTTGTTTCTCTCCAAGCTCCTTCTAGCAATGATTCTCCATTTTCTAAAAAACCTGCAGGCACTGTCCATAATCCCACCCTAGGTTCTATAGCTCTTTTACAAAGAAGAATTTTATCTTCAAAAGTAGGCAAAGTACCTACAACTACATTTGGATTTGAATAATGAATTGCTCCACAATTAGTACAGACATATCTTTCTCTATTATCACCTTCAGGGACTTTGAGAATAACTTTTCCTGAGCAAAAAGAACAATAATTCAAGATAAATTTAATTAATTAAAAAGAATCAGAAGTATAATTGATCTTTGATACCTTTAAAAATGATATCTACCCTTAAATCAAAACTTGAAAATTATGCACCGAATGGGTCTTTAAAAGATCATCCTCAAGCAGCCGTTTTGATTATTTGCTATGAGGCTGATGGAGAATTATTTATCGTGATGACTCAACGGTCAAAAAATCTCCCAAGTCATCCTGGTGAAGTAGCTTATCCAGGAGGTAAAAGAGAAAAAAATGATGCATCGCTCATACAAACAGCTTTGAGAGAGGCATCCGAAGAAATTGATTTAGACGAAAGTAAAATTAAAATAATAGGAGAAATTGATTCTTTAAAATCTAGATTTGGTTTAAGCGTAACTCCTTTTATAGCTGTTGCTGATGAAAAATTAATTCTTAAAGCAAATTCGAATGAAGTTGAAGATATTTTTTATATTCCTTTATCATTTTTTAAAAATGAACCAAATATTTCGCAAAAAGTAACTAATTTTAAGGGGGAAACTTTTAAAACTCCTGTATTCAATTTTGAAAATTATAAAATTTGGGGGCTTACCTTAGCCTTTACAATTAACTTTTTAGGCTTATTAGATATAAAATTCGATTATGATTTATAAACTAGGCGAATACGAAGTATCGACCGATGGTAATAATTTTTTTATTGCGCCGTCTGCTTCAGTTATGGGTAGAGTTTTTCTAGCAAAACACGTAAGCGTATGGTTTGGCGCTGTTTTAAGAGGAGATGTAGAAGAAATAAAAATAGGAGAGAATTCTAATGTTCAAGATTTATCTGTTTTGCATGCTGATCCAGGACATCCTCTTATAATTGGCAAAAATGTTACCGTAGGGCACAAGGTTATGTTGCATGGATGCTCTATTGGAGATAATTCTTTAATTGGAATTAATAGCGTAGTTCTGAATGGAGCTAAAATAGGTAGAAATTGTTTAATTGGAGCAAATTCTCTAATTACAGAAGGAATTGAAATTCCAGATAATTCACTAGTCATGGGATCACCTGCAAAAATTAAAAAAAAACTTGACCCCTCAATGAAGGACATTTTAATTGGTAGTGCAAGTCACTACGTAGAAAATTATAAAAGATTTAAAAAAGACTTAATGGAGCAAAAAATATGAAAACAGAAAAAATAACATACCAATCTGGAGATAAATCATTTGAGGGATTTTTGGCGCAACCAGAAGGTGATTCAAACCCTTGTGTGTTAATTGCGCACACTTGGGCAGGAAGAGATGCTTTTGTTGAAGAAAAAGCTAAATTATTAACCGAACTTGGATATGCCGCATTTGCGATAGATATGTATGGAGATGGAAAAATTGGAACATCAAATGAAGAAAATGCAGGCATGATGCAACCATTGCTCGATGACAGAGAAGAGCTGGCAAGGCGAGCTCTGGCTTCTTTGGATGCTGTTTCTAAAATTGATAGTATCGATGCAAGTAAAATTGTAATCATGGGTTATTGTTTCGGGGGATTAGTTTCAATGGATCTTGCTAGAACAGGAGCTGACATCAAAGGCGCTGTTAGCTTTCACGGTTTTCTTGCTGGTCCTGAAAATTCAACTAACGAAATAAAAGCAAAACTTTTAGCCCTTCATGGCGATTCAGATCCTATGGTAGGTCAAGATCAAATTGAATCTTTCAGACAAGAAATGACAAGTAAAAAGGTCGACTGGCAGTTGCATGTTTTTGGAGGTGCAATGCATTCTTTTACTAATCCTGAAGCAAATGACCCAGACTTTGGAGCTATGTACTCTAAAAATGCTGATGAAAGGTCATGGAAAATTTTTACAGATTTCCTTATGGAGCTTTTTTAAACTAAATAATGAATTCTTCTGAAGTTCGGAAAACTTTTCTAGATTTTTTTAAAGAAAAAGATCACGAACTTGTTAAAAGTTCGCCGTTAATTCCTCAAAACGATTCAACTTTATTGTTCACAAATGCTGGGATGATTCAGTTTAAAGATGTGTTTCTTGGTGCTGAAAAAACTACTCTTAAAAGAGCCACTTCATCTCAAAAATGTATTCGAGCTGGTGGAAAACATAATGATTTGGAAAATGTTGGATACACCTTGAGACATCATACTTTTTTTGAGATGTTAGGAAATTTTAGTTTTGGAGATTATTTTAAAGAAGATGCGATCAAGTTCGCATGGGAGTTGTTAACAGAAAGATTTAAATTACCCCAAGAAAAATTATGGATAACAGTCCACATTGATGACGATGAATCTGAAGATATCTGGCTTAACAAAATTGGGATTACAAAAGAAAGAGTTAATAGATTAGATGAAGATAATTTTTGGTCGATGGGAGACACAGGTCCTTGCGGCCCTTGTTCAGAAATATTTTACGATCACGGAAGCGATTTTTTAGGCGATCCACCTGCAGAAGGAAATGAATCAGGAGACAGGTATATAGAAATTTATAATCTAGTTTTTATGCAATATGACAGAGATGTGAAAGGAAATATGACTCCTTTACCCAAACCATCAGTTGATACTGGAATGGGCTTTGAAAGAATTACAGCGGTAATGCAAAACACGAATGATAATTATAAGACTGATATTTTTGACAATTTAATAAAAACTATTGCAAACAAATTGAAAGTAAATGACATATCAGACCCGTCTCTGAGGGTTATTGCAGATCATTTAAGATCTTCATCGTTTCTTTTATCAGATGGAGTAATAATTGGAAATGAAGGAAGGAGCTATGTCTTAAGAAGAATTATCAGAAGAGCGCTAAGACATGCTTATAAATTAAATTCAGAAGAAAATCACATTTTATCTAAATCAGCCAAAGAGTTAATCGATAACCTAGGTGGCGCTTATCCTGAGTTAATTAAAAATAGAAATCTTATAAAAGATTCTCTTGAAAATGAAGAGAATCAGTTTAGTAATACGCTTCGAACGGGAATGAGCTTACTTGAAGAAAAATTAAATTCTTTAAAAGAAAAAATTATTCCCGGTAAATTAGCTTTTAAACTGTATGACACTTATGGCTTTCCACTAGATATGACACTGGATTTAGCTAGAGAAAAAGATCTTGAAGTAGACGTAGATGAATATGAAAACCTTATGGAAAATCAAAGAAAGAGAGCTAAAGAAGCAAGCTCTTTCGAGTCTCTGCTTCCTTCTTCAATTGATTTAGATAAGGAAACTAACTTTTTAGGATACCAACAAGATGCTTGTGAAGCTCAAATAAGATTGATTTTCAAAAACGGTTTAGAAGTAGAAGAAGTTGATTCTGGAGAATTTTTATTCATAACAGATAAAACTCCCTTTTATGCAGAATCAGGAGGGCAAGTTGGAGATTCCGGTTTCATAAAAGCAGACATAGGACTCGCTAAAGTTAAAGATACGCAAAAAACCGGTGGTCATTTTATTCATTTTGCAGAAGTAGAAAAGGGTTCTTTTAAAAAATCCCAAAATGTTCTAATGGAAATCGAAATTGATAAAAGAAAAAAAATAGTCTCTAACCATTCTGCCACTCACTTAATGCATGCTTCATTAAGAAATATTTTGGGAAAGCATGTTGAGCAAAAAGGTTCTTTAGTAAATGAAGAAAAATTAAGATTTGATTTTTCCCATCATAAAGCTTTAACAAAGAAAGAAATCATAAAAATTGAAAATCAAGTTAACGAAATTATTAGTAAAGACATTAAAACAGAAGTTTTTGAATCCACTTATGATGAAGCTATAAAATCAGGTGCTCTGGCTTTTTTTGGTGAAAAATATGGCGATATTGTAAGAGTCTTAAAAATTGGAGGAGACTTTTCCATTGAACTATGTGGTGGAACTCACGTCAAAAGCACAAGTGAAATTAAACTATTTAAAATAATTTCTGAATCGAGTATATCTTCAGGTGTCAGAAGAATTGAAGCTGTTTCTAATTCTTTGGCCGAAGATTTCGTTGATAACTTAAAAAATGAAATTATTGATCTATCAAAGTTTTTAGGAACTGAGGTAAATAACATCCCAAATAAAATGAAAAATTTAGGGCTTCGTTTAAAAAAATATCAAGAAAGGTTTAAAAAAATAGAACAAAAGCAAAATGAAAATTTGATTTTAAGTTTTAAAGAAGATTTTAAAAAAATTAAGGAAATGAATGTCCTTGTTAAGAGAATAGATGGGATAAATTTGTCAAATTTAAGAGGACCTTTGGATTCATTAAAAAATTCTACTGGAAAAGCAGTTATTGTGCTTTCAGGAGAGTTTCAATCAAAAGCAACGATAATTGTTTCTATTTCAAAGGACTTATTAGATAAGATAGACGCAAGAAACTTGTTAAAATCTTGCTCAAAATTGATCGATGCTAAA
The DNA here is from genome assembly GCA_902525735.1 of uncultured SAR86 cluster bacterium. Classification (GTDB taxonomy): domain Bacteria; phylum Pseudomonadota; class Gammaproteobacteria; order Magnimaribacterales; family AG-339-G14; genus CASICS01. The sequence continues at coordinate 199,396 of CABZIF010000001.1, forward strand.
GGCGGAGGAAAAGAAGATTTTGCTCAAGCAGGCGGCGGTGATCCTAAAAAAATAGATCTAGCACTGACTGAAGCAAACAATTTTTTAAGTTAAAAATTTCATAAATGATTTCAAATTTAGTTATACAAAAGTTTGGTGGTACTTCTCTGGCTAACATCGAGAGAATTCAAGCTGTAGCACATTTAATAGAGCAATCAGTTCGAGATGGAAAAGAGGTTGTGGCTGTTGTGTCTGCAATGGCAGGAGAGACACAACGTTTAATTGATCTTGCTAAAGAAGTTCAATCAGAACCTGATCCTAGGGAGTACGATGCACTTATTTCTTCTGGAGAACAAGTATCAGTAGCTCTTTTAGCAATGGCTCTCAAGGAAAAAAACTTTCTATCAAAATCTTACACTGCTTTTCAATTGGGTTTAAAAACCGATCAAATTCATGGTAAAGCTAGAATTAATTCTATAGATACGAGTGTGTTACATGAGGATTTAAAAAAAGGAATAGTTCCAGTTATAACAGGATTTCAGGGAATTAATGAATCAGGTGATATTACTACTCTCGGAAGAGGAGGATCAGATACTTCTGCTGTTGCTTTAGCAGTAGCTTTAAAGGCTAATGAATGTCAGATATTTACTGACGTAGATGGAGTTTATACGACTGATCCAAGAGTCTATGCAAAGGCAAAAAAAATAGATAAATTATCTTTTGAAGAAATGCTAGAACTTTCTAGTTTAGGTGCTAAAGTTCTCCAAATAAGAGCAGTTGAGTTTGCAAGTAAATTCAATATGCCAATAAGAGTTTTATCTAGTTTTAATAAAGGAGAAGGTACTTTGATTGATAAAGAAGATGAAAATTTAGAGGATGCTTTAATTTCTGGAGTGACTCACACGAAAAATGACTCTAAATTAATCATAAGACAAGTCCCTGATGTGCCTGGGATTGCTGCCAAAATATTATCTCCCATCAGTAATGTGGGAATTGAGGTCGATGTAATCGTTCAAAACGTTGCAGAAGATAAAACTACGGATTTTACTTTTACAGTTAAGGATGAAGATGCGGACAAAGCTGCAAAAATTTTGAATGATTTATCTGATGAATTGGGAGGCGGAAGTGTTGAGCTAGCTAAAGAAATAAGTAAAGTGTCTGTTGTAGGAGTAGGAATGAAATCTCATGCTGGAGTAGCAACGAAAATGTTTTCGGCTCTTGCAGATAAAAATATTAATATAGATATGATATCTACTTCAGAAATTAAAATTTCTGTTGTGGTTTCAAGAGAAAGCGCTGAAGATGCTGTCAAAGCTTTGCATGATGTTTTTGAATTAGGCTAACATGAATACGATAGACGCATTACTTACTCGGAATTCTGCACCAAGGTTAACGACTCCAATCCCTACGGAGAATCAACTCGAAATTGCATATAAGTGCGCATTAAGAGCACCAGATCATGCTTGGATAAGACCATGGAAATTTATTCAAATTTCTGGAAAAGGTTTAGATAAACTCTCAAAAGCTTTTGTAAATACGGCAAAAAAATTAGACAAAAATGTTGATCCTGAAATTTTAAAAAAATATAAAGAAGCGCCTTATAGGGCTCCACTCATAATAGTTTTAGTAGCAGATACTAAAGAACATCCAAAAGTTCCTGTTATTGAGCAGCAATTATCGACCGCAACCGCTGGGCAAAATCTGTTATTAGCTTTTCATGAAATGGGTTTTGGCGGTATTTGGAGAACAGGAAAATTTTCATTCAACAAGGAAATATCTATGGAACTGAGTCTTAAAGAAAATGAGATAGTTATCGGTTACTTATATATAGGAACAGTTGAAGGTAAAACAAAAAGAATTCCAGAATTGAACTCAAAGGATTTTGTTATAACTTGGGAATAAAAACTAACTTTCAAAAGTTTTTAACATTCTAGTAGAGATTTCATTCATCAATTCTTCTGGTAACTCATGGCCAACCCCTTCCATGACGTATAATTCTGAATTAGTGATGCCTTCCGAAAGAGCAAATGCGTGATCTATCGGAATTAAAGGATCTTCAGAGCCATTTATTATTAAAGTAGGGATCTTAATATTTTTAAGCTTGTCCAAATAGCTTGGAGTTTTCTCTATGGCTTTAGAATGGAAAGCATAAGTATTAGTTCCATGATCATCTACCGTATTAAATAGTTCTTCAATTACGACGTCATCGTAGGAAAATCTGGAACCTATAGAAGCTTTAAAAGTTTTTAACATAGCCTCTTTTTGGTTATTTTTAATCATCATTAACACAGATTCAGTCATTCCATCTAAAAATATAGGGTCAGGCTTAGATAATCTTTCATCTCTTATTCCAGGTGAAGTGACCATTAAAGTTAGTGAGCTGACTAATTCAGGATTGTTTAATGCAATTGTTTGAGCTATCAACCCTCCCATTGATGCACCTACTAAGTGGGCCTTTTTAATTTTAAGATATTTCATTAAAGCCATGACATCGTTAGCCATATCATTTAAATCATAGGGAGATTTTACAGTTTCAGGATTAGGTGTTTTTTTATAATTTGATTGAATCACATATCTAATTAAATATTTAAGAATAAAACTCGGTACAAACTTTATTAGATTTTCAAAAAAATTTCGCTTTCCAAACCAAGTACTTTTTCCTGAGTCTCTGTTATCGAATCTTACAACATGATAATTATTTTGAACTAAAAGATTGATTAAACTCATAGGCCAAGCTTGAGAATTTGTGTAGGCTCCCATGATAAATACAACAGTAGGATTTTTTGAATCACCAAAATCCTCCCACCAAATATCAATGTCGTTAACCTTTGCTAAATCCCCCATTTTTTTAGTATATTTCTTTGTAATTAATCGGTAAATAAAATATATTTAAATGCCGTATATACATGGAGAGAAAGATATGGAAAAAAGTTTTGATTATGTAGTTGTTGGTGCAGGAAGTGCAGGTTGTGTCATGGCAAATAGACTTTCTGAAAATGGTAAAAATACTGTATTAATTTTAGAAGCTGGAGGCAAAGACAGAAATTTTTTTATTCATATGCCATCAGGCTATTCTCAAATCGTTCCAACTAAAAGTAATCTTAATTATGCTTTTGAAACTGAACCAGAATCAACTACTAGTAATAGAAAACTTTATTGGCCAAGAGGTCGCGGCTGGGGTGGCTCCTCGTCAATAAATGCAATGATTTACATAAGGGGTCATTCACATGATTACGATTTGTGGAGACAAATGGGAAATAGCGGCTGGTCTTATGATGATGTATTGCCGTACTTTAAGAAAGCTGAATCATTTAATGGCGATGGAGATAAAGATTACCATGGCTTTGATGGTCCATTGAATGTTAAAAAATCTGAAAGAACTGACGATGAATTATTAGATGTTTATGTCGAAGCTGGAAAACAAGCTGGTTTTCCAATAACCAAAGATTTCAATGGAAAAAGTCAAGAAGGATTTTCAAGATATGAACATACTATGCATGATACGAAATTAGGCCCTAGAAGATGGAGTTCTGCGAGGGCATATCTACATCCAGCTTTGAAAAGAAAAAATTTAAGTACAGAGATTAATGTGCAAGTGAATAAAATTTTATTCGAAGGTAAAAAAGCGATTGGCGTAGAGTATCTTCACAAAGGGAAAATTTCAACTGTAAAAGCGAGTAAAGAAGTAATTCTTTCTGCAGGAGCGATAAATTCTCCTCAAATTTTAATGAATAGTGGGGTAGGGGACTCTAAAGAATTAGGGAAACATGGAATAGATGTGGTTCATGAATCTAAGGGCGTAGGAAAAAATTTGCAAGATCATTACGCAGTTGTGCATTCTTTCAATTGTACTAAACCCGTAACTCTTCATAGATCTGCAAGTTTTTTAAGAACTCAACTTTCAGGATTGCAATATTTACTGCTTGGTACTGGAGATGCAGCCAATCCTCCTTCAAGTGCTGGAGCATTTTTTAAATCGAGTCCTGAGAAAGATATTCCTGATACTCAAATTCATTTTGCTTCATACCAAACAGATGATCTCCATGGAAGAGAGGGCATAGGAGCTGAACACGGTTTTAGTGCAGTTATTTGTATTTTAAGGCCACAAAGTAGGGGGCATTTGGAGCTTAAAAGTGCTGATCCAAGTGAACCGCCTTTAATGTATCCAAATTATCTCTCTGAAGAACAAGATATCATTGATACAAGAAATGCTTTTAGAGAATCAAGAAGAGTCTTTATGCAACCCGCATTTGATGACTATCGTGGAGAACAATCTAAACCCAGTTCCGATGTAAACGTCGATAATGATGACGAAGTTGATCAGTGGGTACGAGACACGGGCGAAACTCTTTATCATCCAGTCGGCACTTGCAAGATGGGTAATGATGACATGGCCGTTGTAGATGACAATTTAAAAGTAAGAGGTATAGATAACTTAAGAGTTGTTGATGCATCAATAATGCCTACTTTGATAGGAGGTAACACTAACGCTCCTTCGATCATGATAGCTGAGAAAGCTTCAGATATTATTAGACAATCTGTGTGAAAAACTTACAATTCCTCTTTCGGAGAGGTGGCTGAGTGGTTGAAAGCGCTCCCCTGCTAAGGGAGTATGTGGTAATCCTGCATCGAGGGTTCGAATCCCTCCCTCTCCGCCAAGTATAAGTAAATACTGTAAAATTAAGGTGTGTACATTATGAGAATATATTTAGTAGTTGTTATGTTTTTATCTGGCTTAGTTGCTTCTGAAAAAAATATTGAATCTTACGAAGTTAAAATTATTGAAGAATTTAAAATTAATAAATTATTACCTGGAAAAATTACGCCAAAAAGACAATCCATTCTTGGTTTTGAAATTTCTGGAAAATTGAAGAAAGTAGTTGTTGATATTGGTGATGAAGTTAATGCGGGAGATCTGTTAGCAGAACTTGAAGATTCTGAGGCTTTAGCTAACTATAACGAAGCAAAAGCTAAATTTTCCATGTTTGAAAAAATCTTTGAAAGATCTTTATCTTTAAATAAAGATAATTTTGTCTCTGATCAAGAGTTAGAAAAAGCTGAGTCTAATTTTTTAGTTGCACAAGCTCAATTTGATAAAGCTTTGATCAAATTTCAACAAACTAAAATTTTAGCTCCTTATGACGGGATTATACAAAATAGATTTTTAGACGAAGGTTCTATAATTAACGCCAGTATTCCTATAGTAGAAATCCTTGATTCGAAATTTGTCGAAGCAAAAGTTTCTTTACCCAAGTCATTAGTAAATATTTTAGATATAGGTAAAGAGTATGAATTTTTGATTGAAGATAAAGAATACACAGGCAAATTAACTAGAATCGCTCCCATGTCAGAAAAAGGTACAAACAATAAATTAGGATTATTCGAATTTAATGATTTTTTTAATCCTGGTGCTACAGCAAGACTAGTTCTAAGCACTACCGAATCAAGAAAAGGAGCCTGGGTCCCTTTAAATTCTCTCTCTCAATCGGAACAAGGCCTTTGGAATTTATATACCGTTTCATCAGGCAATTTGGCACAAAAAGATTACGTTGAACTAATTCATATTGAAAACAATATGGCTTATGTGTCTGGAACAATTAAGAATGGAGATTTAGTTATTATTGGCGGAGCTTCTAAAGTCGCAGAAGGACAAAATATAAAAATTAACTAATGAAAAAAATAGTTGATTTATATTTAGATCGACCAAAAATCTTTCTTCTTTTTTTGCTATTTGTTGTAGTTGGAGGATTATTATCCTTTGACTCGTTACCAAGACAAGAAAATCCTCAATTGGCTGAAAGGTGGGGCGATATCACAGCTGTTTTACCAGGCGCGTCACCTGAGCGAGTAGAAACTCAAATTTCGGATATCCTAGAAACAGAACTTAGAGAGATTGATGAAATAAAAATATTAAGTTCAAACTCATCTACCGGGGTTGGATTAGTGGGAATCGAGCTCAAAGAAACTGTCAGTAAAGCACAAACAGACGAAGTTTGGTCGAAAATAGAAAATAAATTAAGAGAGACTTCTAATTTAGTTCCAGAAGGCACGAGAATTGGTCTCAGTCATAGTGGACCTCCCACAACTCTTCTTTTCGCTCTTCAGTGGCTTGGAGACGGTGAACCTCAGATGATCATTCTCTCTCGCTTGGCAAGTCAATTGAAAAGAAAGTTAGCAAATATTTCTAATTCAGAAAAATCTGTTATTTATGGCGACACTAAAGAAGAAATTTATATTGGAGCAAACTTAGATTTATTAGCAGATGCTGGAATGAATATTCAAGATATAGCTAATGCGGTAAATCAATACGATAGTAAACAAGCTTTAGGAAACATAACTGGCGCCAAATCAGAATTTAGAATTCAAGCTCAAGACAATATATCTTTAGTAAATGATCTAAAAAAACTACCATTAAAAATAATAGGAGACTTCCAAGCCTTGAGATTGGAAGACGTTGCGACAGTTAATAAACTGCCAGTCGATCCTCCTATAGAGTTTGTTGAATTTAATGGTACACCGTCCGTTTTTGTTGAAGTGAGAGGAATTTTTTCTCAAAGAACTGATTTATATTCTGGTTCAGTTTTAAGAATTACTGATGAATTTAAAAGAGAACTACCGGAAGAAATAGGACTAAAGCTAGTTTTTAATGAGGCAGATTTTGTTGAAGATAAATTTTCTTTTTTACTGCAGAGTATTTTAATTGCAACGTTTTTGGTTTTAGCCTTAAGTTATATTTCACTTGGTCCAAGATCAGCAATAATTGTGAGCGCGGTGGTCCCTCTTACGATTCTTCTAGTTTTAGTATTGTGTAGTATTTTTAGTATTCCGTTACACACCACCTCAGTTACTGGCATAATTCTATCTCTTGGGCTTTTAATTGATAACTCCATCATCGTAGTTGAAGATTATAAATTTAGAAAAAGTAAAAATTTAATTAATCGTGAGGCAATATATGCCTCAATAAGACATTTATCCTTACCTTTGCTTGCTGCAACCGTTACCACTGGCCTTGCATTTATGCCTATGGCGGCAGGGAAGGGAGCAAGCCCTGAATTTGTCGGAGAAATGGCAATCACAATTATTTTCGCTGTTTCCTCTTCTTTATTATTAGCTTTAACAGTGGTGCCAGTCTTATTAAAAATAATGGAAGAGAAAAATTTCTTTAATTTGAACAATTCAAAAAATTCAGGCTTTAGTAATGACAAAATATATAAAAATTATGAAAAGTTTTTAAAGTGGAGTTTTCATAAACCTTTTAGGGCACTGATTCTTGCTTTAATACTTCCTCTGACAGGATTTATTTCTTTCAATTTTCTTGACACTGATTTTTTTCCTAATCAAGGAAAACCAATGTTTAAAGTTGAAGTGGAGTTAGATAAAAACGCTTCTATTTTTGCAACGAAAGAAAGAGTAAAAAGTATTAGAGAACAAGTTTTAATGGAAGACTACATAGAGTCTGATATGTGGTGGATTGGAAGAAGGCTGCCTAGACTTTTATACAATGTCATTGGAGGTTCTTCTGGAGAAGGCTCAGATAACTTAGCTACAGGTGTTTATTTCACAAACTCATATTCTGAAATGGATAGAAGTTTAGAGGATTTGGCTAAAAACTTGGAAAAAGATCATGCTGATGTAAGAATTAGAGTTAGTAAATTTACTAATGGACCACCGGTAGAATTCCCTGTACAGCTAGCTATCTTCGGGGACGACAATCAAGTATTAAAAATTTTAGGAGAAAGGCTCAAAGCAATAATCTCCAAGTCTCCCCAAGTGAGTGATGTTTTTGCCGATCAATCTGCAAGTATTACTGGATTAGAATTAAAGTTAGATGAAATAGATTTAGCTTTTTCTTCAAAGTCTTCAAGAGAAATCTTAAACGAAATTTCATCTTCAACAAGAGGAATGTATATAAGCTCTATGCTTGATGGTAATAAAGAAATTCCGATTAGGATAAAAAATAACAATATTGAATCAAAAGAGATAAATCAAACTTCTCTGTTAGCGATACCTGGAAGGAATGGATACGAATATGTGGAAAATTTTTCAGATATTGAATTTAAAAGTGAAATTAATCAAATTAATAGATATCAAGGATCGAGATTGAATTCTGTCAAAGCAGCTGTTTATCCAGGTCGTCTAGCATCCATGGTTTTAAAAGACGTTGAAAAGGAACTGAAAGTTTTTGAAAATTCTTTGCCCGCCGGTTATTCAATGCGACAGTTTGGAGATGCAGATGAAAGAGCAAGATCTTTTGGACAATTGTTCAGTACTTTTTTCCTATTCCTAGGCTTAATAATCCTTACTCTGGTAATGATACTAAATAGTTTTCTTCAAGCTAGTGTAATTTTGTTGGTCGGTTTTCTTTGTGTAGGTTTGGGATTTTTAGGAATGTTTCTAGGCTTTCAAAATTTTGGATTTATAGGATTGGTAGGGATTGTTGGTTTAGCAGGCCTCGCAATTAATGATGCCATAGTAGTTTTATCTCATTTAAATGAAGAGGCTGCAGATGGTAAATTATCCAAAGACGAATTAATTTTCACAACCATCAGATCAACAAGACATATAGTTACTACTTCCATTACCACGGTTGGTGGTTTATTTCCTCTTTTATTCGATACTTTTTTTGAGACTTTAGCGTGGGCAATGTGCTTCGGTGTGATTGGTTCCGCTCTGATTGCGCTTTTATTAATTCCCTCTATGTACTGTTTTTTAGGGCGAGTTGAAGTTTAAATTAAAAATTGTATTCGGTAATTATGCCTAATATGTTTTTGTCTAAATTTTTATCTAAAAACGGAAGTTTTTTGTCCGTCAAAGTAAGAATTAATTCCATCGATAATTTTTTTGAGAATTGAGTTTTATATTTAGTTTTCAAGCCATAAAAAAGTTCTCCAGAAGAACCCCAAACGCTTGGTCCACTTCGATCCACGTTTGGTTCTGCATAAAATAAATCAATTTTAAAATGAGAATTGTCACTGATTTCTTTTAAGAAAGATAACTGAGTATATTTAGAATCAGCATCTATAAAAGCCCCTATTGGTAATCCTCTATACCTATATCCAGATTGATAGATACTATGCCTATAAGTAACATTATATTTTTGATATGCGTAATTATCCTCGGTAGAAGTTTTGGACGATTCCAGAATGATTGAATTCAATAAATCATTTTTAAGAAATTTAAATTCTGCTCCAAAAGTAGATATATAAGACGATATTAGGCTTGTGCTGCTAGTGTCAGAGTCTTCCCCAATTCTTTGAAAATAAATAGTAGTAATATTTTCATTAAATTTTATATCGTATTTAATGTCATAACCTCCCAACTGATTTGACAAGTTTGTTCCAATATATTCTCCTCCAATCCTTTCATATTCTCCTGACCCTCCTCCTGCTTCAAAGAAAGCTTTGTAAAAGGAATTAAAACTTTCACTTCTGCCTTCTCCCCCTATCATAATGGTTCTTGAAAGCCCTAGATAAAGATTATTAAACGGATTAAAAGTAACCCTTGTACCTAACAAAAATGGATTTGGAACATGTCTATTTTTTTCAAGCCTGTTTATAAAAAGGGAAAAATCAATTTTACCCAAAGGGGCTAAAAACCTATTTGAAAAATCAAACCCTTTTAATGAATTAATAAATATTCCTAGAGGAGGTTTAGCGTAGTTTGAAAGAATCAAATTATTATCATGAGTGGGTCCCCACCAACGATCAATAAATCCAATCCCAAAAATTAAGTTCCATTTTGAAAATGAGATATGAGATCCATTATAAAGAATTTTTTTTTCATCATATGAATCTTCAATAAAATGAAGGTTTAGATTTAAAGAAAAATTTTTATTTGTATAACTGTTTTTAAGAACAATAGAATTTTTGCTCGTCCAATTATCATCTAAGTTTTTGATCACTAAATCATCAGAAAAAATATTAAAAGAAATAGATGAATTAAATTTTTCAGTTTTTTTAAAATATTTATCAACGAGTGAGTTTATTTCAATTTTATCGTCTAAAAATGAAGCTTCGTAAATTGTAGAATTTTTTAAAGAATTTAAATTTAACGGATAGGTTGTTGTTCTAATATTTGTATTATTTTTTGCGGTGTAAAGCTCAAGTTTTTTTATCTTTAATTCATCTTCTGGTTCAATCCAAATAGAAGATAAAAAATAATTTGAAAAAAGTATTATTACTAATAGATAAAATTTTTTAAAATACAACATTTTGAAAAAAATATATTGAGGGAAGTATAATGTATATAAATATTAAAACTTAATGAAAAAAACCCTTATTTTCTTGCTACTGATAATTTTATTATTTGCTATTGCCGGCTATTTTTCTTTGAGCAATCAATATGTTCAAAATTTTCTCCTCAAATCATTATTTGAATCCCGAATGCAAGCACTTTTCGCAGATAGTGAATCTGTAAATTCTGATGAATTAGAAATTTTTTTCTGTGGTTCAGGTTCGCCATTGTCTATGATGCCCGAAGGAGCTCAATGTATGGCATTTGTTATAGGTTCCGATATTTATGTAATAGACAATGGAGAAAATAGTTTTGCTAAAATTTCAAATAACTATCCTCCACAAAATATCAAAGCGGTTTTTATCACCCATGCCCATTCAGATCATATTGGAGATTTAGATGAATTAAACTTAAGAAGATGGATTAGTGGAGCTGAAACACCTTTAGAAGTTTATGGCAGTTCTGAAATTATTAATGTTGCAGAAGGAATAAATTTAGCTTATCAAAATGATGAAAACTATCGGGTTGATCACCACGGAGTTGAATTTGTTCCGCCGGAAAACAGACCAATGATTCCTATAGTGCACAAACCTACAAACTCTCCTCAATTAATTTTTGAAGATGAAAATTTAAAAGTTGAATCCTTTCTTGTTGATCATCATCCAGTCAAAGAAGCACTGGGATTTAGGCTTTTCTTTGGCAATAAGCAAATCATAATTTCTGGCGATACTGAGATAACAGATAATGTATTTTCCTTGGTAAATGGAGCAGATATTTTGATTCACGACGGAATGATTAAAGATCATGTAAGACTTCTTGAAAAAGTGGCTAAGGAAAATAATGTTTATAGAGCGGAAGTAGCGTTTCACGACATTTTAGATTATCACGCTGATGTCATTGATATAAAGAGTAACTTAGAAAATAAAGACTTGGGATTGTTGATAATTAATCACTTGGTTCCTGCCAAGAATCCAATTGGAATAAGATATATGGAAGACTTATTTTCTGATGTTTCTTATGATTTTCTGTTGGCTAGAGACAATGATAAAATCATTGTCTCCAAGAATTCAGATGAAATAATTATTAACTAATCTATTTCGTCAGGCTTGTATCCTAATACAGCTTTAATTTCTAAAAATTCTTCAAATCCAAAAACTCCCCATTCTCTTCCATTTCCAGATTGTTTAAAACCTCCGAAAGGATCGTTTATACCTGTTGGCGCGTTATTTATATGAACGTTTCCACTTCTAATTCTTCTCGCAACACTTAAAGCATGTTCAGGATCTTCGGAAGATATATATCCTGATAATCCATAAGGAGTATCATTAGCAATTTTAATAGCATCTTCTTCATCTTTATAAGGAATCATGCACAAAACTGGACCGAATATCTCTTCTCTAGCAATTGTCATATCATTTGATACGTTTGCAAAAACCGTGGGTTTAACAAAATAACCTTGATTCAATCCTTCTGGTTTTCCTAAACCTCCAACAACAACTTCAGCACCTTCCTCAATGCCTTTTTCTATTAAGCCTTGAATTTTATTAAATTGAACATCGCTCACTACAGGACCCATGACTGTTTCCTCTGAAGAAGGATCTCCAACTTTTAACTCATCAGCAACCTTTTTAGCAGCTTCTTTTGCTTCAGCTTGTCTACTTGCAGGAACCAACATTCTTGAAGGAGCGTTACATGATTGACCAGTATTGTTGAACATGTGCTTGGTACCTCTGCTCACTGCATTAGCAAAATCTGCATCATCTAAAATTATGTTTGCAGATTTTCCTCCGAGCTCTTGATGAACTCTCTTTACTGAATCAGCGGAACCTTTAGCAACAGCTACTCCGGCTCTGGTAGATCCTGTAAAAGACATCATGTCAATGTCTGGATGAGCAGACATCGCTTCTCCCACAGTAGGCCCATCTCCATTAATTAAATTAAATACTCCTTTTGGCAATCCTGCTTCATGTAAAACCTCAGCTAATAAGATCGCATTCAAAGGCGCTATCTCTGTTGGCTTTAATACCATTGTGCAACCGGCTGCAATAGCAGGACCAACTTTGCATGAAATTTGGTTTATGGGCCAATTCCAAGGAGTTATCATTCCTACTACGCCAATAGGTTCTTTTCTGATGACCGTCTCGCCTCTAATTTCTTCAAAATTATAATTTTGTAAAGTTGCTAGAGCAGTTGCGAAATGACCTATGCCCGATGCCGCTTGTGCGTTTCTAGATAGAGTTATAGGAGAACCATTTTCTATAGAAATCATTTCTGCAATTTCTGCAGATCTAGTCATGTAGATCTCAACAATTTTTTGAAGAATTTCAATTCTCTCTTCTCTAGTAGTTTGTCCAAATGTTTCGAAAGCATCTTTTGCAGCTTTAACTGCTGCGTCAACATCATCAGAGTCACCCATAGCAATGGTTCCAATAACATCCTCAGTTGCAGGATTTATAACATCCAACGTTTTTAATTTATTAACAGGATTTACCCATTCACCATTGATATAAAATTGTTCGTATTTATTCATATTTCTCCTTAATAATTATTATTTTATATGTAATCTTGCCTTCAATTGAGGCTGAACCTTCTCAATCCACCCACAAAGATACTTTCTAGTTTCGCTGGGGTCAATAATTTCATGCACGGAAAAGCTTTCTGCTTTTGAAAAAGGATTTTGTTTTTTTGCCATTTCTTCTTCAATTTCCTTTCTTTTTTCATCTGGATTATCAGCATTTGCAATTTCTCTGGCAAATGCAACTGCAACCCCTCCTTCTAATGGTAGTGCTCCTGATTCAGAGGACGGCCAAGCTAGAACATAAGGATTATTCCCAAAATGTGCAGCAGCAGCAACCCCAAAAGATTTCCTTACCAAAACAGTAGCCCATGGCACTGAAGTTTCATTTACGGCAAGAACCGCTTCGGTACCGTACAAGATAGTTGCCTCTTTCTCTGCTTCCGGACCAATTAAAAAACCAGGTTCATCCACAAAAGTAATAATGGGTAAGTGAAATGTGTCGCAAAGTTTTACAAATCGAGATGTCTTCTTTGCATTATCCGCAGTCATTGAACCAGCGTAAAAATTACTATCATTAGCAAAAACTCCAAAGGAGAAACCATTCAACCTTGCAAAGCCGGTGATTATGCCTCGACCATAAAAATTAGTCATTTCAAAAAAACTATTCTTATCAAATACTAGATTTAATATATCTCTCATTTCATAACTTTTATTTCTTTCTTTTGGAATAATAGATGAAAGGGCAGATTCAGTTCGTTCCGGAGAGTCGCTAGATACTATAGAGGAAGGAATTTCGTAAACATTTTGAGGGAAGTAAGATAAAAAAGTTTTGATTTGCTCTAAAGCTTCTTCTTCAGTATTAGCAATATTATCTGTCACACCATTTTTTTTGTGAACATCTGAGCCTCCCAATTCGTCTTTAGTAAATTCTTTTCCGAATGCTCTTGAGACAACTTGCGGTCCTGCAACTAATATTTGAGAATTTTTTTTTGTCATTACTCTAAAATGAGAGCCTACAAATCTTGAAGCAGGAAGACCAGCAACTGGTCCAAGCGCAGCGCTAGCTACTGGCACTTCTTTCAAAGAGTCAGCAACGGATTTGAATCTAGATCTTGTAAAGACCGGATCTGCACTAGAGCCTGATTTTGGTCCAGCTACTGAGCCACCACCACCTTCGTGAAGCCTGACTAAAGGCAATTTGTATTGAATAGCCAATTCTTCAGTGTAAACACTTTTTCTTAAACCAGCTGAATTTGGCGAGCCACCTTTAACTGTAAAATCTTCTCCGCCAACTATAATTTGTTTTCCATTTATTTTTCCAAAACCTAAAATAAAATTTGCAGGAGTCATTGATTTGAAGTTTTCTTCTTCATCTTTTTCTACTCCTCCTGCTAATTCTCCTATTTCTTCGAAGGAGTCTTTATCTAGAAAAATATCGATTCTTTCTCTCAAAGTTAGTCTTCCTTTTTTATGGTGAAGTTCCACTGCTTCTTTACCTCCTTGAGCTTTTGAGGCTTTTTTTCTGATACCGATCTCTTTAATTTCTTTTTTCCAAGACATATTTATTCAAATTCTCTTTCATCCCACCATGGAAAAAAACTTGGCATATCTTTTGAAACTTTTCCAGGGAAAGTAGGGGGACGCTTTTCTAGAAATGAATTCACTCCTTCAATTGCTTCTCCTGATTGGCCCAGTTCAAAAACTGCTCTTGAATCAATCTTATGTGCTTCCATAGGATCGTCAGCACCGAGCATACGCCACATCATCTGTCTGGTAAGCGCTATAGAGATTTGTGAACTCTCAGCAGTAAATTCTTTGGCTATTTCAAGGGCCCTTTCAATTAATTTATCTTGGTTTAATATCTCAGAAACCAATCTGATTTCTTTGGCTTCATCAGCAGAGATTACCTTTCCGGTATAACAAAGTTCTAAAGCTTTATCAATACCAATCAATCTTGGAAGAAACCAACTCGATGCTGCTTCAGGGACAATACCTCTTTTAGCAAAAACAAAGCCGAAGCGAGCTTGATCAGAGCAAATTCTGGTATCCATAGGAAGTAGCATAGTTGCTCCAATTCCAACAGCAGCACCATTGACAGCCGCAATTAGAGGTTTTTTACATTTAAAAAGTCTTAATGTGAGCAATCCACCAGAATCTCTAACAACATCGTTAGTTCTCTCTCTTCCTTTTCTATTATCGAAGGTATCTCCTCCAGAAGACAAATCTGCTCCTGCGCAATAAGCTTTTCCGTCGCCGGTAAATATAATTGCTTTTATGTCATCATTTTCTTCGGCATCATCTAAAACTTTTACTATTTCTTGTTGCATAGTAAGAGTGAAAGCATTCATTCTTTCTTCTCTTGATAAGAAAATAATTAAAGAATTTTCTCTAACCTCTGTTCGGACTGTTTCTAAATTTTTCATAAAAATGGTTGATAATTATAAATTAATTTGGTTTTATATACCTAGCGTTGATTTATCTGACTTGCAAACGCTTTACAAATTTTGCTAAACAAGACTTTTAAGACCTGTTTAGCGAAAGCAAGCAGGTTTTTTTATTTTTAGTTACAGGAGAAAAAATGGCTTACGAAGGAAAAAATTTAGAAACTATCGCGCTTCATGCGGGATGGAGAAACGATGAAAATACAGGATCAGTAGCGGTTCCAATTCATCAAACTACAAGCTATCAATTTAATGATACTACTCACGCAGCGAGTCTTTTTGGTTTGCAGGAGTTTGGAAACATTTACACCAGAATAATGAATCCTACTTGTGATGTGCTTGAGCAAAGAATGGCTGCATTGGATGGTGGAGCAGCAGGGCTTGCAGTTGCTTCTGGGCAAACGGCATCCGCTTATTCGATTCAAAACTTAGCTAGAGCAGGGGATAACATTGTTTCTTCTTCTCACTTATATGGTGGAACATATAATCAATTCAAAAATAATTTGAAAGAGATGGGTATCGAAGTGAGATTTGTAGATCCCACTGATCCAGAAAATTTTGAGAAGGCAACCGACGATAAAACAAGAGCCTATTTTGCAGAAACATTGCCAAATCCAAAACTTCATGTCTTTCCTATCTCTGAAGTAGCAGAAATTGGAAGAAAACATGATATTCCATTAATTGTCGATAATACTGCAGCGCCAGTCCTATGTAGGCCTTTTGATCATGGTGCCGCCATTACTACTTATTCAACTACTAAGTACATTGGCGGTCACGGAACTACTATTGGAGGTTTGATTGTGGATGGCGGTAATTTTGATTGGGGCAAAGCAGGCGCTGATAGGCAGCCAGCTATGAATACTCCAGACCCTTGTTACGGTGGAGTAGTTTGGGATGAACAAGTGACAAAAAATATGGGACTCCCTTTTGCCTATTTGCTTAAATTGAGAACTACTTTGCTAAGAGATCTAGGTGGTGCTATGAGTCCTTTCAATGCTTGGATGTTCATTCAAGGACTAGAAACTTTACCATTGAGAATGAGAGAACATGCAAAAAATGCCCAAGCAGTTGCTGAAGCTCTCGCAGCCAATAAAAAAGTACAATCAGTAACTTATCCTGGACTATTCGAAGGAGCTGAAAAAGAAAAGGCTGACAAATATATGACTGGCGGTTACGGTGCTTTAATTGGTTTTGAATTACCTGGTGGAAAAGAAGCGGGTAGTAAGTTTATTGACTCTTTGGAGCTTCTGTATCACGTTGCTAATATTGGAGATTCAAGATCTTTGGCTATTCATCCTGCAACTACAACGCACAGTCAATTAGCTCCAGAAGAACAACTTTCTGCTGGTGTGACACCTGGCTATGTCAGATTATCTATCGGAATTGAGAATGTCGAAGATATTATTGCTGATATTAATCAGGCAATAGATAAAGCTAGTTGAAATCAAATAAACAAAAAACCCAGCTAAGGCTGGGTTTTTTATAATTTGCAATTCCTAGAATGTATCTAATTTCAAAATTATATGCTTTAGATAAAAGCATTAATAACAAAGAAAAGTATTCTTTATCAAAAAATGTTATCTGGGCCTCACCCAAAGGTTTTGATTTGGCTATGGACATATATTCACCTACTAAGGAAGGAGACTCTTTCCCTGTGTTGGTAATGTTTCATGGCGGTGGTTTTTTATTGAGGAGAAAATACATCATAGAAAACATGGCTCAATATATTGCTAGTAATTATGATTATGTCGTCTGTAATGTAGATTATCGATTATTGAGAGATCAAAAAAATACCGTTACCTTTGATGAGCTCATTGGAGATACATTCGGGGCCATGTTATGGATCAAGGAAAATATTGCCAATTATAAAGGGAACAGAAACTTAATAGCAGTGACTGGCGACAGTGCAGGAGCCTATATTTCAGCAATGATTGTTAATTCAGGAAATAAACTTGCGACAAGTGGAAGTTTTTCTGAACATTTATGTATAAAGCCATCTTACTTACCAGAATCAATAACTTTTGACGAAATTAAAAAAGAAAATCCTCTCAATATTCAAGCAGCTGTACTTAGTTACGGCCGTTACGACTTGTACAATCCCGCTGTTGAAGGCATTCTTGAGACAAGAAAAAATCCTTTTTGGACTCTTGCTTTTTCTAAACCAAGAGGTATTTTCGGTAAAAATTTTAATGTAAAGAAGAATCCTGAAATGTATAAAGCGATTTCTCCTATTTATAATATCCCTAATGTAGATGAAAGAAAATTGCCACCACAATTTATAACTTCAGCAAGTGAGGATAGAGTAACTCCGGTTCATGCTATCGAGGAATACGTTAAAGCTTTAGAAGATGCTGGCCAAGATGTCACCTATTGGGAATACAAAGATCAAAGGCATGCTTATTTAGATTCTGGTAAAACTTTTATATCAGGAAATGATTTTAAAAGAGATGCTATTCCCGCTCTTAAAAAGATCATGAATTTTTTAAATTCTAATATTCTTTAGAAACTGATAATGAAGTTTCAGTAAATTATGCTTAATTTTAGCCCTTTTATATATTAACAAGCTTATGTCTAATTCTTTTGGTGCCCCAGCCAGGACTCGAACCTAGAGTTGCCACTTAGGAGGCGGCCGTTTTATCCAGTTAAACTACTAGGGCAATAATTAAAGAACGGTTGGGTTGTCTTGACCTTCGTAAACCTCTTCAGGATCAAAAACTTTTTTCGTCTCAGTAAAAACTAGCTCATTTTTACCTTCTAATGATCTATAAAAGCATGATTTATAACCAACGTGACAACTGGCTGCCATTCCACCAAGTTCAACCCTAAAAATTAGACAATCTTGATCGTCGTCAATGAGTATTTTTTTTATTGTTTGATTCAAGCCACTGGTTTCACCTTTTTTCCAGATTTTTTTTCTACTTCTACTCCAATAATGAGCTTGGTTGGTTTCGATTGATTTAAGCAAAGCTTCCTTGTTTGAGTAGCCATGCATAAGTATTTCACTAGTGCTGTCTTCTACTGTTATCACGGGAATTAAGCCTTTTTCATCAAATTTAGGCGCGAAAGAGGTTCCTTCTTCTACCTCTTCTATACTTATTCTCTTTCCAAAATCGTCACTCATTCTAAAGTCCTTAATTTTATAATTAGTTATAATATTAACTTAAAACGGTTAAATATTTAATTTAACCAACCTCAGTCATGTTAAAAGTCGATAATTTATCATATGCCTATACGGATAAATATCTATTTGAAAATCTTAACCTTTACTTAGATATTAAAACCATTACAAAAGTTTCAGGCTCTAATGGGTCTGGAAAAACTACTTTTTTAAAAAATATCTCTGGAATTTTGCAAGATTACGAAGGAGAAATTTTGTATTTAAATGAAAATATCAAAGATATTTCTTCGCCAAATATTTTCTACGCCGGACATAAGAACGGATTTAAAGATAATCTAACAGTAGGAGAAAATTTAAAAAATGATTTGAGAAATCCAGAATTTGATTTGGATAAAATTAAAAACTATTTAAGTGATTTTGGTTGCGAGATCTCTTTCTCAACTCCTCTTGGTAATTACTCAGAAGGCCAAAAGAAAAAAATTTTATTGTGTTTGTTTGCTTCTGTTAATGCTGATTTGTATGTCTTAGACGAGCCTTTTTCAAATTTAGATGATGAAGGAATAGATTGCTTGAATGAAATATTTCGGCAAAAAGCTTCTGAAGGGAGCTCAATAGTTTTTACTTCTCATGAGAATCAAGGAAAAAGTTCTCAAGAAATAAATATAGATGATTTTAAAAATGACTAGATTGGCAAAAAGAATATTTTATAAAGAGCTTGTTTCTTACAAAAAGAGGTCAAGCACTTACTTGAGCCCAATAGTATTCTTTCTGATTACCATTGCGCTTTATCCTCTTGCATTGTCTAATGATCCAGCAGATCTAGCTTTTTTGGCTCCAGGCATAACTTGGATTTGTGTTCTCTTATCAACTTTATTATCCATTCAAAATATATTTAATGAAGATTTTGAGGACGGTTCATTAGATATATTCTTTTCATTAAGAGTTTCAACTCTATCTTTGGTTATAGTAAAAATTTTGGTTAACTGGATTTTCAGTTCCTTGCCAATAATAATATTGTCATCAACAGTTGTATTTTTATTATTTCTACCCAGCGAGGCCTTAGTAATTTTGTTGACAAGTCTTTTGATAGGAACGCCCGTCATATCTCTTTTTGGAGCTTTGGCAGGAGCATTGTCTCTAGGAAAAAGTAGTATTTTAGGCCCTGCAATTGTTTTGCCATTAAGTCTGCCTATATTGATATTGGGAACTTCTGCGGTTAGTTCTTTTTTGAATGGAGAAAATCCGAGCTTTTACTTCTTAATGATGTTGGCAATATTTATTTTTTTGTTACCTTTGATCTGTTACGCATGTATTGGTGCTTTGAGATTGCATTATGAATAAGACTTTTAGTAATTTAAAAACTTTTTATCACAAACTGGGCTCTTCGCCTTGGTTTTACAAAATTTCTGGAATCACTATTCCCTATGTTGCTCTGTTCTCATTTTTATTTTTATCTATTGGTATTGTATGGGGAGTCTTTTTTTCTCCAACAGACTTTAAACAAGGAGATGTTTACAGAATTATCTATATGCATGTGCCTGCGGCCTCAGTATCTCAAGCTATCTATTACACCATGACGGTTGCTGCCGTTGTATCAATGATTTGGCGAATGAAAATGGCTGGTATCTTTATTAAATCTATGGCTCCGATTGGAGCATCCTTTACCTTTTTAGCTTTAATAAGCGGTTCCATATGGGGACAACCAACTTGGGGAACTTGGTGGATCTGGGATGCGAGACTCACATCTACTCTAGTACTATTTATTTTCTATATTGCCATTATTAGTTTGTATTCGTCTTTTAGTGAAAAGAAATCTGCTGATCAGGCAGTTTCTATTCTTACTTTAGTAGGGGCAGTTAATTTACCGATTATTAAAAAGTCTGTTGACTGGTGGAATACTCTTCACCAACCAGCAAGTATTAAATTTACCGAAAGTTCTTCAATCTCTCCTGAGATGTTGTACCCACTCATAATTTCTATATTTGGTTTTTATTTAGTTGTTCTTCTATCAGGCTTGATGGCAATGAGAGCTGAGATTGCAAAACGAGAAATTAATAAGGAATGGTTTAAAAATTATTAAAAAGATGATTTACGATTTTAATGATTATAATTTTCATGTTTGGTTAGTTTTATTAATAACCGTTGCTCTTATAAGTCTTAATTTAATAGTTCCTAAAATTAGACTTAATAAAATAAATAAATTAAAAAAAATTGATAAAAATTAGAAAAAATCGTCTTTACGCAGTTTTATTTATATTCGGCTCTTCATTGTTGGCAACTGTTTTAGTCCTGACAGCGCTCAATCAAAACATCAACCTTTTTTATTCTCCCTCAGATTTGTTTGCCTCTAATCCCTCACCAAATAAGTCAATACGTGTTGGTGGATTAGTTCAAAAGGGCTCACTGATAAGAATACCTGATTCGTTAGAAATAAATTTTACAATCACTGATTTAAAAGAAGAAGTTACAGTTAATTATTCAGGTATTTTACCCGACTTATTTAAAGAGGATGCGGGAGTGGTTGCAACTGGATATTACGATCAAATTAACAATAGTTTTCAAGCTTTTGAAATCTTGGCTAAACACGATGAAAATTATGAACCAAAAGAAGTAGTTCAAGCTCTGGAGGGAAAATGATTCCTGAAGTAGGCAATATTTTTCTGATAATATCTTTTGTTCTAGCTGTTACTATTTTTTGTCTAGCAAGCTATTCGTACTACCTTAATAGAGAAATACTTAATTTATCAAATTTAGTTTATTTCAAGTTTGTTTCTATTCTCATGAGTTTTATTGCACTAGAGATATCATTCTTATCTGATGATTTCAGTGTGCTTTATGTAGCAAGCAATTCCAATCCTTTTTTACCAATTTATTACAAGTTTTCAGCCCTTTGGGGTGGACACGAAGGCTCGATGCTTTTATTTATTTTGATTCTTTCTTTATGGATCGTTTTATTCTCATTATCTACAAATTATCAATCTGTTAGAGACAAGAACTACCTTCACGGCTTTACCTCTTTAATTTTTTTAAGCTTTGCAGGTTTTACCATATTCACATCTAATCCTTTCGAAAGATTGCTGCCAATTTCTCCTTTAAATGGAACAGATCTAAATCCTTTATTGCAAGATTTTGCTTTTACCATTCATCCTCCGATGCTTTATTTAGGCTATGCAGGTTTGGTAATTCCATTTGCTATCGCGTTAGGCCGTTGCGTCGGTGTGATGGAAGCTTGGGCTATGAGAATAAAAAAATGGACAACATTAGCCTGGAGTTTTTTAACACTCGGGATTGCGCTGGGGAGTTGGTGGGCTTATTACGAGCTTGGTTGGGGCGGTTGGTGGTTTTGGGATCCCGTAGAAAACTCCTCATTGGTTCCCTGGTTAATTGCCACAGCATTAATACACTCAGCGATTGTTACTAATAAAAGAAATATTTTTATTAACTGGACTATTCTATTATCGGTTTTGGCGGTAATTGGAAGCTTTATTGGCATGTTTTTAGTTAGGTCTGGAATCTTAACCTCAGTTCATACTTTTGCTCTTGATCCAGAAAGAGGATTGATTTTGTTGATGTTAACTTTTTTGATATCTATTTATTCTTTTTATCTATTTTTTAGGGCAGACATAATCTCAAAAGAAGCAGCAGATTATTCTTTTTTTTCAAAAGAATTTTTCTTGTTAATCAATAATGCTTTATTGCTCATATTAGCCATTGTGATCTTGTTTGGAACAATATACCCAATTATTTACGATATCTTTACTGGTGGTAAGAGTATTACAGTTGGAGCACCTTATTTTAATTTAACAACTGTACCAATTGCTTTTTTTATAGCCTTTTTTCAAGGTTATGGAATCTTAACTTTTTGGGGAAAATCTAAAAAAGATAATTATTTTTATTTAACTTGTTTAGGTTTAGTTTTTATTCTCACTTTTTTCTTCACTTACACTTTGTTTAATTATCCAGATATTTTTTCCACGGCTAGTTATTTGATGTTCGCTGCAATTATTTCTGGATTAGTAGTCTATATTTATAGAAATTCAAAAAACTCAATTTTACTATTTAATAATTTAGGCATGGTTACGGCACATTTTGGGATTGCCGTAATGATTTTAGGTATAGGTGTCGTTTCTTCTTTTTCGCAAAATAAAGAAGTAATAATTGGAAAAGGAGAATTCACTAATTTGAATAATTACAATATAAAGTTGGTTGATGAGGGGAAGCAAGATTTCTCAAATTACTATGCTCAAGTTGTTCAATTCGAAGTTTTAGATAATACAACTAAAAATAAAATAGATTTAAAACCTGAAAAAAGCTTTTATCCAGCTTCTAATAATGTGATGACCGAATCTGATATCTATGTAAGTCCGAAAGAAGATTTATACATTAGTCTTAGTGAAAAATTGGATTCAGGCAAATGGATAGCAAAAATACAGATCAAACCCTTTGTAAGATTAATTTGGTTAGGCGCATTAATTATGACAATTGGAGGATTTTTAGCAGTCTTTAGAAGAACAAAGTATGAATAAAATAAATCTTTTTCTATTTTCCAGTCTCTTTATAGGAATTCTTTTTCTTATTTTCATTGTTACATTGTTAAACCCTAATGAAAAAACAATTGAGGTTTCTAGTTTTCCAGCTTTTGAGATGAACGAATTAAATGAAGAGCCAATCAATCAAAATTCATTTCAAGAGGGCGAGTATAAATTAATTAATGTATGGGCTACTTGGTGTGTTAATTGTAAATTAGAACATGGTTTCTTAATGAGTCTGCAGAATAAAGGAATAAAAATTTTTGGATTGAACTACAAAGATGACAAAGAAAAAGCTCTTAGATGGCTTGATCAATTTGGTAACCCTTATTGGAAAACTATTTATGATCCAAGAGGTAATTTTGGATTAGAAATTGGAGTTTCTGGAGCACCAGAAACCTATTTAATAGATAAAAGAAATAAAATTGTTCAAAAACATATTGGCATAATTGATGAAAAGGTTTGGGTGAATAAATTTACAAATTTAATAGAATGAAATTTTTCTCTTATTTTTTATTATTTGTTTCATATTTTGTTTTTACTCAAGAAGCTTTGAACTTATACTCTTTTTCATCCGAAGATCACGAACAAAGGTTTTATTCTTTGGCTGAGGAAATAAGTTGCCCGTTATGCGAAGGTTCAAGCATCAATGGTTCTACATCTCCAATAGCTAAAGACATGAAAAATATTATTTTTAATATGATTCTCGAAAATAAGAGCGATGATCAAATTAAATTTTTTTTAACTGAAAAATTTGGTGACGATATTCTTTACATGCCTCCAGTAAATAACTTTTCTTATTTACTTTTTTTCTTTCCAATAATTTTAATTTTATTATCAGCTTATTTTCTTTACTTGGTACTTCAAAAAAATGACAAGTAGAATTCTTTTATTGATTTCAGTCATTACTGCTTTGTTAATTTATTTATCTATTGGTGGTTTTGATAATTTAACTAAACAGTCTTTTAGTTCTTTTTATAAAGGCGAAAAAGACGAAAATTTTATTTTAAATTTAAATACTAGAACTGATGAATTATTAAATTTGAATAGTTTGTCTGCGTCTGAATTGAATTTACTTGCTATGAATTTACTTGCGGATGGACACTATGATCAGTCATATAAGGTCTTAAATAAATATATTGCCGTTTACCCGGATCAAATTGATGCCGAAATTTATGCTGCCTATGCAGAGGTTCAATATCTTATTAACGATCTATCCTTCAACGCAAATATCTTAAAAAATTTGGAAAAATCTCTTTACCTTGACCCATCAAATCATAAAGCCCTTACAATGAAAGGGCTTTATTTATTTAGTCAAAGTGAATTTGAACTAGCTCTAAAAAGTTGGTCCGTTGCTCTAGAAAATGTAGATTCTGAAGACGAAAAAAAGTCTTTAATTTTAGTGATGAATACAGCTCTTAAAGAGTTAGAAATTAAAAAAAACAACAGTAAATAAGTCTTAAATCGTTTAAAATATAGCTTAGAAGCTAAATATGCGATTAAAAAATATTAGTCTTTCAGGTTTTAAATCTTTCGTTGATCCAACGAAAATTAGCTTCCCCTCCAGTATGTCAGGCGTCGTAGGTCCAAATGGGTGTGGTAAATCAAACATTATTGATGCAGTTCGATGGGTGATGGGTGAAATTTCAGCAAAAAACCTAAGAGGAGAATCAATGGCCGATGTAATTTTTAATGGATCTTCATCTAGAGCCCCTTCAAGCAGAGCTTCAGTAGAACTTCTGTTTGATAATGATCAAGGCAGGATAGGGGGTGAATATTCTTCCTATTCAGAAATTTCAGTAAAAAGAGTATTAGATTTAGACGGGAAATCTACTTATTCATTAAATGGATCTGAATGCAGAAGAAAAGACATAACCGACATATTTTTAGGAACCGGATTAGGTCCTAGAAGTTATGCCGTGATTGAACAAGAAATGGCAACGAAATTAATAAGTTCAAAACCAGAAGAGTTGCGAGCTTATATAGAAGAAGTTGCTGGAATATCGATATACAGGGAAAGAAAAAAAGAAACAGAGTCGAGAATAAAAAAGACTAGAGAAAATCTTAATAGGGTTTCTGATATTCGCGATGAAATAGAAAGAGCTTTACTCAAACTCAATCAACAGGTTAAGTCAGCTGAAAGATATAACTTTCTTAAGGAAAAAGAGAAAAAATTTAATGGTTTATTGAAAGCATTTAGTTGGCAAGCAAGAAATGAAGCTGCTTCAAAACTAGATTTAAGTGTTAAACAAACTGAATTAGAAATTGAAAAATTACAAACTGAAAAACAAAAGTTAATCAGTTCGATTGATGTCTTTAGGTCACAACAAAATGACTTACAGTCAGAAATAGATTCAATACAAGAAGATTTTTATTCAAGTGGAGCAAATCTTTCAAAGTCAGAACAACAACTAGTTTTTTTAAAAGATAAAAAAAATCAATTATCGATCGAACTAGAAACACAAAAAGAAAACCAACAAAATTTATCCGATAGAAAAGTTTCTTTTGTAAAAGAAATAGAAGATTTAAATACTGAACTTAAACAAAAAGAGCCTAAATTAGAAAAAATGGATGCATCCATTTCAAAACTTGATGGAGCTTTGTCTCCAGTATTTATTTTAAAACAAATTATGATCGAACAATCTAGCTTGATGAATAGTCTTGATGATTTCAAATTAAATTTTAACTCTAAGAGCAGTCAAGATTTAGACCCAATTATTAATGATTTAAAAAAGTTTGAAGACAAACTTTCTCAGTTAAATGAAATACTAGAAAAACAAGAAGATTATCAAGAAGAAAAGTTTTTATCTCAAAAGAATGATCTCTTAAAACTTAGCGGCGAGATAACAAGTCTCAAAGTAAAGATTGCGACAATATCTAGAGACATTGCTTCTATAGATGAACAAGAATATTTTGTCAGAGAGGCTTTTGAATCAAATACAAATCAACTTAAAGAATTAGAGCAGCCAATTCTTGAATTAGAAAAAGAGATGAAGCCTTTGTTAGATTCAAGGGCAAATGTAGAAGATGATTTAATAAATAGAAGATCAAAATTTGCTGAAATTTCTGATGAAATCAGACAATGTGAAAGAAGATCGCATGAAGTTGACATCTCCATTGAAAAAATCAGAACTGATTCTCAAGATTCAAAAGTTACCAGACAAGGATACCTGTCTGAAGCAGAGGTATATTTAAAACAATTAGAAAAAGACGATTTCGTTTTAGGAGATTTATTAAAAGAACTGGCCAATGATGAAACCGAAGAAAATCTCATTAATGAAATTTCTAAAATTGAGTCATCCATTTCAAGAATAGGGCAAATAAATTTAGCTGCGGCAGAAGAATATAAAATTGAGGAAGAGAGGAAATTAGAAATAGAATCTCAATTCGCAGAATTAGAAAAGGCATTGACAACTTTACAAAACGCTATAAAGAAAATTGATTTGGAATCAAAAACCAAATTCAAAGACACCTTAGACCAATTGAATGTAAAAGTTGCTGAGTTGTTTCCCAAGCTTTTTGGAGGTGGACATGCCAGCCTTGAGTTAACTAGTGAAGACCTTCTTGAGTCAGGTGTTTTCTTTCGAGCAATGCCTCCGGGTAAAAAAAATGTAAATGTGTCTCAACTATCTGGTGGAGAAAAAGCACTTTCAGCAATTGCTTTGGTTTTCTCATTTTTTGCCCTCAATCCAGCTCCTTTTTGCATTTTGGATGAAATTGATGCTCCACTGGATGATTTTAATACTGCTAGATTTATTTCCATGGTTAAAGAAATGTCAGATAAAGTCCAATTTATTTTCGTAACTCACAATAAGATCTCCATGGAAAAAAGCAAGCATCTATTAGGAGTAACAATGCAAGAACCAGGTGTTTCTAGACTGGTATCTGTTGATGTAGACGAAGCAATAAAGTTAGCAGCCGTATAATGACTTTTAGTGAAATCTTAGTTTTATTTTTGGCTTTAGTAATAGCAATTACATTAGTACTAATGTTGAGAAAACTTTTTTTTGGCAGAAAAACAAAAATTCAAATTGATAAGAAAGTTAACTCTAGAGAACTCTTTGAGCCAGTTGGATCTGAGAATTCTGAAAAAGAAATTCCTCAAGATGATAATTTAGACGAACTTGCTGAAGAAGGAATTTTAGATTCAAGTCCAGAAGGAGAAATTGAAAATGTTAAGCCTGAGATGCTTACTCTCCACCTTCAAAATACTGAAGAGTCAAAATTTTCTTACGATGCAATTAAAAAGTTTCTCGGTTCTAGCAGTATTGAATATAGTGATGAAGGGGGTTGGTTTAAAATTTCTATAGATGAGGATGACTCTTTTTTATTAGTCAACGGATTGAATCCAGGAAAGTTTGTTCCTGAGGACGGTTTGCTAGAAACCCAAGTCATGACTTTGATTTATTCTTTTAAACCTAAGGCCAATTCAGTGAGCGCTTTTTCCAAGATGATAGATATCGCTCAATTAATGGCAGAAAATTTTCAAAGTAAAATATTAGATTCTGATCGTAATAATTTAACCAAACAAATGGTAGATCATTATTCGCAAATTGCAGAAGAGTATGATTTAAATAATCTCGCCTAATCATGGCAGCTAAAAAAGAAATCAAAGAAATATACAGCTCTTTGAAAAATGAGATAAACCATCATAATTTTCTTTATCACAACAAAGATCAACCAGAAATTACAGATGTTGAGTATGATCAATTATTTCAAAAACTTTTAAAACTTGAAGATGAATATCTTTTTTTAGACAAAAGTGATTCTCCAAGCTCTAGAGTTGGAGACACTCCTCAATCAGATTTGAAAGAATTCCTTCATGAGGTACCTATGTTATCTCTAGATAATGCCTTTGAGTCTGAAGATTTATATGATTTTGAAAAAAGGGTTTTTAACAAAATAAAAAAACAAAAGCTTCATTATTCTTGTGAGCCAAAAATAGATGGTGTTGCAGTTAGCTTAATTTATGAAAAAGGAAAATTTATCAAAGCAGGAACTAGAGGCGATGGCGAACAGGGAGAAGATATTACTCATAATGTTAAAACAATAAAACAAATTCCTTTAACCTTAAATGGAAATAATTTTCCAAAAAAAATAGAAATAAGAGGTGAAATATATTGCGAAAAGACAGCGTTTGATAAATTTAACAAAGAGTATTCCAAGTCTGACCAAAAGACCTTTGCAAATCCAAGAAATTTTGTAGCCGGGAGCATTAGACAACTCAATCCTGAAATAGCGGCAGCAAGGCCATTAAAAATTCAATTGCATAGTTTAGGTTATGTGGATCAAAAAAATTTCTTCAAATCTCATCACGAAATGCTTGATACCTTTCTAAGTTGGAATTTACCGATTAATCCTGATATTGGCCTAGTTGATTCAATTGATGCAGTTATTTCATATTGTGAAAAATTAACAAATAAAAGAGAAGCTTTAAACTATGAAATAGACGGAGTAGTGATAAAAATTGATGACGTGTCTCTTCAACAAGAGCTTGGTTTTTCATCAAGATCTCCCAAATGGTCAATTGCCAAAAAATTTAAAGCTGAAGAAGGCACAACTGAAGTATTGTCAGTAAATTTTCAAATGGGAAGAACTGGAGCTTTAACACCAGTTGCTAATCTAAAACCAGTTAAATTAGGCGGTGTAACAATTTCAAATGCAACACTGCATAATATGGATGAAGTTGAAAGGCTAGACATAAGAATAGGAGATTTTGTCAAAGTAAAAAGAGCTGGGGATGTAATTCCCAAAGTTATTAAAGTAGAAAAAAATAAAAGAAAGGGTAAAAATAAAAAAATAATACAACCAACTCATTGTTCAAGTTGCTCGAGACCTCTAAAATTTTTCGAAGGATTAACTCCTAATTTAGATCTATCAAAATTAGAGAACGAGGATCAAAGTTGTTATGGCTATAGCCAATTTAAAGAAACTTTAAAACACTTTGTTTCAAGACAGGCAATGGACATAGATGGCCTTGGTTCAAAAACCATTGATCAAATGGTTGATAAAGGAATAATTAAATCTATAAAAGATTTATACCTTTTAAAAAAAGAAAGCTTTGTTGAGTTAGATGGTTTTGCAGAGAAATCTATCAATAATTTGCTCAGTTCTATAAATAAAAGCAAGAACATTAGGTTAAGTAATTTTATATATGCTTTAGGCATTAAAGAGATTGGTCTCGAAACTTCAAAAAATTTATCAAAAAGATTCTTAAAAATTGAAAATATTTTTTCAGCTTCAGTAGATGATTTTATATCAGTAGACGACATAGGCGAAGTTGCATCAGCTAATCTGCATGCATTTTTTTCAGACAAACTTAATATTAAGTTTTTAGAAGAAATTATTAATTTAGGTTTTAAACTTGAGGCAGAAAAGGTTACCTCTCAAACTTCTAAACTCGGCGGTAAAAAAATTGCTATCACAGGAAAACTATCTTTCATCTCAAGAGATGAATTGAAATCTAAATTAGAAGATCTTGGCGTGAAAGTTGTGAATTCGATTTCAAAAAATACAGATTATGTAATTGTTGGATCTGATGCTGGCTCTAAATTAGAGAAAGCAAGATCTCTAAACATTGAAATAATATCAGATAAAAATTTGGACACTTTTTTGAAGCAAAATGAAAATTAATCTGATTTTAATAACTTCAATTATGTTTGCCAGTTGCGCAGTATCTCCGCCATCTAAAACCTCTAATATTTGTGATATATACGATGAAAAGAGAAGTTGGTATAGGGCATCACTCAGAACAGAAAAAAAATGGGGCATTGCTCCAGAAGTCACTATGGCTTTTATCAAACACGAATCTAGTTATCAACAAGGAGCAAAACCTGAAAGAACAAGAATATTTTTTGGGCTGCTACCCGGAAAAAGAAAGAGTACAGCGTATGGTTATGCCCAAGTCACTGATGGAACATGGGAATCTTATAAAAAGGCAACGGGTTATAGATTTGTTTCTAGAAGAGATTTCAGTGATGCAGTTGATTTTATTGGTTGGTACAACGACAGAAGTAGCAAAAAATTAGGAATTCCTAAAAATAATGCGCGTTTACTTTACTTAGCGTATCACGAAGGAATGAATGGGTATAAAAAAGGATCTTATCGAGCCAAACCTTGGCTGCTTTCCGTATCAACTAATGTTCAAAACACAGCTAATATGTATAGCAGCCAATTTGAAAAATGTAAAAAGAGACTTGGCAGTCGTTTTTACTTCTTATTCAATTAGTTTTTTGATCCAGTAGGAATCTCGTTGAATGGAACATTTTTATCCACTCTAACATCCTGAGGCATTCCTAAAACTTGTTCAGCTATGATATTTTTTAGAACTTCATCTGTTCCACCAGCTATTCTAATTAGCGGTGCACCTAGAAGACTGCCTTGAAAAAGGGCAGAAGTGTCATCATCTCTAACAATTGAACCACTATCCATTAAGTCCATTCCAAAGTTTGCAATATCTTGTAACTTATTTGCGCTAACTATTTTTGTGATAGATGCTTCCGGACCAGGTGTACTTCCTTGAGATAAGGCAGAGATATTTCTCATTTTAGTGTATTTCAATCCAGATTGCTCACAATACCAATCAGCGAGTTTTTCTCTTACAGAACCGTTTTTAATTGCTTGGTCACCGTTGAAATCTTGCTCTTTTGCTAGATCAAAAATTTCTTGAAAATCTACACCTGAGGCATCACCTACAGCTAGTCTTTCGTTCATAAGCGTGGTTAGAGAAACTTTCCACCCATCACCGACTTCTCCGAGTCTTTGGGAATCAGGAATTTTTACATCTGTAAAATAAACTTCGTTGAAGCCAGATCCACCTGTGATTTGTTTGATAGGTCTAATTTCTACTCCAGGAGATTTCATGTCTAAGAAGAAATAAGTTAAACCTTTGTGTTTGGGCGCTGAAAAATCACTTCTAGTAACTAAAATTCCATAGTCACTAAATTGCGCACCTGAGGTCCAAACTTTTTGACCATTGATAGTCCAAGTATCCCCATCTAATTCTGCTTTAGTTTTGATACCAGCCAAATCAGAACCAGCTCCAGGTTCACTAAACAATTGACACCAGACTTCTTCACCTTTAGCCATTGGCGGCAGATATCTTTGTTTTTGTTCCTCAGTTGCATAAGTCATGAGAACAGGGCCAGCCATTCCTTGTCCTATTTCAAAATATCCACCTGGAACTTTGTATTTAGACATTTCTTGACTCCAAATAACTCTTTCCATAGGAGAAGCATCTCTTCCGCCGTAATCTTTTGGCCAATGTAGACAAGCCCAACCAGCTTCATATAATTTTTCTTGCCATTTTTTGGCATCTTCTAATGCAGATCCATCACCAGGTACACCTGACGCTTTATAAATATCTCTAGCATGTTGTTTCTTTTCAGCGTTTTCGCTCAACCAAGTGTTAACTTCCTCTCTAAATTGAGCTTCGTCCTTAGTATCGTTAAAATCCATAATAATCTCCTAAAAATGTATTTTATGCCGGTGAATTGCTTTTTTCCAGCGATGTAATTAATTTATCTTTCCATATTCCTTGACTGCCTATATTGCTTGAAAGAAGCCTTGCTCTCCTGTAATAAAGATGACAGTCAAATTCCCAGGTGGCTCCCATACCACCATGAGTTTGAATATTTTCTTTGGAACACTCGTAAAAAGCCTTTGTAGCACTTACTCTTGCAGTTGCAGCTGCTGTAGGAAGTTCAGAAGAATCATTACTTAGAGCCCAAGCACCGTAGTAACAGTTTGATCTCGCGAGTTGAAGAGACACATACATATCAGCTACTTTATGTTTTATTGCTTGAAAAGATGCTATAGCTCTTCCAAAAGCATATCGACCCATCGCATATTCTTTAGCCATATTCATTGCTGCTTCTGCACCACCGACTTGTTCAAATGCAAAAAGAACCGCTGATTGATCAAGTAATTTTTCTATTGATGTCCAAGCATCATCTTGCAGTAAAACTGCTTCAGCATTTTCAAAAGTTACGTTTGCATGAGATCTAGATGGATCAAAAGTATCTAAAGTTTCAATGGTTACCTTATCGTTTTTTAAGTTAACTAAATAAAGCCCTACATTTTTTCCGCTTGTTGCAGATACTATTGCAAAGTCGGCAATATCGCCGTCAGGAACCGCAATTTTTTGACCAGAAATTTTATTGCCATTAGCAGATACAGTTATGCCTGATTCGTCTGGAAAAGATGTTTTTTCTGAATGTGCAAAAGTACCAATAATTTCTCCACCAGCTAATTTAGGCAGATATTCTTTTTTTAAATCTTCGTTTGATGAATTTAAAATAGCAGTAGTAGCTAGATATACACTTGAAGAAAAGGGGACTGGTGCAATACCTCGACCTAATTCTTCAGCAATAACACACAATTCTAAAAAACCCATTCCAATTCCACCATATTCTTCAGGAATGGTAGTGGCAGTTAAACCCATAGCCACAAGAGACTTCCAAAGTTCTTCATCAAACTTTTCTTCACCCTCCAAAATTGTTCTATTTCTTTTAACAGAATTTTCTTTATCAAGAAGTTTTTTTACTTCCTCTTGCATTAATATTTGTTCATTTGAAAAACTAAAATTCATCTTTTCTCCCTTTTTATAAGATTTTCACCTTACTTAACTAGTTACAACCAATCAAAGAAAATTTAAAATGTCTTAATTGGCAGATAAATTTACAATGAATCAAGACGAATTAAAAGATAAAAAGTCTGACAGAAGTCTCTCCACTAGAAAAATATTAGTATCTAGTCAGGTACCACCTAGTCAGTTCTTTTTTTATTTGGTTGTAGCAGTTATCGTTTTGGCAACTTTCTCTTGGACTTATTTCGGTATTTCATCTCAACAGGATAACTTGGTTAAGATAAACAATAGATTGATAACCCTCGAAGAAAATGTTCAATCTACTTCTGATTCATCTGAAGAGAATATTGAAACTTTATTAGCAGATTTAAAAATAATAAATAGAGAAATAAGAAAGCTCTGGGATTTAAGCAATAAAAGAAATAAAAAAAATATTTCAATTCTCACAGAACAAAACAAGGTGATTAGCGATGAAATATTTGAAGTACAAAATAGTTCGGCATCAAATACCAAAACTTTAGAAGAAATTGACTCTTCGTTAAAAAATATAAAAACCAGACTAGCAAAACTATCTTCCTTTGAATTAAATAGCAGTGGTTATTCTGAGAGATTGGCCGAGTTAGAAGAAGCAATGCTATCGATCGATGCTTATAGAAAACAAACTAATCAATCAATTTCCGAGATAAAAAAAGAATTAAGTGCAGATCCTGTCTTGATCGAGGCGCAATAATGTTTAAACTTGTCGAATCTTCAAATGCGCATATGGTGGAATTGGTAGACACGCTGGTTTTAGGTACCAGTGCCGCAAGGTGTGGGGGTTCGACTCCCTCTATGCGCACCAAGAATATATCTATAAATGCCTAAAGACAGACACATCATTGCCATTGGCGGCGGGGGATTTGGGCGGAATCCGGGTGAAGGCATTATTGAAGAATACATTCTCAAGCAGACCAAAAAAAAGAAACCAAACATTTGTTTTATTCCAACAGCGACTGGCGATAATGAAGCTTACAAAGTTAATTACTATGCAACCTTTTCCAAACTCAATTGTAATCCCTCGCACTTGGATTTTTTTAAAAGAACTCCAGATCTAAAAAAACTAATTTTTTCTCAAGATGCTATCTTCGTGGGTGGCGGCAATACAAAAAGTATGTTGGCTGTCTGGAATGAATGGGGTTTAGATAAGATTCTTAAAAAAGCTTACAAAGATGGAATCGTCATGAGCGGTGTAAGCGCCGGCGCTATTTGTTGGTTTAAAAACGGCATTACAGATTCTTGGGATTCAAATTTAAAAGTAATGCCTTGTATGAATATTATTAAAGGAACTTGTTGCCCACATTATGATGAAGAGCCAGAAAGAAAGCCTACAGTTAAAAAATTAATTGTTTCAAAGAAGTTAAAGAATGTTTACGCCGTTGACGGTGGAGCAGCTTTGCACATTAAAAATGAAAAACAATTTAAATCTGTAGTTTTTAAAAAGGACAAAAGCTCTTATGAAGTTAGTTTAGATAAAGAAAACTTTGTCGAAACAAACTTTAAGAAAATTTCTTTAATTTAATCGAATCCAATAATTCAAAACCCTTGATATCGTTAACACGTCAACAAATCAACATGATTCGACCACTTACAAGCTAACTCTCTTTTCTCATCTTGATAGTCATAGAAGGCATAATTTGCCGAAGCAATTTTGATCATTTTACTTTAAATGCTCTACCAGAAGGGTAGGTATCTTAATTTCATCGAATTTGACGGTCGCAACCAAAGTATCTTTTTTTCTTCCATCTTTAACATCGCTTACGTTGAAACCATTTTCGACAAGATATTCTCTTTTTTTTCTAATATCTTTTGTTTTCCAAGCTAGACCCCAAAATTGATCGTTGCCCTCAACTTTATTGTCAATAACTTCAATAGTTGCCTGACCAGTTCTGAAAAAAAGCATTCGACCTCCCCATTTTTCAACAAATTGATCTAACGCAAGTCTAATGCCTAGTTCTTTTTCATATAGGTTAATCAAAGCATCGCTTTTATTAGTTGTCAGAACTAGATGATCAAGGGCAAATAAATTATTTTCGTTTGATAGATTCATATCAAAATCTTCATATTCATTCACAGAAAGTTGGAAGTCTGGCGACTGTTTTATATCCATGCATTTAACTAATTGAGCTTTACTATCAGATTCTTCATTAATTTCATTTTCATCATATGCAGTAGAGATATTCAGACGAGTTATATCATCGGATAATAAAGAAAAACCATACAATTTATCTTCTTTAAACGAGCCATCATTTTTTTTAATAATTTCAAAATGCATGTTTTCGAAGCCATAAAGCATTGATTCATAGTTTCGATCCTTTGAAATTACTTTCTTCAAGGGCTTTGCATCAAAAAAAGCTGAAAAAGTTTTCTCGGCTTCCTCTAGTGAACTCGTAAGATAAGAGATTCTATCTAGGGACTTAATCATTTAAATATTCCAATTCATTAAAATGTAATATTTATCTTACTAAAAGTTCATGAAAGATGTAGAATTTTGATACTAAACAACAGGTACAAAGGAGAAAACAATGGATTTTGAACATTCAGCAAAAACGAAAGAACTCTTAGGAAAAATACAACAATTTATGGACGATCACCTTTATGAAGGTGAAAAAACTTATCACCAACAGCACGAAGAAATGAGTGCAAACGGAAAAAGATGGGAACAACCTCCAATTTTAGACGAACTCAAAGCCAAAGCTAGAAAAGCAGGTCTTTGGAACTTATTTTTACCAGAATCTGAATATGGCTATGGTTTGACTAATCTTGAATACGCTCCTTTATCAGAATTAATGGGCACAGTAGGAATTGCATCAGAAGTCTTCAATTGCTCAGCTCCAGATACAGGAAATATGGAAGTAATAGATAAATATGGAACAGATGAGCAAAAAAGAGAATGGCTAGAGCCATTACTAGCAGGCGAAATAAGATCTGCTTTTGGTATGACTGAACCAAATGTTGCTTCATCCGATGCAACTAACATTGGTAGCTCTATTGTTGAAGATGGCGATGAATACGTTATCAATGGAGAGAAATGGTGGACTTCCGGAGCAGGTGACCCCAGATGCAAAATTATTATCTTTATGGGTGTATCTAATCCAGATAATCCTAAACACCAAAGACAATCTCAGATTTTAGTGCCAATGGATACTCCAGGTGTTGAAATATTGAGAATGATGCAAGTATTTGGAAACGATGATGCTCCTCACGGGCATGCGCACATGAAATTTACCGATGTGAGAGTACCAAAATCTAATATGATTCTTGGCGAGGGAAGAGGTTTTGAAATTGCTCAAGGGCGATTAGGTCCAGGACGAATTCATCACTGTATGAGAACAATTGGTGTTGCTGAAAGAGCTTTAGACCTTTTGTGTAAAAGATCATTAGACAGAATCGCGTTTGGTAAACCTTTAGCAGAGCTAGGTGGAAACTATGACATCATTGCTGATTGCAGAACTGAAATAGAAATGTGCAGACTGTTGACTTATCGTGCTGCTGATCGTATGGATAAATTGGGTAACAAAATTGCTAAGTCTGATATTGCACAAATCAAAGTTGCGGTTCCAAAAATGGCACTGGCAGTAATCGATAAGGCTATTCAAATTCATGGTGGTGGAGGAGTTTCTCAAGACACTCCATTGGCTAGAATGTATGCAGGAATGAGAACTTTGAGACTGGCCGATGGACCAGACGAAGTTCACCGTAGAACTATTGCAAGAATTGAACTTAGTAAGCACC
Source organism: uncultured SAR86 cluster bacterium (assembly GCA_902525735.1). GTDB lineage: Bacteria > Pseudomonadota > Gammaproteobacteria > Magnimaribacterales > AG-339-G14 > CASICS01. Next base: position 235,571 of record CABZIF010000001.1, read on the forward strand.
AAGCAGCTAGAGTTACTAATATTGAGGAAAAAGCTACCGCAGCAAAAGCTTAACAATAGTTTTCTAAATGTCTCAAGATCTTACTGAAGGATTTGTTTGTTCAAATCTTTCAGATGATCTTAGCGGCTTATCTTTTAAGGAAATTAAACTTTCCGAGATGTCTGAAAGTTTTGTAAAAATAAATATCAAAGCTGCTTCTTTAAATTTTCCTGATCTTTTAATGAGTCAGGGAAAGTACCAAAACAAACCAGAATTACCTTTTGCTTTGGGCATGGAAGGCTCTGGAGTTATTTCCGAAATAGGTTCAAAAGTAGAAACTTACAAAATTGGTGATGAAGTAATGTTCGGCGGTTGGGGGCATGGCGCCATAGCAAAATCCATCGTCGTTGCAGAGTCGATGATTTCACCAAAACCTGAAGCATATTCTTTTGAAGAAGCTGCTGCATTTAAAACAGCTTATCTAACGGCTTATGTAGGCTTAATAAGAAGAGGACAGCTTCAAAGAGGTGAAACTTTATTAGTGCATGGCGCTTCTGGAGGAGTCGGGATGGCAGCTGTTCAACTAGGAAAGTTATATGGCGCAAAGGTTATTGCTACAGGCACATCCGATGAGAAATTAGAAATAGTTAAAAGTTGGGGAGCAGATGAAGTGCTCAATATTTATGAAAATGAAAAAGTTAATTTCAAAGACAGAGTCAAAGATCTTACAAACGGTATGGGCGCTGATGTCATTTATGATCCCGTAGGCGGAGAAGTTTTTGATCAGTCAATTAGATGTATAAATTGGGGTGGTAGATTATTAATAATAGGGTTTGCTGGGGGAACAATTCCGACATTACCTGTTAATTATCCTTTGATCAAAGGATTTTCAGTCGTTGGTGTTAGAGCTGGTGAGTTCGGAAGAAGGGCGCCAATTCTTGGAAAAGAAAATATAGATATTATTAATTCTTTGGCAGATGACAATAAGATAAGACCACACATCTGCAAGGTTTTTGATTACAAAGAGTCTAAAGAGGCCTTAGAGTATTTGGAAAATAGAAAATTAATTGGGAAAGTAGTAATTTCTATTAACTAGCTTTTTTATTTCTTCTGCATTTTTCTGAACAGTAAATGACATTTTCCCAATCCCTTTCCCATTTTTTTCGCCAACTAAATGGTTTATTACAAACTTTACAAATCTTAGTTTCTTTGTTTTTCATTTTGCTGTGTACAAATTTATAAAATTATCAGCTTCATTAAAAATCATTTCTTTTCGCTCTGGTTTCATTCTATCCAATGATCTTGGCAAAATAGATAGCCTTGGATTCGATGCAAAAAAATCTCTGTTATCATTCATAAACTGCCAATACAAACCATCAACTACATCGCACCAAGGACCTTTTTTGTAATTGCTCATTTTTAACAAATAATTAGAGCCACATGAATAAGGTTTGGTAGCAAAGATTCCACCATCGGCAAAAGTACCCATACCAAACACATTAGGAACCATCACCCATTCAGAAGAGTCGATAAACATTTCCATAAACCACTTATATATTTCTTCTGGATGAATACGAGATAAAGTCATTAGATTGCTAATAATCATTAGTCTTGGGATGTGATGTGTATAGCCATAAGCTAGACAATCTTTTATCGCTTTATCAAGAGGAGGAATACCAGTTTCACCCGTATACCAGGCCTCAGTTAATTTATTTTGATGATTAAAAAAATTTGATTCTCTTTCTTCTTTACCTTTCAAATAATATGTCCCCCTAATAAATTCTCTCCAACCTATTACTTGTCTAATAAAACCCTCTAGTGAATTTAAAGGAACATCATTTTTTTTAGAGTAGTTCAATACTTCATTGATTATTTCTTTCGGAGTCAATAAGCCGATGTTAAGTAAAGGACTTAAAGCACTATGAAATATAAAATTATGTTCTGAATCTACTGCGTCTTCGTAATCTCCGAATAGAGAAAATCTATTTTCTAGAAAATTCTTTAACCATTTTAAAGAATCTGACCTATTTGTTGGAAACCAAACATTCTTTATCTCACCTGGATGATCACTAAACTTTTTTTCAATTATTATCGATAAATCTGAAACATGTTCTGAAGTTTTTAACTTTGGAAGATCAGGGATTTCAATGCCTTTGGGTAGTTTTTTTCTATTTTCAGCATCAAAAGACCATTTGCCGCCTTGTGGTTTTTCACCATCCATTAACAAATCAAGTTTTTTTCTCATCATTTGGTAAAAACTAACCATACGTAGATTTTTATTACCAAAAAAATCTTTGAATTCATCCCTGCCACAGAGAAACATTGGCGATTTAAATTCTTGAATATCTATCTTTTCATCTTCGATGAAATCTATAAATTTTGTTTGAAATTCATCATCTTCAATTTCAAAGTATGCAAGATTAGATACTTTGTTTTCTTTGATTTCTTTTTTTAGCACTTTCAGATATTCCAATTCAAAAGATTTATCACTTATTGAGTGATAAATAACCTCATACCCATTCTTCAACAAGAGGTCTCTGTAGTGCCTCATGGCTGAAAGAAAAAAAAGGATCTTTAGTTTATGGTGTTTGTAGTTGGTGCAAAGACCAAGGTCTTCTTTCATGAAGACTTTCTTTATCTTAGTTTTCTTTATTTCTTCTATAGGAAATAATTGGTTGCCAAGAATTATCAGTAAGCTATGATCTGCCATTATTTTTTTAATTAAATATTTGTTCATCATATGAAAAATAAGTTTCCATATAAAGGCAATATAGTAACTGTGACTAAGGATATGTGTGATATGAATGGTCATATGAACGTATCCTACTATTCCAAAGTTTTTGATGAGGGTGGTTTTGAATTATATAAGGATCTTGGATTTTCTTGGGACAATGAGACTATCAGATCTGAATTTTCTACTTTCACTCTCGAAGAAAATATTAGATATCTTAAAGAAAATTTATTGGGGGAAAAAATAATTCCTTGCTATCGAATTGTTAATGTAAACAGAAAATTAATTCATCAAGCTGCTGTCCTTCTCAACGAAAAAGAGGAAGTTTCAGCTATTTCAGAAGTCTTATTGATCCACATTGATATGGTCAAAAGAAAATCTACACCTTTTTCAGATGATTCTTTTGAACGAATAAAAGGCTTAAAAGAAGCTCATGACAAATTAGGCGACTTAGGTATTGATTACAGGTTAAAGATTAAGAACCCTTAAAATTTGGCTCTTTTCTCTGTAATGAAGCTTTAATTCCTTCTTTAAAATCATCAGTCTCTCTAAGTCTGTTTTGTTCAGACAGCTCCCATTTAATAATTTCTGCAATTTGATCAGCAATACCCTCATTAACGGTAAATCTTATAGCTTGAACTCCTAGGGGGCCGGCTGAGTTAATTTCATCAGCGAGCTCTTTAGCTTTTTGCAATAAACTTTCTTTATCAACCAAATAATCCGCTAATCCAATTTTGTAAGCTTCTTCTCCATTTAATCTCGCACTAGTAAGCAACATCCATTTTGCTTTTTGTTCGCCAACTACCCTTGGCAAGGTAATTGATGTCCCAAATCCTTGATGAAACCCTAGTTTAGAAAAATTAGCACTAAATCTAGCTTCCGGACATGCTATTCGAAAATCAGCAGCCAAGGAAACCCCAAGACCACCACCAACAGCAGCACCCTGAATTGCAGCAATTATAGGTTTCTTTGTTCTGAATAATCTTACAGCCTGTTCATACAAACTAGCGTAAGCATCAGATTCTTCTTTAAAACTTGATCGAGTGAAATCAGCACCAGCACAAAAATGTTTTCCTTCAGAATGTAAAATTATAGATCGACATTCTACATTGTCGTCTTGTTCTTCAAGAAAATTAGCAATCTGAGATATTAGCTCAGAATCAAAATGATTATTAGGCGGACGATTTATTTTTATAAATGCTGTATGTCCTTCAACTGATGTTACTAAATCTTCCATAAATATATCGATTTTAAGTTCTTAAAATGAAATACAATACTCTAAAAAATAGTTAATGAGCAAGATTAAAAGAAATTTTCTAGTTTATGAATTTAATCAATAGAGTACTTAACAAGATAGATGTAACACTTTTTGTTATTTATGGATTTATGGGCATTGGAAGTGTTTATTTGGGAGCTTTCATTAGAAGCCAAATAGATATGGATTTTTGGTCAGAGATTTTTATCTGTATCTTGGTTATTTCACCTATTTATTTTTTAGTAAGATTGGCTAAGAAAAAATATATGCCTAAGTAAGATGAAAACATTTATAGAAATACTAAATGAAGCTGCAAAAGAAGTTAATGAGATTGATATTTTTCAATTAAAAAAACTTCTCGATGAAGATTATCAATTTAAATTGATAGATATTAGAGAAGATAATGAGCTTTTAAATGGCAAAATTAATTCTGCACAACATATTGGTAGAGGAGTATTGGAAAAAAATATAGAAGCTAATGTCCCTAATAGAGAAGAAGAAATAATTTTATATTGCGCAGGAGGAGTGAGATCAGTACTAGGATGTAAATCGTTGCAAGATATGGGATATAAGAAAGTCTATTCATTAAGGGGAGGCGTTGGAGAATGGATAAATGCCGATTTTCCGCTAGCCCCTAATGATTAAGTTGTATGAAAAACTGAAGACTTTAGTCTTTTTGTATTAAAATAAGATATGGAAAATGAATTTGATGTAGTTGTTGTTGGTGCGGGAATTTCCGGAATCGGAGCTGGAGCTCATTTGAACTTAAAATGTCCTGATCAAAGCTATGTAATTTTAGAAGGCAGAGAAAAATTTGGAGGAACTTGGGATCTATTCAAATACCCTGGAATAAGATCAGATTCTGACATGCATACTCTTGGGTATTCGTTTAAACCTTGGGTGCATAAAAAATCTATCGCCAATGCACCTGCAATCATGGAATACCTTGAAGAGACAATTGATGAATACGAATTACACCAACATATTAGATACAATCATCATGTTGAAACAGCTAATTGGTGTCCTAAAGAAGGTAAATGGATAGTTTCAGTCACTGATAAAGTTAATAACAAAGCAATTACTTTTAAAGGCAAATTGCTTTACATGTGTTCTGGATACTATAAGTATGCTCACGGATATGAGCCAGAATTCGAAGGATCAGAAAATTTTGAAGGGCAGATTATCCATCCTCAAAAATGGTCAGAAGATGTTGAGTATGAAAATAAAGAAGTTGTAGTTATCGGAAGTGGAGCTACTGCTGCAACTTTAGTCCCTGAATTGGCAAAAAAAACGAAACATACAACTATGCTTCAAAGATCTCCTACCTATTTTGTTTCTGCTCCCGATGAAGATTATCTAGCTAATAACCTAAGAAGGTTTATTCCTGACAGGTTGGCTTATTTTCTTATAAGAATAAGAAACATTTCTTGGCAACGATTCTTTTTTAAGAGAGCAAGAGCTTATCCTGAACAAGTAAAAGAGCGAATTCTTAACATGGTCAAAGAAGAACTACCTGAAGATATAGTAAATGAACATTTTACCCCTTCTTATAATCCTTGGGATCAAAGAATATGCCTCATACCAAATAGTGATTTTTTTGAGTCTATAAAGGCTAAGACTTCCTCTGTTGTTACTGATCATATTGAAAAAATAGAAGAGAAAGGAATCAGGTTGAAATCAGGAAAGTTTTTACCGGCAGACTTAATCGTTACCGCAACTGGTTTAATATTGGAATCTTTTGGTGGAGTTAAGATGAGTGTTGATGATAAACCTATTGAAGCTTCCGATACTTATACATACAGAAGTCTTATGTATAGTGGCATCCCCAATCTTGTAAGTTGTTTCGGTTACATTAATGCCTCTTGGACATTGAAAGCTGATCTTACAAGTGAATACGTTTGTCGTTTAATTAAACATATGAAGAAAAATGATTTTGAAGTTGTATGTCCAAAATTTGAAGTTGATATTGAAGAATCTGATGACTTTTTAAATGGTTTTTCATCTGGTTATATTAAAAGGGCTGCTGATGCTCAACCAAAGCAAGGTAAAGAGAAACCTTGGATTAATCTTCAAGACTACTTCAAAGACTGGATAGATATAAAGTATAAGAAGTTGGATGATGGTTATCTTAATTTTTCTAAATTAGAAAAATAAAAATTTATAACAATTTCAAAGAGGCATTTCCATGACCTAGGATTCTCTCCAAATCATATTTCTCAAAAAAATGAACTCTACACACCTCAAAAAGACCAACATTTTAGGTAAAACTCTGCCTGAGATGGAAGAGCTTTTGGTTAATCTTGGTCAGAAGTCATACAGAGCTAAACAAATTTTAAAATGGATTCACCAAAGAGGGATTTGTAATTTTGATGATATGACAGACTTGTCCAAAGAACTAAGAAACATTATGCAGGATAATTTTATCATTGAAGCACCTAAGATTTCTTACGAAGAACTTTCTGAAGATGGAACAAAAAAATGGATTTTGGATGTAGGAAACCAAGATTCCGTAGAGATGGTTTTAATTCCAGAAGGTAAAAGAGCGACACTATGTGTTTCTTCTCAAGTAGGGTGCGCTATAAATTGCAGTTTCTGTGCAACTGGTAAACAAGGATTTTCAAGAAATTTAGAGGTATCAGAAATAATTGGACAAGTATGGCTAGCGGCAAATTCATACGGCATTCCAAGAATGGCCAACGATAAAAATATTACCAATGTGGTGATGATGGGAATGGGAGAGCCACTTCATAATTTTGATCCCGTGGTTTCAGCAATGAATATCATGCTTGATGAAAACGCATATGGCCTTTCTAAAAGAAAAGTGACTCTGAGTACCTCTGGTTTGGTTCCTGAAATTAATAAATTAGGCAAAGTATCAGACGTTTCATTAACTATATCTTTGCACGCTCCCAATGATGAACTTAGAAATACTTTAGTACCTGTAAATAAGAAGTATCCAATCCAATTGTTATTAGATTCTGTAAAGAATTATGTAGAAGGATGTGACGACAGAAGAATCACGACTATTGAATACTTACTGATCGATAAGGTAAACGACACTTTAGAGTTAGCTAAAGAATTAGCAGATTTACTTACGCAGATTAAGTGCAAAATAAATCTAATACCTTTTAACGAATTTAACGAATCTGATTATTTACAACCTTCGGGTAACAGAATAAGAAAGTTCAAAGATTATCTTGTCAAAAGAGGATATGTTACTACCATAAGATCAACGAGAGGTGACGATATTATGGCGGCTTGCGGACAATTAGTTGGTCAAGTAAATGATAAAACTAAAAGAAAAGAAAGAATTCAAAGAGCTAAGATTGAAGCTCAAAGTATTTAGGAAACCTTAGAGATAGATTCTTCTGTTTCCACTAAATGAAATTCTTTATTTTCCATAAATTCTTTTAAGAGTTTTATTCCCATCGTCACAGATAAGTAAATTTGATCAGCAGAGTTTTTCTCTTCTTTGACACAACCCAAAGCAAATAACCGCGATCTTAATTTACCAGCAGATGAATCAATTGAAATCCAGCCTTTAAAAATCCCCTCATTAAAATGATCATTTATTTTTTCTTTTAGATTTTCAATACCTAAATTCTTAGTTGCAGATACCCAAGACTCAAAATCGTTTACTTTTGGAATGATAAATTTTTCTAAATTAATTAGATCGCATTTATTATTGACCATCAGTTGAGGGATAGAATCAGCATTTAAATCCTTTAATAGTTTATTTACTTGTGAAATCTTGAAAGCTGAATCGGGATCAGAAGCATCAACGACATGTAAAAGGAGGTCCGCTGATCTTAATTCGTCTAATGTCCCTTTAAAAGATTCAATTAATTGAGTTGGTAAGTCCGATATAAAGCCAACCGTATCAGAAAATAAGATGGAATCTATCCCTGGTGTTGTATTCTTTCTAGTAGTTGCATCTAATGTTGCAAAGGGTTTGTCAGCTGCATAGAGATTTTGTCCTGTTAATTTATTAAACAATGAAGTTTTACCTGCATTAGTATAACCAATGAGAGATACCAGTTTATTTTTGCTTTTCTTTCTAGAGTAACGATTTACTGATCTTTGACTATGAGATTTATCTAATTTTTTATTGATTGATTTAATTCTATTAGAAATTAATCGACGGTCTGTTTCTAACTGAGTTTCTCCTGGACCTCTTAAACCAATTCCTCCTTTTTGTCTTTCTAAATGACTCCATCCTCTGACAAGCCTAGTCGAAAGGTGTTTGAGTTGTGCTAACTCAACTTGAAGTTTTCCAATATGGCTAGATGCTCTCCTGGCAAAGATATCTAAAATCAAACCAGTTCTATCTAGCACTCTTGCGCCTAAAAATTTCTCTAAGTTTCTTTCTTGAGAAGGAGATAGATCATGATTAAAAATAACTAGTTCAGCTTTTTTAGCTTGGATAATATTTTTTATTTCTTCTGCTTTTCCTTGTTTTAAATAAAATTTTGCCGAAGGCCTATCTTGTTTTCCTATAACTTCACCAAAAATTTCTGCACCTGAAGACAAGACAAGTTCTTTGAATTCTGAGAGAGAGTTCGTTTGGGAATTTTTAGTTTTTAGTTTGAAGAGTTCGATTTGAACCAGAATAGCGTTTTGCGTAAATTTTTCACGATCTTGCATGCAAAGATTATAATGCAGAACAATGAAAAAGGATGAGTTTTCTAAAATAGAACTGCTTATTGGAAATTCTAGTAGAAAATTTTCAGGTGGAACATCTATTATGCTGCAACTTCTTGATTATCAAGAAAAACTTAAACCACTTGTTGTTGTAGGAAAGCATTATGTACCGAAGCATATTCGAAGCATCTCTTTTTTTAATTTTTTAAAAATCGCTAGTACTAAAACTACAAATGGAAAATCAAGAATTTTTTATGCCCGAAGAAATGATGAAATGATTCAAGCTTTAATTGCTAAATGGTTTTTTGGTGCGAAGTTAAAGATAATCTTTTCCTCATCTGCACAAAGAAGTCATACTAAATTTACGAAATGGTTAATCCAGAAAATGGATGCACTTGTTAGTACTTCAAATAAAGCTGCTTCGTATTTAACATCCAGAGAAGTAGATCAGGTAATACCGCATGGTATAGATATGAACAGATTTAAAATACCTGAGGACAAAGATCTTGTTTGGAAATCCTTAGGTTATCCAGGAGACTTTGGTATAGGTATTTTTGGTCGAATAAGACATTCAAAAGGAATCGACATTTTAGTAGATGCGGGCATAAAAGTTTTACCAAATTATCCTCAAGCCACAATAATTATTTGCGGTGAATGCATGCCAAAAGATTATAGATACAAGCAAAAAATGATTGAAAAGATTAAGGCTGCCAAATTAGAAGAAAGAATTTTATTTATAGGCAAAAAGTCATTTGATGAATTGCCAAAAATTTTTCAAGGCATGAAAGTTGTTGCTGCTTTAAGTCGAAATGAAGGTTATGGTTTAACTCCGCTTGAAGGAATGGCTTCTGGAGCAGCAGTAATTACCAGTGAAGAGGGCGCGTGGAAAGAAATTATCAGAAATAATATTGATGGGTTTTGTATTCCAACCGACAATTTAGAACTTACAGAACTAAAACTAGAAGAATTAATATCAAATGATGACAAAACAAAAGAAATGGGACTTAATGCTAACCGAAATATAGCAGAAAATTATTCTATTGAAGATGAAGCTGTAAAAATTATTGAATTTGTTGAAAGCATAAACTGATATCACCCCAATGGAAAAAGGCAAAGTTTTGTTTAACGAAAAGTGCGGTATATGTAACTTTGAAATAAAACACTATAAAAAACGCTCTTCATTAAACTTTGAAGACTGCAGCGCAATGGAAGATAAATATCTAAAGGCATTGTATGTTCAATTTTCTGATGGAACCGAATTAAAAGGGGTAGATGCTTTTATTTATGTCTGGTCCAATACAAAAGGCTATAACTGGTTAGCAAAAATAACTAAGCTACCTATAATCTATCAAATAGCAAAATTTTGTTATAAACCAATTTCATTTATTATATTTTGGCGTTTCAAAATATTTGGCAAAGTTTAGCTTCTCAAAGTTTTCAATTAGAATATACATTCAATTTAGACGTGTAGCTCAGTTGGTTAGAGTATCTCGGTGACATCGAGAGGGTCGGTGGTTCGAATCCACTCACGTCTACCATTTTTTATAAGGGAGATTTTCATGTTTGAGTTAAGCATATTTAATACAGCGCAAATATTTGACCAAATATTTGCTTTTGCTTGTATATATTTACTTACAAGTTTAAGTGCAAAAATTCGTTTCTACGGATTTGTAATAGGTTCATTAGGATTTATTCCCGGCTCTTATCTTTTAACCGTTACTGAGCTATGGTGGTTATTAGCTGCAACTCCGATATGGATTTATATTAATTATCGTGGATTAGTTAATAACTGGAGAGAATTCAGGTCGACTTAAAACTTAATTTCCTTATAACCTTCATCTCATTTATTATTTTAATATGAATAAACTATTGGAAGGATTTCTGCGCTCAGACCATGCAGGAGAGGTCGGCGCTGTTTATATTTATAAAGGCATTCTTACTGTTGCTAAAGATCCAGAACTAGTTGAGTTTTCAACTCGTCACTTAGCTACTGAAAAAGAGCATCTTCGAAAAATAGAGGAAGTATTGCCAGTTGATAAACGTAGCAAGTTAGTAGGTTTGTGGAAAGTAGCCGGTTATTTGCTTGGATTTTTACCTGCTTTGATCAGTTCAAAAATAGTTTTTGCTACTATTGAAGCTGTTGAAGCTTTCGTTGAAGAACACTATGAAGATCAACTGAAGTATTTACGAGCTCAAGCTAATCCTGATAATACTCTAATTGATCTTTTGCAATCCTGCCAAGATGATGAAATAGAACACAAACTTGAATCAGGTCATAAAAAGCAACTTACCCCCGGTTTCTTTCTGAAAATTTGGATTAAAATTGTTGGAGGCGGTTCAGCTTTTGCCGTTAAAGTCGCAAAAGTTATTTAAAGCTTATGAGTTTTCATGAGCTTGTCGAAAAAGATATTACTTGCCCATTTTGTTGGGAGTTAATTCCAATTTTAGTTGATCCAAGTGAATCACAAACTTATACCGAAGATTGTTCAGTTTGCTGTCATCCAATTCTTATTAAGACAGAAATATTTGGCGAAGATATTTCTATTTTAGCGACCCAAGAAGACGAAGGATTTTAATTATCTTTTAGTTGCAATCTAAAACATTTTAAATATACTGTATATATATACAGTAAAAATAGTTTAGATGAATGTTAAAAATTTAGGCCATCTTGCCGACTCAAATAAAAGCTCAACTAAAATTCCAATCTTTACAGAGCAAGTAAAAGTTGGTTGGCCAAGTCCAGCAGATGATTACGTAGAACGACCAATAGATTTAAATGAATACTTAGTTAGTAATGCAGCAGCTACTTATTTAGTTAGAGCTAGTGGCGATTCGATGATTAATGCCGGTATAAATGATGGAGCTATATTAGTAGTAGACAGAAGCGTAGAACCCCAGCATGGCAAGATAGTCATTGCCTCGGTTAACGGTTCTTACGCTTGTAAAAGATTACAATTATTTCCAGAGCCATTTTTATTATCTGAAAATATAAAGTATCCACCTATAAAAATAGAAAAAGACGAAGACCTTGAAGTTATGGGAGTTGTCTTAGCTGCAATAAACCAATTTTAGCTCAATACATGTTTGCTTTAGTTGACTGCAATAGTTTTTATGCCTCCTGCGAACGCGTTTTTAGACCTGATTTAAAAAATAAACCCGTTGTTGTGTTATCTAATAATGACGGCTGCGTAGTTGCCTTATCGAAAGAAGCCAAGAATTTAGGTATTAAAATGTGCGATCCTTGGTTCAAAATCGAAAAGGAATATAAGCAAAAGGGAGGAATTGCTTTTTCCTCAAATTACGAACTGTATGCAGATATTTCATCTAGGATTATGGATATTCTTGAACAACTATCTCCGCGTGTTGAAATTTATAGTATCGATGAAGCTTTTTTAGATCTATCTGGAGTTAGCAATTGTTTAGATTTAGATATTTTTGGCAGAGATTGTTTAGAGACTATAAAAAAATGGACAGGCATGCCAGTTAGAGTAGGAATCGGTCCCACAAAAACTTTAGCCAAAGTCGCTAGTTTTGGAGCAAAAAAATATCCTAAAACTAATGGTGTCGTAGATTTGTCTTCAAAAGATAGACAAACTAAATTGATGAAATTAATGCCGGTAGAAGAAGTTTGGGGTGTTGGCAGAAAAATACATCGACATTTAAATGGTATAGGGATTAAGAATGCCTATGAATTATCGCAATTAGATCTTAATTTTATTAGGAGTAAATTTAATATAGTCTTAGCTAAAACAGTTAGAGAATTAAGAGGGGAAGTTTGTATTGATTTAGAAGAAGAAGCGCCTACAAAAAAGCAGATTGTCGTGAGCAGAACTTTCAATAGCCGTGTAACAAACTTAAAAATGTTACATGAAGCTGTTAGCGATTATGCAGCTCGAGCAGCTGTAAAATTGAGAAGAGAAAAGCAGACTTGTAAAGTTTTATCTGTGTTTATTAGAACTAATCCATTTCGAAAACAGGATATACAACACAGAGAAATTGTTTCAGTGCCTTTTATTCTACCAACCAACGATTCAAGAGATTTAATTAAAGCTGCAAAGCAGGGCATGGATAGAGTTTATAGAGAAGATTTTCAATATAACAAAGCAGGGATAATGCTAAGTGATTTTTATGATGAAGGAGTTTCTCAGTTAGACTTATTCAACACTCAAGAACGAAAAGAGCTTGATAAAAAATTAATGCAAACCATTGATAAAATAAATCGCACTAGTTTAGGGCCAATAACTTTCTTAGCTCAAGGAATAAAAAAAGAATGGTCTATGAAGCGAGAAATGCAATCTCCTAGATATACAACAAGTTGGAATGATTTGCCTAAGGTTAGCTAAGACTTATTAGAGAACCAGTCAACAGGAGAAGCAGAATCTTCGATTTTATCGGCTACTCCTAAAATCAGACAAAATAGAGCCATCCTAATTAAAAGCCCATTATCAGTTTGTCGATAAATAGCTAAATTAGGATTTTGATTTAAGTCGTCATCTAATTCATTAGCATCTTTTCTAGAATCTCTAGGTAAAGGATGCATGATAACAGTATTGGGTTCACAATTTTTTGTATAAATTTCTTGATTAAGAGACATAAGGCCTTTGTATTTATTTGCTTCAGAAACATTATTAAAACGTTCTTCCTGTATACGAGTCATATAAATAATGTCTACATCTGCAATTCCTTCCTTGATGTCTTGTGTTTCGAGAATAGAAATATTTTTTTTCGTAAACTCACTAATTAGAAAATCAGGAAGTTTGAGTTTTTCAGGCGAAACAAGTTTTATAGAAATATTCGTGTAAAGCATAAGAATTTTACACAATGAATGGGCAGCTCTTCCAAATTTTAAGTCTCCAATAAGAGCAATACGGGCTGTATCTATTTCTTTATTATGAGACTCTAACTCTTTTTTTATTGTGAATAGATCCAAAAGAGCTTGACTAGGATGTTCGTTATCACCATCTCCGCCATTTATAACCGGGACTCTAGATGCTTCAGCAAATTCCGCAACCGAGCCAGCCAGCGGATGTCGCATAACAATTACATCACTATAACCGCTCAAGACTCTCGAAGTGTCATACAAAGATTCTCCCTTTGCTAAAGAAGTTGCTTCTATCTCTGTTGTTTCTCTAACTTCTCCACCCAGCATATTAAATGCACTTCCAAAACTTATTCTGGTTCTGGTGCTAGGCTCAAAAAACATATTGCTTAAAATAGCTCCTTGAAGAACTTTTGTTATTTTTTGACGAGATGCAAAAGGAAAAAGAGAATCAGCAGTTTTAAATATTAAATCTATATCCTTCCTATTAAACTGATCTATGGAGAGGATATTACTGCCTAGAAACTCCATTGGCGTGAATTCTATCACTATACTTCAAAACAAAGATATAAATATTAATAAGATTTAAGTATTTAAAAAAAAACTATTTTTCTTGTATTATAAAAATATGTCGAAGGATTGTTTAATTTTGAATGGAGACGGAAGGCCGCTAAGTTACTTCCCACTGTCCTCTGTAGATTGGAAAACTGCAGTGAAATTAGTCATTACAAGAAATGTAATAATTATAAAAGAGCATGAAGATTGGACTGTAAGATCGCCTTCGACTTCGTTTAAAGTACCAAGCATTGTAATGCTTAGAAAATTTCATAAGTTTTCAAAGAAGGTTAAATTTTCTAGATCGAATGTTTTTTTAAGAGACATGTTTACATGTCAATACTGCAATGACGTATTTGAGAAGAAGGAATTAACAATTGATCATGTTATTCCTAAAAGCAAGGGCGGTGTAACATCTTGGGAAAATGTTACAACCTCATGTAAAAGTTGTAATTTAAAAAAAGCAGATAGTATTCCAAAAAATTTCCCCAGAGTAGGAAAGCCTTCTCATAGACAATTAATCAGAGGTCAAGAAAAAGCAAGCGGCCAAAAAATTTCCCCTGATTGGCAAGAATATATTGTTGCTTAGTAATCTTTTTTTAAATATTCAATTACCATTTTTTCAGTTAAGACTTCAGGCAATATGATTGGGTTTTTATTTTTTGAAGGATAAAAAACATACAGAGGAATTCCGCTTCTGCCATATGATTCTAGTAAATTAAAAATTTCGTCATTTCTATTCGTCCAATCAGCTTTTATGTAAGAAATCTTTTTTGTATTAATTAAGCTATTGAAAGCCTCTCCATTAAGTGCAACTTTTTCATTGACTTTACAGGTGATACACCAATCAGCTGTGAAATTTAGAAATACTGGTCCTTCGCTTATCTTTTTATTTAATGCAGAGACCGAAAAAATCTCTTGTTTATTTGTTAATTCAATATCTTTCATAGGAAGTAAATATAAGATACCTATTAAAGATAGAAAAATTAATGGAATATTAATTTTGCTGTTTGAAGAAATTAAATTATTAAAGTTATTTAAACCAATTATTATCAATATGATGCTAATCCCCAATACAACTTTTATTAAATCCATTTCAGAAACCTGATTACTCAATACCCACAATAACCAGAGTGCAGTTAGACTCATTGGAATGGCCATAAATTTTTTAAAACTTTCCATCCATTGCCCCGGTTTTGGTAAAAATTGTAGTAAATTTGGCTGAAAGCTAAGTATTAAGTAAGGGAAACAAAATCCTAATCCTAGAGATAAAAAAATCAAAAATGAATAGATGCTAGGTTGAATAAGAGCAAAACCAATTGCAGATCCCATAAATGGTGCTGTGCAGGGCGTTGCCACTAACACTGCAAGAAACCCAGTGCCAAAAGAACTACTGTAACCATTTGAAGCGGTCATTAAATTACCTAAGCGAGTAAAAGCAGAGCCAAAAGCAGTAGAGGAAATAAATAAGCCGCTCATAAACACAAATAAATATATTAATGAGGTAACAAAAATAGGGGACTGTAATTGAAATCCCCAACCGATTTGTTCACCGCTGTTCCTTATCAAAAGTATAATTAACCCAATAGCAAGAAAAGTAATTAGTGTTCCAGCAGAAAAGACTAATCCATGTTTTTTCACTTCCAAAGGATTTTCAGAAATTTCAAGAAAATTTAAAATTTTCAAAGAAATGACAGGAAAGACACAGGGCATTAAATTTAAGATTAAACCTCCTAAAAAAGCAAAAATGATTGCTAAAAAAGGAGATAAATTACTAAAAGATGATTTTTTCGGTAATTTAGTTTCAAATTGATAAGAAGTTTTAGACGATGTCCCCAGGAACTGAAGTAATCCCGAAACATTTACAAAAGTATCACTAGAGTCAGATTTAATTGAGGATATTGATACGCTATTATCGTTTCTTTCGATTATTTGGTCTTTTGAATAATCAATTAATCCATATTCATCTGGAAAAAAAATAATTGCATCGCTTACATGTTTTAAGGGAAGCTCAAAAGAAAGAACCAAGCTATCGTTTATATAAGTCGCACTAATGTCTTTTTTAAAAATTTTTGGAACATCTCTGTCAAAAGACGCATTCATTTCTAATTTATTTAAATTAGAAATAGGATTTTTCGTAATATTAGTTTTAATAAAGGTTTCTTGTGGCAAACAAACGTCAGCACATGCTAACCACTTGGTAGATAAGGAAATTTCTGAATTATCATTTATTCTTTCAGAAGAACTTAATTTAAAAAATATAGTTACTTCATCGTTATATCCAAAGGTCATTAAAGGCGGATAAGGAATTTTTTCTGGTTGTGGCCAAAAAGGACCCTCAATTTTAAAACCATCAGGCAAGGTCCATTCAAATGAAGCCTTCTCACCGGAGTCACCCGGATTTTTCCAATAAGTATGCCAACCTGAATCTAATTTAAATTTTACTCCAAGCAGATATTCTTGATTCGATTCTGAAGATTCAACATCATAAAAAATTTCAGCACTCGAATTTGATGCATAACCAATGCTACCTGCATTGGACAATGAAGAATATAATAATAAAAAGAATTTTAAAAAAATAAAACTTTTACGAATTGCCATACTGAGAACTTACTGTAGTCAAATCAAATCCCGCTAATTTTGAAGTTTTATTGATTTTTTCGATAGCCGGCGTATTAAATATAATATCTTTATCAGCAGGAGTTATTAACCACGATCCTTTGAGAATCTCTCTTTCTAATTGACCTTTGCTCCAGCCAGTATAGCCAAAAGAGACTAAAAATTCTTTAGGTCCATTATCATCTAAAATACTTTTAATTAGATTGATATCAGTAGAAATTGAAAGTTTATCGTTTATAGAGATTAATTCTTCAAACCGACTATCTTTAGAATGGATTATATAAACAGTCATTGGCTCAACTGGACCACCGATAACTATTTTTTCTTTATTTAACTTTGCCTCAATCTCTTCGCTTGCGGATGAAAAAAAATCCTTAAGTCTTATTTCAACTGTTCTATTTATAATAATACCAAATGATCCTTCTTCATTATTTTCACAAAGGTAAATTAAAGTTTTCGAAAAATAATCTTTATCGTTTTCAGAGTTACAAAAATAAAGAAACTTATCTTTTAAATTATTATTCATTATGCTTATTTATATTAAACTAAAGAATTCTTGTAGAATCCTCCATAGAAATGAATGATACATCAACAAATACTGTTTCAGATGAGTTATTTGAGCAACATAAAACTCGCTTAAGCGATCCTCAATCGTTATCTCCAAGAGATGTCGATTTACTTAAAGACTCTATAAAGAAACTGTTAGTTCAAAATAATGCAACCTTAATTGCCCATTACTATGTAGATAGTCACATTCAAGCTTTGGCAGAAGAAGTAGGGGGTTGCGTATCAGATTCTCTTGAAATGGCTAAGTTTGGAAAAAAATCTGATGCCGAATTATTAGTAGTTGCTGGTGTTAAATTTATGGGGGAAACAGCAAAAATTCTAAGTCCTGAAAAAAAGGTCATCATGCCAACATTAGAGGCTACTTGTTCGTTAGATATTGGCTGTCCAGCAGAAGAATTTAAAAACTTCTGCTCCCAATATCCCGATCGTGAAATAGTTGTTTATGCGAATACATCTGCAAAAGTAAAAGCATTAGCAGATTGGGTTGTTACATCAAGCATTGCTGTAGATGTAATAGACCATCTAGATAGTTTAGGTAAAAAAATTATTTGGGGACCAGATAAACACTTGGGGAGTTATATTCAAACAAAAACAAATGCAGACATGGTTTTGTGGAATGGCTCTTGCATCGTTCACGATGAATTTAAATTCGATGGTTTAAAGCAAATGAAAGTAATTCATCCTGATGCTGAGGTTTTAGTTCATCCAGAATCACCAAAGGAAGTAGTTAGCATTGCTGATATGGTTGGCTCAACTAGTCAGATTTTAAAAGCAGCAAAAGATTCATCAGCAAAAAAATTTATCGTAGCTACCGATAAAGGAATTTTTTACCAATTAATTAAAAATAATCCTGATAAAGAATTTTATGAAGCTCCTACGGCTGGCGAAGGAGCAACATGTAGAAGTTGTTCACAATGCCCATGGATGGGACTAAATTCGTTAATTAATTTACAAGAGGTCCTTCAGAATTTAGATAATGAAATAATAGTAGATTCTGGCGTTTCTAATTTAGCAAATAGATCATTATCGAAAATGATTAATTTTACTAACTAAAATAATGATCGATAAAAAGATCTTAATTAAAAGCGTTAAAAATGCTTTGAAAGAAGATTGTGTTAACAAAGATCTATCTCATAAAGTTTTAGGCAAAGAAGCTTTAAAAAAAATTAATGCCTTTTTAACAAATAAAGAAGAGCTGGTTCTTTCAGGAATCGATTGGTTTAATCATTCTTTTAAGCTCATAGACAATTCAATCAAAGTTAAATGGTATTTTAAGGAAGGCGATGTTATTCCTCCTTATCAAGAAATATGTAAGGTATCAGGAACAGCAAAAACCATTTTGTCCTCTGAAAGAACGGCGATAAATTTTATTCAATTTATGTCAGGCATTTCTACCAAAGCTAAATCATATTTACATATTTTAAATAATGAAAAGATTCAGCTTTTAGATACAAGAAAAACATTACCTGGATTGCGTTATGAACAAAAGTATGCGACAAAAATAGCAGGTATTAAAAATCATAGATTTAGTCTCTCTGACGGAATGATGTTGAAAGACAATCATCTTAAAACTATAGGCGGAGTTGATTTAATAAACTATAAACACGATCAAACAAATAAATTTTTTTTTGAAATTGAAGTAAAAAAAATAAATGAAATAGAATCAGCACTTTCACTAAAGCCGGATATTTTAATGTTTGATAATTTTTCTTTAAATCAAATAAAAAAAGGAATAGAGATTGTCAATCAAAGAGCAAAAATTGAGGTGTCGGGTTTAAAGAATGAAAAAGATTTAACCAAACTTTCGCAGCTAAAAATTGATTTTATTTCAATGGGCGATCTCACCAAGAATATAAAATCTATAGACTTTTCACTTAATATTGTATGAGTTTTTTTAAAAATTTTATTTATATGATTTTTACGCTGATCATAGTTAATTCATGCGCAGAAGAAATAATATTTGAAGACAGATACCCAAATAAAAATTATTTAGAAATAAATTTTTGCTCTTTTATTAACAATTCTTCTGTTTCAAGTTTGTCTGAAAATTTAAATAATTTAAATAAGCTAAACGATTCTTATCTAGACGAAAAAGTTTTAAAAACTTTTTATCTTGATCCTCTATTTGAAACAGAGACATATGATTTTATTTGGTTTGATATATTTTCTTCAAAACTTCTTTATTTGGAATATGAAAATTTGTCTAAAAGAATTAAAAAATATATCAATTGGAATAATGATTTTTCAGAAAAAGTTGATTGTGTTTTGAATAATAAGCAATTATTTTATAAAGTGTATGAAAAAAATGCCATGCTAGATTTTTCAGAAAAATTTAAAAAAAATGTGAGCTTTTGTAAATTCTTACCAAACGTAAACTTATTTGATCTTGAACAATTTATGGAAAATGATTTTTCATCTAGTTCTCAATTAAATATCTTGATTTCTGAAACTAAGATTGAGAATTTTGATTTTGTTCTTGACGAAAACCATTATGAAGAGAAGGATTATCAAACTGCTGCCTCTCAAATCGGATTTCTTGCTAGTTGTAATGAAGAGATTTCTGACTCTTTTTTAAATGGTTTGAAATTCGATGCCTATCCCATTTATAACTGAGAAATAAGATATTAATAGCCTCTTTGTTTATAATTAAATTATGAAATTTCAATTAAAAATACTAACTATTCTTTTTTTATTAACTTTTATAATTCCAATAAACGCAAATGAAGATTCCTATGATTTTTCATCGCTCTCCAATTTTTTACAGAAAGAAGTTAAGAAAGGGAGATATCCAGGATTTTTAACTTTAATTCAGAAGGATGGAAAAATTATTTATTCTGAAGTTTTAGGCTATAACAATGTAAAAAATAAAACATCTTTAAAGAGAGATTCTTTATTTAGAATTTATTCAATGACGAAGCCAGTTACAGGAGTAGCTCTTATGATTGCTGTTGATAAAGGTCTTTTGAAACTCTCCGATCCTGTATCTAAATTTATCCCTGAATTTAAAAATACGAAAGTGCTATTGAGTAATAATAAAACTGAAAGTCTTGAGCGAGAAATAACGCTCTTAGATTTAGCAACTCACACATCAGGACTTGCTTATACTTTTACCATTAAAGGAAAATTACAAGATATTTATCTCGAGGAGAAAATTTATCCTTATTTTGCGCTCGACTCTCTTAATAACGATTTAAAGCCAGACAAAATCTATAAAAATATTTGCAGTTTTAGTAAAAAAGTAGCTTCTGTGCCTTTAGCACATCAGCCCGGAGAAAAATGGACCTATTCTATTGGAATGGATATTTTAGGTTGCGTTATTGAGAAAGCTTCGAATGAAAGTTTTGGCGATTTTTTAAAAACTAATATATTTGAGCCTCTTGATATGGAAGATACATTTTTTAGGGTTCCTGCGGACAAAAGAGGGAGGATGACAAATTTATACGCACATCATAATGCTTTTAGAGCATTCAATGTTGACATACCGACGGAACTAAAGGTTAAGAAACCAAAAATGTATTTGGTAGATTCTCCTGAAAATAGTCTCTTTTATAAAGAAGTAAAAGTTGAAGATGGTGGTTCTGGGTTGGTCTCAACTGCAGATGATTATCTAAATTTTGCAGAAATGCTTCTTAAGAAAGGTGTTTATAAAGGTAAAAGAATACTATCAGCTAATTCTTTCAATACTTTAATTAGTAACCAGTTGGATGAAAATATCTCTATCTTTCCTGGGTTAGGTCAGGGTATT
This sequence comes from uncultured SAR86 cluster bacterium, assembly GCA_902525735.1. Classification (GTDB taxonomy): domain Bacteria; phylum Pseudomonadota; class Gammaproteobacteria; order Magnimaribacterales; family AG-339-G14; genus CASICS01. The sequence continues at coordinate 256,482 of CABZIF010000001.1, forward strand.
ACTTTGGGAGTTGTTTTGGATAGTAAAAAAATTCGTCTTAACAGAGGAGATAATTCTTTCTTTTGGGGAGGAGCAGCTAAAACTAAATTTTGGGTTGACCCAAAAAATAACGTAACTGTTGTTCATATGACTCAATTGATTGGTACTCCAAGAGATCTAACTAATCAAATTGACAAAAGAATCTACAGAGAAATTAATAGATTTGAGAAACTTAATAAAAAAGCAGGATATTAGAAAAAAACTATTAGATCTTCTTTCAAGAAGAGAACATTCTAAATATGAACTTCTGACTAAATTAAAACTTAGAGTCGAATCTAATAGCTCTTTAGAAGAAGAAATCAATAAATTAAGCGCTGAAAACTTGCAAAGCGATCTGAGGTTTTCAGAATCATACATACGATCAAGGTATAATTCAGGTTTTGGTCCGACAAGAATAAAATATGACTTATCAGTTCGAAGAGTTAAAGAATCAGTTATTTTAAATGCTTTCAATGAAATTGATTTGGATTGGGTAGAAAAATTAAAAAAAGAAAAAATAAAAAAATATGGCAATTCTTCATCGGAAAATATGCAAGAATTATCTAAAAGAATAAGATTTTTCACTCAGAGAGGGTTTGAAAAAGAAATGATTAACAAAGTTATAAATTGAGCTATCAAGTATTAGCACGGAAATGGAGACCTAAGCTTTTTAGTGAGGTAGTAGGACAAGATCATGTTGTTCAAGCTTTAAAAAACTCGATACTCGACGAAAAAGTAAATCAAGCTTACATATTTAACGGCACTAGAGGTGTAGGAAAAACCTCCATTGCACGAATTTTAACCAAAGCTCTTAATTGTGAAAAACATATAAAAGGTGAACCCTGTGACAAATGCGATCATTGCCTTGCATTGAACGAAAATTCTTTAATAGATTTTCAAGAAATAGATGCTGCTTCTAGACGGTCCAGAGAAGAAACAATGAATTTATTAGAAACAGTTCCTTATTTGCCTGCTTCCTCTAGATATAAAGTGTATTTGATAGATGAGGTTCACATGCTTACTAAAGAAAGTTTTAACGCTCTTTTAAAAACTTTGGAGGAACCTCCGCCTCACGTTATTTTTATGTTCGCCACCACAGAAATAGATAAAGTTCCACCTACGATACTATCCAGATGCTTACAGTTAAATTTAAGGCTTTTGTCTGAAGAAGAGATTACCAAACAAATATCCAAAATATTCAAAGAAGAAAAAATCTCCTTTGATGATGAATCTTTGAAGATAATTTCTAAATCTGCATCTGGAAGCATGAGGGATGCTTTAACAATTTCAGAAAAAGTTGTTTCTTATTGTAGTGGTAAATTAAAAAAAGAAGATGTACAAATGCTTCTAGGAATTCCTAGCGAAGAAAAAATCTTTATATTATTAGATATCCTTAAAGACAAAGATTCGAAAGGTCTTTATGAGTTTTTTGAGAATTTTGATGAAAATGATTCTTGTCAAAATTTATTAGAATCTTTAATGAAATCAATACAAGAAATTTCCTTGATGCAGTTTAGCCCTGACAAAGAATCAAATTTATATAATTATGCAGAGATGAGTCCTGAATACTTGCAATTGATTTATCAAATAGGATTATCTAACAAAATGTATTTTGAAACTTCTAGTGATCCTAAAGGATTACTATCTATGACCCTGATAAAGATGATTGCTTTTTGTCCTGAAGAAAAAAAAAATTTTAAACTAGGCAATCTTAATTCTATAAAAGACGAAAGTCTTTTTGATTGGAATGATGTTTTAAAAAAAATTGATTTATCAACTCTACTAAATCAAGTTTTATTTTTTTCGTCTGCAAAAAAAGATAAAAAAAATTTAATAATTTCTCTACCGAAGGAAAAAATTGAAAGAATAAATGATGAATATAAAAAAGAAATAGCATCAAGTTTAAATATTTATTTCAATGAAATTTTAGAAATATCCTATGATTCAAATGTAGATTTAAATAAAACTCCAGCATTCATTAAAGAAAAATTAGATTTAAAAAATTCAAGTGAGGCAGTTGAGATGATTTCTAATGACGAAGGTTTTAAAAAAATAAGTTCTGAATTTAAGACTGATATAAAAAATATTAGTAAAAAATGAAAATAAGTGAAAACATAGATGCATTAATAAATGCTTTAAAAATATTACCCGGGGTAGGACCTAAAACAGCAAAAAGGATGGCATTGAATCTATTGAGCACAAATAAACAAGGAGCTGAATTAATTTCAAATTCAATAAATATTGCATTGGATACAATAAGGCCCTGTCAATGTTGTGGAGTTATAAATGATTTAGAAATATGTAATATTTGTTCCAGCAAGACAAGAGATAATGATTTATTATGCATTGTTGAATCAACTTCAGATTTATTCTCAATCGAAGAAACGAGAGAATTTTCAGGAAAATATTTTGTGTTAAATGGCTTGCTGTCTCCAATTGAAAATATAGGGCCTGATGATTTAAGAATTTCTAAATTAATTGAGATCTGCGAAGAAAGAAATGTAAAGGAAGTTATAATTGCTTTAAATTCTACATTGGAAGGTGAAGCAACTAGTTATTATTTATTGGATAAATTAGAAAAAACTGATATTAAAATTTCAAAACTCGCTCAAGGAGTCCCCGCAGGAGGAGACTTGAATTATGTCGATAATAACACTCTGAAACAAGCCTTTTCTTGGAGAAGAGAATTAGAAAAAAATAAATAATTTATATGGCTATAAAATCAGATAAATGGATAAAAGAAATGTGTAAGGAAAATCAAATGATTTCTCCTTTCGAAGAGTCTCAAATAAAGTTAGACAAAGAAGCAGACAGAAAATTGATATCATTCGGTTTATCCAGTTATGGTTATGATGTTAGATGCTCAAGAAAATTTAAAATTTTTACTAATATCAACTCTGCTACGGTAGATCCAAAAAATTTTGACTCAGATAGTTTTGTTGATTTTGAAGGTGATGAATGTATCATTCCGCCTAACTCTTTTGCACTAGCTAGCACAATAGAATTTTTTAAAATTCCTAGAAATGTTTTAACTATTTGTCTTGGCAAATCTACATATGCACGGTGTGGAATCATAGTAAATGTTACGCCTCTAGAGCCTGAATGGGAGGGCCACGTAACTCTGGAGTTTTCTAATACGACTAGCTTGCCTGCAAAAATTTATGCCGAAGAAGGTGTTGCACAAATGTTATTTTTTCAGTCAGATGAAGAATGTGAAGTAAGTTACAAAGATAGAGGTGGAAAATATCAGGGTCAAGAAGGAGTTACTCTTCCAAAAGCTTAGATTGAAGATTCCAAGTTAAGTCTTGAGAACCAAAATCTTGATAAATCTTATAGGTTGTATAATTTATTAGCGGATCAAACCAAAGAGTAAATCCTTTATCATCATCACGAATTTCACTAAATTTTATTTTATTCGCATCTGTACCTTGGTCAGTATCTATGCTGTTTTTTATTTGAAATATTTTTTCTTTGATTTTTCCTTTATCTAAATAATTGAATTTAATATCTAATGGCAATTCTTTGTTCGTTAGTGATAATTTAGATTGGATTTGCAGAGTTAGATTATCGAAGAATCTGCAATCAGAATAATTTTCGCAGTTAAAAGGTATCGTTCCCTTTTCTTTGTTGTATTCATAAGCGATTTCATTTTTATCATAATTAACTATAAAAGATTGTTTTTCTCTTCTAAATCCTCCAAAAGCTCTAGTTTTTCTAAAAGCATTCAATAGAAAAACTTTATTATCGTCAATTCTAAAGGTAGCTTCCTGTGTAACTTGAAAGATGGAATGTTCTATTTTTGAAGACATCTTCCATACATTGTTTTCAATATTTTCTAATGATTCTTCAGCAGAATTTTTTCCTGAATTGTAAAAAGTAGAATATTCTTGCAAGTTGAATGCACTTAAATTGTAAGAAGTAACGAGAAGAAAACTAAAAAATAATTTCTTTACTTTTTTGATCCGACTTTCCATTTATTAAAATATTTTCTTTACCTAAGACTATTTTCTTTGTCGCTATTAGACTACAAATCTGAGGTAAAAGTTTGTGTTCAATTTCATGCGTCTTAGCTAATAATGAATCGTAATTATCATAATCTTCAACCTTAAATTTTGAAAATCCTATTATTTTGCCAGTATCTAGACCTTCATCCACCATGTGAACGGTCGCTCCATGAAATTTATCTTTATTTTCTAGAACTTTCTCATGTGTATTTAATCCTGGGTATTTGGGTAAAAGCGAAGGATGTAAATTAATGATTTTATTTTCATATGTTTTTATAAATTCACTACCCAAAATTCTCATAAAACCGGCAAGAACGATTAAATCAAAATCTATTTTTTTTAAATTGTTACTCAAAGATGAATCAAATTCCTGCCTGTTTTTAAAGTTTTTGTGATCCAAAGTTAGAGTAGGAATATTGTTTTGCAAAGCTCTTTTTAAAGCATAGACATTTGGATTATTGGAAAATACTAGCTCTATCTCATATGGACAGTTTAAATTTTTACTTACATCTATTAAAGCTTGTAAGTTAGAACCATTTCCCGAAACAAAGACAGCTATCTTAAATTTCTTCATTTTTAAAATTCAATTAATATTTACTAAAGAATTTCCTTTTTTTAAATTAGAGCAAGTTCCAATAATTTTATAACCGATTCTTAATTTAATAAGTATTTTTTTCGTTTTTTCTAATTCATTTTCACTAATTACGATGACCATGCCATTACCGCAATTAAATGTATTTAACATTTCCTCATCAGACAAATTAGATGCTTCTTGTATAAGTAAAAACAATTTTTTATTGAAATTAAATAATGAATTCTTGAAAAGATTAATTTCAATTCTTTCGGGGATTACTCTTTTCAAATTACCAATAAGTCCTCCACCAGTAATATGAGCTATTGCTTTTAAATTTATATTTTTTTGTAATTCAAGAATCTCTTTTACATATATTTTTGTTGGATGAAGTAACATTTCACCTAAATTTTTACTTCCAATTTTTGTTTTTAAATTTAATTTTTTTCTTTTTATTAATTCCCTTATTAGAGAAAAACCATTCGAATGAAGCCCTGAGGACTTTAGCGAAATTAGTAAATCACCATTTTTTAATTTGTTTTTTCTCAAAATATTTTTTTTCTCAACAACTCCAACGCTAAATCCAGCAAGATCATATTTTTCTTTAGGGAATGCATTAGGATGCTCAGCAGTTTCTCCACCTATTAAAGAACAGTTTGCAATTTCACATCCCTTAGCTATGCCTTTGATTATTTCTTTGGCCTTCAATAAATTAATTTTTTCTGTTACTAGATAATCTAGAAAAAATAGAGGCTCTGCACCACAGGTAATAAGATCGTTTACACACATAGCAACCAAATCTTCACCAATTGTAGAATGATTTTTCATGAGTTCTGCTATTTCAATTTTAGTTCCTACTCCATCAGTAGCACTAACAATCAATGGGTCTTTATATCTCTTCGGTATTGAGGTAATTGCTGAAAATCCACCAATACCCTCCATGATTTCTTGTCTGTTAGTCTTTTTAGCAAAAGGTTTGATTAGATTAATTAAGGCATCACCTTTTTTAATATCAACACCAGAAGTTTTATAAGATATTTTATTTTTTTTGGACAAGATAAACCTATTGACGGAATTTAAAGAAAATTATCTGAATAATATTATAATTCAATATCAGTATGAAACCGTTAATAAAAAATCTTTATCTATTTATTTTTCTGAGTCTTTTTTCAACTTATATTTTAAGTTCTTTTCCAAATGAACATGTAATTATTCTGGATGATGAAAAATCAAATACAAATAATTCTCTTAGAAAGGCTATAGATATATCTTCCATCAGAATTTTAGGGAGTAAAAGCGAATTCGACCAGCAAAGAAATTTAATAAGAAATTTACTTCCTCAAACTTATGTAAAGTCTTATGAATTTGTCAATCCAAATAAGATAAAAATCATAGTAAATGCAAAACTTTTAAGAAAAAAGTTTTTAGACAGTAATCTTTCAATTTCTCTTGAAGAAAGATCTTCTATAGCTGCTTGGATTTTATGCAAAACAGACCTAAATTCTAAAAATGAATATGATTTGTTAAATAATAAATGCAAAGAATTTAAAAAGGAATTATTAAAATTTTCAAACGAACGAGATACAAAATTAATATTTCCAATCTTAGATTCAAATGACCTTAACTTTTTAAGTTTAGAACAAAAAGAAGAAAGGGCGAATAGCTCTTATATTAATAATAGATATTTAAGCGATGAATCTTTCTATTGTGAAATAACTTTAAAAGAAGAAAATTGCTATAAGACATATTCTTCAAAAAGCAAAAAAATAGACTTCTCAAAGAAGTACACATCAAAAAGTATCTATGATCTAACTGCAGATTTTCTCCAGAAAAAGAAAAAAGTCTATCTCAACAAAAAAACTTTTAAACCCGTTTTTATTCGTATTTCAAATATAAAATCAATTGAAGAATACGATATAGTTTCCCAAGAGTTAGAAAATATAATTTTTTTTGATGATCTTTCTCTTAATAAGCTTAATAACAATGATGTTATCTTTTCTTCTAATCTTTTAGGGAAGATAAGTGATATTGAAAAACTTTTTAAAAATAATTCATCGTTCAATATCAATTCTATTAACTATGAAGAGATTTTTTTAGAGTTTAATCCAATATAAAATGTTAAGAGTATTACCTAATTTACTTACAATTTTCAGATTTTTCTTGGTTTATCCAATTGTCTTATTTATTCTTGATAATAATTTCTTGTGGGCGATTCTTTTATATATCTTGGCTGCAATTACAGATTTTTTTGATGGATCAATAGCTAGGAAATATGATCTTGTAAGCGAATTTGGCAAAATCGCTGACCCAATTTCAGATAAAACATTGATATTAGGAGCCTTAATATCCTTATCTTTAATTGGAGAGATAGATTCAATCATGGCCTTTATAATTCTAGGAAGAGATGTTTTTGTTATTGTTGGTTTTATTTTAGCTTCTCTTTTAGTTAAAGATTATGAAGTTAGACCTCATTTTTCAGGAAAACTAAATGCACTATTTTTAATGGTCTACTTAGGGTTAATAATTATTAATGCCTCAGGATATTTTATATTGAAAGAAATAATTACTTTTCTAGAAATTCTTTTAATATTTACCATTATTTTAAGTATTTATAATTATCTAAAATATCCTGGAAGAGCAGTTTTTAAGCAAATTTTTTAAACTTATGATTCAAACAACTCTTAATTTAAGTCTTAACTATAAAATTCATTTCGATGATATTAAAAGTTTGAGTTTTTGCGAAGAAGTAAGAAATAAATCGAATGACTTTTTATCATCTGATAATCATTGTTTAATTTTTAAGGGAGATGAGCTTATAAATTCCTATATTTTTCAGGCTTTATACAATAATTTAGAAAAAAATTATAAATGCATATTTATTTCTATGAGAGATAATAAAAGTAGAGTCTTAAAAGATTTAGATAGTTTTAGTCATATTTTCATTGATTCATTTAATGAATGTTTTGAAAATAAAATTTCTGAAATTGATTTGTTCAATCTCTACAATTCATCAAAAATTAATAATTCTAGATTAATACTGAGAGAAAATTCATTAATTCAGAAAAATATTCTTTTACCTGATTTAAAATCTAGAATAAATTCAAATATAGAGCTAGTGATACCTAGATTAACTGATAAAGATAAGAAACATATAATAGAAATTGAATTAATAAAAAGAGGATTATCTATTAAAGAAAAAAACTTAGATTTTATTATGAATCATAGTTCAAGAAATCTAGAAACATTACAAATACTAGTAAACAAACTCGACAAACTTACTATGGAAAGAAAACAAAACATTTCTATTCCTCTTATAAAAGAGCTTATTTAATTGAACAACTTATGCAGTCTAATCTTAAATCTATTATATTTTTTTCCAAAAAATAGAATTCTTCAAATAAAAAATCTTTCAAACTTAATTCCTTAGAAAAAAGGTTTAAGATGGATTTAAAATTAAAAATATTACTTCTTACAAAATCTAAAAAAGTTTGTTCAAAATTTAAATATTCAACTTCAATTTCTTCATTTCCGATTATTTCTTTTAATCGATTTAATGCTTCTGATTGAGTTCCTAATTTGTCAACAAGCCCATTGTTTAATGCTTGTGTTCCAGTCCATATTTTCCCATTTGAAATTTCTTTAACTGATTCTGTATCAATTTTCCTGCCGTCAGAAACAAGTTCAATAAAATCTAGATAAGCTCTATCTACATAATTTTGAATATAATTCTTTAAATTTGAATCTGGATTTGAAATAAGAGAAGGATTAAATTTTGTTGTGCTTATTCCGTCGTATTCAATACCATAACTTGACAAAGCATCTTCGATTGAAGGTAGTAAAGCGAAAACACCTATTGAACCTGTCACAGACAGAGGGGTAGCCCAAATCTCATTAGCATTTGCAGATATCCAATAACCTCCAGAGGCAGCTACATCTGAAATTGACACAATAAAAGGTATTTCCAGTTTTTTTAAATTAAGAAGTTCTTGCCTGATGACTTCAGAGGCAAAGCCACTACCACCGGGAGAATTCACTCTCAAAAGTAAACCTTTTATTTCAGGATCATTAGAAATTTCTCTAATTTTTCTTGCAAAGAATTCACTAGCAATTTGATTTTCTTGGAAAGAACCATCTATTATTTCTCCATATGCATTGAGTATTACAATTTTCTCGCTTATTGATTCAGAAGATTTTTTTGACTGATAGTAGGACTCAAGGCTTAGAATTTTTGGATTGGCGTTTTCATTGTTTTGATCGAGATTGTTCAAATCTGAAAAATAATTGCGCAGTTCAACTCTATTTAATATTTTATCAACCAGTCCATACTTTTTTGCTTTTTCAGCAGCAGTTAAATTTATATCTAAGTTATTAAAATTATTTATAAAATAATTAATTTCGATATTTAGATTTTTTCTATTTTTATTTATCTCCAAAAGCCAGTTATTCCAAAGATCGGTTAAAAAAACTTTTGACTGTTTTTTGTCTTCGATTGACATTTCAGAGTTAGTAAAAATTTCAGTAGCTGATTTGTAGTCTCCAGCAACAAAAGTATTCACATTTATTTTGTTATTAATTAAAAATTCCTTTAAATAGATTTGATACTTCTTAAATCCTTCCAAATAAACCACACCAAAAGGATTCAGTATTATTTCGTTAGCATATGAGGCTAACAAATATTGCGATTGTGTTAAAAAATCTCCATAAGCAATGACTTTTTTTCCTTTTTCTTTAAGGAGATTTATTGATTTACCAACTTCATAAGCCGAAACAGAAGAAATGTTAAGATAAGAAAGATCAATGAAAATAATTTCAACATCACTGTCTTCAGATGCAATTTCAAAAGCCTTAACAACTTCATATATCGTTAAGTTACTTTGAGGATTTAAATATGAGGAGTTTTTATCTGATATATCGCTAGTTTTAAGACTTAATATATGACCTTTAACATCTACACTATCATCTGTAAGAAAAGGAAATATAAATAGACCTATGAGAAAGATTGTTAAAAAAATAACAAAAAAGAAATTTATAATTATTCTTCTTATGAAATCTAATCTGTCTAAAATTTTAGTGAACATTAAACGGATCATATCTGAAGTTAATAAAGTTTGAAATTATGAAATTAAAAAAAATATCAGTTTATGCATTTATTTTCTTATTAGTTGGTTGCGCTAAACCTGATTTAATCACGAGCGATGATAAAAAAATTTTTTTAGATGATTTAAAAGGAAAATGGGTAGTCATCAATTATTGGGCAGATTGGTGCCCACCTTGTATAAAAGAAATTCCAGAATTGAATAAACTAAATGCTAAATATAGTAATGAATTAAATGTTTTCTTATTTAATTTTGATAGATTAGAGGGAGAGGAATTAGAAACTCAATTAAAAAAGATTAATGCTGAAGTTCCTTCACTAATAACCGATCCTCAAAATATTTATAGCTACACGATTCCAGAATCTTTACCTGTTACTTTTGTTATTAATAAAAAAGGTGAATTAAGCAATATTCTTCAAGGCCCACAAACTCTTGAAGAAATGGAAAAGGTCCTTAATCTTTAGTTAGAAAAAATTCTGGATTTAACTTTTCTCCTATGAAGATTACTTCAAAATGCAAATGTGGACCTGTTACTCTTCCAGTTGCGCCCATAAATCCAATTAATTCTCCTCTTTTAACCAGATCACCCTCATCGACAAGAATCTCTGCAAGATGTGAATAAGAAGTTTTAAAATCAAAACCATGATCAATTAAAATATTTTTTCCTCTGTAAAAGAAATCTCTAGCTAAAATGATTAATCCTGATTCAGCAGCATAAATTGGAGTTCCATTTGAGGCTGCTATATCTAATCCTAAGTGTGGATTTCTAGGAATATTATTTATAACGCGTTTTACTCCATATTCGCTTGAAATTATTCCAGAAGCAGGAGTGTGAAGAGGAAAATCTATATTTTCGGAATAAAATTTAGATAGAATCTTTTTCTTTAAAATTTTGGATTCAATTTTTATTCTTTTTAAATCTTCATTAGAAATATTATTAAATTTCCTTTCTTTAATAACAATTTTTGATTCTCTAAACATCCTATTATTAAGTATGACTCCATCATTGATATAAATCGAACTGTCAGAAAAAAAAGAAATAGGTGAAATTATTTTTTTTACGGTTCCTTCGTAGCAAGAGATATTTTTTTTAAAAATATTCCTTTCTTTCTGAATAGAATTAAAAGTACTTTTAATTAATCCTCCTTTTTCCATAACAGAGGCAGGAAAATTACACTGAGGAGAATATGAAATCTTATTAGCGCAGCTAAGTAGACTGAGAAATAATATAAGTAAAACCTTAATCAATTTTAGTGATCTTCGACTCTATTTCTGAATCGGCAACTACTGAAGAAATTATGTCTCCAATTTTTAAATTTTTTGAATCTCTGATTATTCTCTGTGATGATTTGATTTTAGTAATTGAATATCCTCGAGCTAATATTTCTAATGGACTGAGAGCTTCAAGCTCCTTAACTATTCCCTTAAAAGTCTCCTTTTTAATATTCACCATATTTTTTGAGAGAACTTTTAAACTTTTTTCTAGCGTAGAAATTTGATTATTTCCAGTATTAATATAATTCTTAGGATTTAGTTTTTTAATGGTTAGAACATTCCGTTCAATAAGATATTTTTTTTCAGTAACAAATGAGTTTAATAAATATTTTAGTTTATTACTTAATTCGTCAGTTCTTAAAGAATCTTCTTTTAATTTTGTTTGCGGATTGATTAAACTTTTTGAAGTCATTTCTAAAGAGTTGCCCAATATTAAAAGTTTAGAATTAAGCTCTTTTTTTAATTGGCTTTTATAAAAAGTAATTGAATCTATTATGTTCACAAAGAACTCACTTAAGATTTCTGCTGCCGACGAAGGAGTGGGCGCTCTCAAATCACTGACAAAATCACAAATTGTAAAATCTGTTTCATGACCAATAGCACTAACCACAGGAATTTCGAATTCATGAATTTTCCTCGCAAGTTTTTCGGAATTGAAACTCCATAAGTCTTCTAAAGAACCTCCACCTCTTGCAATTACAACCACATCTATTTTTTCTGTTTTATGTAATTTAAGAATTTTTTCAAATGAATCAATGAGGTTAGTTTCTGATCCTTCGCCTTGGACTAGACTTGGTATTAAGTAAACTTTCATTAGGGGAGCTCTTCTTGAAAGTACATTTTTGATATCCTGAATAACAGCTCCATTTGGAGAAGTTATAACAGCGATATTTTTAATTAATTTTGGAATTATTTTTTTGTGCTCTGCATCAAAAATACCTTCTTCTGTTAATCTTTTTTTTAAATCTTCAAAGTTCTTAAGCAAAACTCCTTCACCTGCATATTCAATTTGATCTACTTGAAATTGGTAAGATCCTCTAGCAACGTACATGGATACGTTTCCTTTAAGAATTAAGTTGTCACCATCTAAAGGCTTTTTATTTATTGAGCTATTTCTAAATTTAAACATTACGCATTGAATTTCAGAGTTTTTATCTTTAATTTTGAAATACCAATGGCCAGAATCATATGATCTGAAATTTGATACTTCTCCTGTTACCCAAACAGAAGAGAAATCATTTTCTAATAGTTTTTTTGCTGAGGTATTGAGTTCAGTAACAGAGATAATATTTGTATTTTTCTTTTGAACAAACTCTGACATTAATGCAGTATAGCGAATCTATTTAAAAATATGACTACCAGAAAGTTAAATATTATTCCTATTACCTTAACCTGTATTGGAGGCTGTTTAATTGGCTTAGCTCCAATTTTTGTAAGGTTTAGTGAAATAGGACCTTCATTCACAGGTTTTTATAGGTTTTTATTTGCAACAATTTTAATTTTTTTCTATGGAATTTTTACAAATAAAATTAAAGTTTTAACCTTAAAAGAGTTATTAGTCATAAGTATTCCAGGATTATGCTTTGGCACAGATATTGCTTTGTGGCACTCATCTATAGTTTTTACTTCAATTGCTCATGCAACATTATTTGTTAATACGGCTCCTCTTTATGTTTGCATACTTGGGTTTTTAATATTTAAGGATAAATTAAACAACCTTTTTTTAATTTCCTTATTAATTAGTTTGATGGGTGTTTATGTTTTAGTAAGTAACAACCCTAGTTTCAGTGGATTATATTTTTCTTTTGGTGATTTGTTAGCTTTATTAGCTGCATTTTTTTATGCAGGTTATTTATTATCTGTAAATAAGCTTTCAAACAGATTCAACACATTTAATTTAATATTTTATTCTTCACTTTTTGCGTGCATTCCTTTCGGAATAGCATCACTTTATGAGCTGGATAATCCAATTCCTTATTCAGTATTTGGTTGGTTTAATTTCTTAGGCCAAGCCATTTTTGTTCAGATTTTAGGACAAGGATTAGTGATCTATGGTTTATCAAAAATTAGACCGCAACTTTCATCATTATTACTATTGTTTCAACCTATTACAGCAACTATTCTGGGAGCTTATTTTTTTTCAGAGATATTATTATTTGGACAACTCATAGGTGTTATTATTCTGTTAATTGGTATTTACTTTGCCGGTTTGAGTGAGAGATTGAGAGAGATTAATGAAAAGTGATTCAATAAGAATAGCAAATTGCAGTGGATTTTATGGAGATAAATTATCTGTTGCTAGAGATATGATTGAAGGGGGCCCTATTGATGTTTTAACTGGTGATTATTTAGCAGAACTAACGATGACCATTCTATATAATCAAAGGCTTAAAAGGGGAGAACAACATGGCTATGTGGGGACTTTTTTAAAACAATTTAGAGATATAGCAAAATTAGCTCAAGAAAAAAATATAAAAATTGTCACAAATGCAGGGGGCCTAAACCCTTCATCTATGGCTGAATCGGTTAAAGAAATTATTGACGAATTGAGTTTAGATTTGAAAGTAGCTCACATTGAGGGCGATGATTTAATGCCAAGAATCGATGAACTATATCAAGGCGGCGAAAATTTAACGAACATTGATAAATCATTAGATTTACAAAAATATGAAAAAAAACCAATTACTGCCAATGCCTATCTAGGGGCATGGGGAATAAAAGAAGCTTTAGATAAAGGAGCAGATGTAGTTATCTGTCCAAGAGTTACAGATGCTGCTGTCGTCATAGGTCCAGCAGCGTGGAAATATAATTGGTCACGTGATCAATATGATGAACTTGCTGGAGCTCTTGCTGCAGGGCATATAATTGAATGTGGAGCTCAAGCTACCGGAGGTAATTATTCTTTTTTTCAAGAGGTTCCTACCTTTGATAATATCGGATATCCAATTGCAGAGATATATGAAGATGGTAGTTTTGTAATCACAAAACATGAAAATACTGGCGGACTAGTTTCAGTAGGTACAGTTACAGCTCAGTTACTTTATGAGATAGGTTCACCGGCTTATTTAAATCCAGACGTGATTAGTCATTTTGACACTTTAGAAATTACTCAAGAATCAAAAGATAGAGTTTTAGTTACCAATAATAGAGGAAGTAGTCCTACCAAAACTCATAAAGTTTGCATTAACTTAGTAGGAGGTTTTAGAAATGGGGTTGAATTGCTTCTTACAGGTTTAGACATCGAAGAGAAATCTAAATTAATAGTTGACCAAATATTTAAATCTGTTGGTGGCCAAGATCAATTTGATAAAGTTGATATTCAATTACACAGAACTGATAAAGAAAATCCAATTTCAAATGAGGAAGCTCAAGCTTTTTTAAGAATAGATGTGATGTCTTCAAATCCAGATCTTGTTGGAAGGTTGTTTAATGCAAAAATTGTTGAATTAGCATTAGCAAATTTTCCTGGATGGACTGGAAGAAGTGGAGTCGTGCCTAACGGAGCTTATATTGAATATTGGCCTGCATTAGTAGACAGTAAATTCATAAAAGAGCACATACATGTTGATGGAAAGATCATAGATGTTATTCCAACCAGTCAGTTAAATCTTGAAGAAAAATATTACCAAAAAATTCCATATGAAAATCCAAAAATTAGTATCGATAATTTAAAGGAAGATTACTTTGGAAAGATTTTTGGAACAAGATCTGGCGATAAAGGGGGCTGCGCAAACTTAGGGGTATGGGCTAAATCGCAAGAGGCATATTCTTTTTTATTTGATTTTTTAACTGTAAAAAAACTTAAAGAACTTTTACCAGATTTGGAGAGATTTGAGATAGATAGATTTGAATTACCTAATATTTATTCCTTAAATTTTTATGTTCACGACATTCTTCAAGATGGTGTATCTTCATCAACTAGAATGGATGGACAAGCAAAATCATTGGGAGAATACTTAAGAGCAAAAAAGATAAATTTCCCTGAACAATTATTAAAACAAATATGAGTCAAGAAAAGCTATCTCTGAAGGGTTTGAATTTTCAAGCAACTAAAATTGAAGAGAATAAAAATATATTAACAATTACCTTGAACCGTCCTGAGAAGAAAAATGCTCTGAACAATGTCATGGTAAATGAAATTTGTTTTGCATTGGCATATGCAAAACAAGAAAGATCAGTCAGAGTAATAATTATTGCAGCAGAGGGAGATATTTTTTGTGCAGGTGCGGACCTAAGAAGAGAGGAATCTGAATCAAACGTCCCTAAAATAGAAGGAGCTGACGATATAAGTTTAATGTTAAGACATTTATACAAGCCTGTAATTTGTAAAATTCAGGGCTCTGTCCTAGCAGGAGCGTTATTGATGGTAACCAATTCAACTCATGCTATTGCAATCAAAGAAGCAAAGTTTTCAGCACCAGAGATTCTAAGAGGACTTTGGCCTCACATGGTGATGGCTGGATTGTTTAGAGTAATGCCTAAGAGAGCTGGCTTGGATTTTATAATGAGAGGTCAGCCAATCGATGCATCTAAAGCCAAAGAGTGGGGCTTGATAAATGATTTTGTTGAAAAAGAACAATTAGATGAGCATGTAAAAAATCTATCGGAAGAATTATCTAATCTAGCCCCCGGTACAATGCAATTTGGTTTAGAAGCATATGAAAAACAAGATGCAATGGCTTTTGATGAAGCATTACCATTTTTGCAAAAACAGATAGCTAAAACTTTTGAAGGGCCAGATGCCAAAGAAGGAATAGCTGCATTTTTAGAAAAAAGAAAACCAAATTGGGATTAATTCAATGTCATATACAAAACCAAATTTAAAAACCAAACATTATGAAAATTTGTTCAATTCTTTACCTTCATTAGAGGGAAAAACCATCGCGATTACAGGCACTACTTCTGGAACCGGATATGTTGCTGCGAATGCATGTGGAAAACTTGGTGCAAAGGTTTTACTTCTAAATAGACAATCTGAAAGATCTGTAAAATCGTATGAAAGTCTTAAGGCGAATACCCCAAATGGAGATTTTATAAGGATAGAATGTGATCTACAAAATTTTAATTCAGTTAAAGAATCTACTAAAAATATTGAAGAATCTGCAATAGATGGATTAGATGTTCTTTGTAATAATGCTGGAGTAATGGCACTAGAAGATATTGCAACCATAGATGGATATGATGTACAAATGCAAACCAATCACCTTTCTCATTTTTTATTAGTAAAACTTTTATTTCCTTTATTAAAAAAAGCAGAATCTTTGAGAGGGGAAGCAAGAATAATTAACCATTCAAGTATTGCGAGAAAACAACCATCAAAGATTTTAAAATCTGAATATTTACAAAAAAATGGTGGGAATTTAGGTGGTAATGGCACAAGCATATTGGGAGGAGCTAGGTGGTTAAGATATAACCAAACCAAGCTCGCAAATGCTGCTTTTACAGCTGCTTTGCATCATAAATTAAGTGCTACAAATCTTAATATAAAGGCAATTGTTGCTCATCCAGGATTAGCTGAAACTGATCTTCAAACTACAACAGTTAAAGATGGTGGCATGGGAAAATGGATCACTCGACAAATGATGAAGTTAGGACAATCAAGAGAAGACGGAGCTCTTGGAATTCTTAAATCTATTGCCGATTCATCTATCAATTCTGGAGACTTTGTTGGCCCTGGTATGGGCGGAATGTTTTCGGCCATAAAAGGAGAGGCAAAAGCTTATCCTCTTGAAAGTTTTTATGACAATGAAGAAGTAAGAAATCTTTTATGGTCTAAAAGTTGCCAAGCTATTGGTCAAGAATTTTCTATTAAATAATGAAAGTATTAGCTTTAGGTGGAAGCGGAGGAATGGGTAGATTTTCTTCCTTTGCCATTTCTAATTATCCTAATATTTCAAAAGTGACTATTGCTGATTTAAATGAGGCCAATGCAAAAGAATTTTCGAATCATTTTGATGATAGGTTCGCTGGAATTGGACTAGATGTAACTGATAAAGAACACCTTGAGAAAGTAATGTCGGACCATGATATTGTTTTGAATACAACCGGGCCATTTTTTAAATTTGGCTTACCTATTCTAAAGTCAGCAATAAAATGTAAATGTCATTATTTTGATATTTGTGATGATTGGGAACCAACAGAGGAGATGCTTAAATTAAACGATGAAGCTTTAAAAAATGATATTACTGCTATTGTCGGCTTAGGCGCTAGTCCGGGAATTAGCAATTTGCTGGGTCTAAAAGCTATGAATGAGCTTGATGAAGCTGAATCGATAATAACTGGTTGGGACGTGAGTAGTGCAAAACCTGAAGATGAGTCTTCTCAAAAGGGAATCAACGCAGCAATGGAACATGGTTTACAACAAATATCTGGTGAAATTAAAGTTTACAAAGATAAAAAATATAAACTAACCAAGCCACTGGAGAAA
Source organism: uncultured SAR86 cluster bacterium (assembly GCA_902525735.1). Lineage (GTDB taxonomy): Bacteria > Pseudomonadota > Gammaproteobacteria > Magnimaribacterales > AG-339-G14 > CASICS01. The sequence goes on from CABZIF010000001.1 coordinate 273,873, forward strand.
ATTAAAATTCATTACCCTGGTCGCGGTAATTATGATGCTTTTACTTTTGGTCATCCAGAGGCAATTACTTTTCCTCATCATTTTAATGATTTAAAAGAATCGGTTAATGCTTGTCATGGGAGTAAACAGAGTAATATTTATATTATTAAAATCTTAAGATGGCTTCTCGATAAAAAATTAATTAGTTTTAAACAAGGAGCTTCTTTGTTGGAATGGTTGGAAAGAAAAATTGGTACTCCAAGTATTGAAAAGCAGATTGAGGGATTACCGTCAATTTATGGTTTAGCTAGAGGACTTAAAGACAATAAAAATGCATCAGTTGCTGTTACCTTGTCAGAAGAAGAGCTTTCAAACTCATGGGGGATGGGAGCAATTACCGGATTTCCTCTCGCTTTTGGATTAAAACTTTTATTGGAAAACAAGATTAACAAAAAAGGGGTATTTGCGCCGGAAGGTGGAGCTATAAATCCCGATGATTTTTTTTCTTTGCTAACAGATCATCCACTTTCTGTATCTAGATCTTGGGAGACTTAATCAAGGACAACTAAAGTCTGTCCATTTTCAACTTGATCATTTTCTTTAATCAATACTTCTTTAATCTTTCCATTATCAGGCGCCAAAACCTTATGTTCCATTTTCATTGCTTCTAGTATTACTAAAGTATCGCCTTTTTTTATATTTGATCCTTTCTTAATCTTTATTTCTACAACCTTTCCCGGCATGGGCGCAGTAAGCCCACCTTTTATTGCTTCTTCCTGAGTAATATTGAATTTCGGCAAAATTTTAAATAACAAATTTCCTTTATGTGTTTGAATGAGAAGCAAATCATCGTCCGTGGTAATTTTAGATCGATATCTAACATTAGATATTTCCACATCAATAAAATCTTCATACCAATCAAACACTCTAATAATTTCGTTTTCTGCGCTAACAAAATTTCCATTTTTTAATGACTTATATTTCACCCTGTACTCTTGATCTTCAAGCGATAATTTGACTTCTTGGTAGGGGAGTCTTGCATTATTCCAACCAGATTGAATATTCTGTAAAACCATCGCTTCACTTCTGTTTTTGCCTTGCATCCACATAGCACCAACTTTTGCGAAATTAAAAATTTCTTCTTCTGTTAAATCAACTTCAAAATTTAAATTAACTCTCTCAACAAAATCAGTAGTTGTATCTCCCTCTAAATATTCTTTAGATCTTAAAATTGAGATTAAATAATCTCTATTTGTTTTCATTCCACCAAAGTGACTATTTTCCAGTGCAAGAGCTAGTTTGTTGGCTGCTTCCAACCTAGTTTCTCCAAAAGAAATTACTTTTGCTAACATAGGATCAAAATTAGCAGTTATATTTGAACCGCCTTCAATTCCGACATCCCAACGAACTAATGGATCATCACTTGGCTCAAAGGCTATCATTTTACCTGTCACTGGAAGGAAATCATTTCCAGGATCCTCAGCATAAAGTCTTACTTCTATTGACGAGCCATAAAAATCTATGTCTGCTTGTTCGTAACCTAATTCTTCTCCAGATGCTATTCTTAATTGTTCTTTCACCAAATCTATTCCGGTGACTTCTTCAGTAACAGGGTGTTCAACTTGTAGTCTTGTATTTACTTCTAAAAACCAAAATTCTTTTGTTTTTTCATCAACCAAAAACTCTACCGTTCCGGCTGATTCGTATTTGAGTTTCGAAGCTAGCTTTATTGCTGCTTCTCCCATCTTTTCACGCATTTCTTCATCAACCATTGGAGAGGGAGATTCTTCTACAATTTTTTGATGACGTCTTTGAATGGAACATTCTCTTTCACCAAGGTGGACAATATTTCCAAATGCATCTCCTAATACTTGTATTTCTATATGTCTCGATCTTTTAATGTATCTTTCTAGAAATACTCTTTTATCACCAAAACCACCCTCAGCTTCTCTTTCTGCAGCTTTGATAGACTCTTTTAAGTCCTTGGCTTTTTCGACGATACGCATTCCTTTCCCGCCACCTCCGGCAGCAGCTTTCACAAGTATTGGATAGCCAATGGAATTAGCTTTTTTTGGATCTGAAGTCATTGGTAAAGTAGGGACGTTAGCTTTTATTGCAATTTCTTTTGCAGTTAATTTATCTCCCATTTTTTTTATGGCATTTGAAGAAGGACCAACCCATTTAATATTTAATTTTTTAACTTGATTAGCAAAAGCTGCATTTTCAGATAAAAAACCATAGCCAGGGTGAATTGCGTCTGAATTTGATTTAAGAGCTATATCTAAAATTTCTTTTGAATTCAAATAAGAATCAGAAAGTTTAAAGGCTTGATCAGCTTCTCTAACATATGGTGTGTCTTTATCAGCCTCTGTATAGATTGCAACACAACTTATGCCCATATCATGTGCACTTGAAATAATCCTACTAGCGATTTCTCCTCTGTTGGCAATAAGGAGTTTTTTGATTGTCATAATCTAAATACTCCAAAACCCTCTGAGCCTTTTACTTCATTATTATTAACTATCGAAAGACACATCCCTAAAATATTTCTGGTGTCTCTAGGATCTATTATCCCATCGTCACTCAAAACACTTGTTGCTTTCAGGGCAACCGATGCTTTGTCATGACCAATCTGCTGATTTTTTACAATCTCAGCATCAGCTTTTTCATCAAATTTAATTCCTTTTCTCGCTGCTTGTCCTCTTCTAACTATAGACATTACTCCTGCAATTACTTCTCCGCCCATGACAGCAATTTTTGCAGTGGGCCATAAAAATGTAAAAGAATTGCCAAACTCTCTTCCTGACATAGCATAGGTGCCAGCTCCGTAAGAATTTCCAATAATGACAGTTAAATGCGGTACATTTGAATTTGAAACAGCATTAAGCATTTGGGCTCCTTTTTTAATGGATCCATCTTGCTCATAGTCTTTTCCAACCATGAATCCTGTTATGTTTTGCAAAAATACAAGTGGTATATTTCTTTTATTACACAACTGAATAAAGTGTGCTGCTTTTTGAGAAGCATCTGGAAATAACATTCCATTATTTCCTAAAATTCCAACTGGATAACCATGAATTGAAATGAACCCGCAAATTAATGTTGGGCCAAAAAGGGGTTTAAATTCTTCAAATTGTGATCCGTCAGCTATTCGACCTATTATTTCTCTTATATCAAATGGAGTTTTTAAATTAGGCTCAACTATACCAAGTAAATCTTCTTGGTCATAAAGCGGTGGTTTTATAGAAAATCTCGGCTCATTACCTTCTTTAACCCAATTTAAATGAGACATTACTTCTCTTGCAATTCGAATCCCATCCAAATCATCATCAGCCAGATATTCAGCTAGTCCAGATTTTTCGGCATGCATTTTTGCTCCACCTATATCTTCTCTGCTTGATATTTCACCGGTGGCCATTTGGACTAAAGGTGGTCCAGCTAAAGCAACATCTGCTTGATCCTTTACAAAAATATTATAGTCTGACATACCTGGTTGATAGGCACCTCCAGCTGTAGCAGTTCCAAACGTTACCGTTACAGTAGGTATATTTAATTTTGAAAGTTCAGTTATTTCATAAAATTGTCTTCCAGATTCAGCAAAGTGCCCCATTGCTCCTGCTGACATTGCTCCTCTTGGTCTTAAATCTCCCCCAGCGGATTCAACAAATTGGATAAATGGAATTCTGCAGTCTCTGGCAATGGCCATAGACCTCATCCATTTCTTTACAGAGTAATAATGCATTGCTCCAGCTAATACAGTTGGATCGTTTGCAAAAATAATACATTCAATTCCAGAACAAACACCGATGCCAGCTACTGCTCCACCGCCAACTGGATAATCAGATTTGTATCCTGCAAGACCACTTATTTCTAAAAAGGGACTATCAGGATCTAAAAAATTAAAGATTCTTTCTCTGACTGGAAGTTTGCCCCTAGCAGCCAATCTTTTTTGGTGATCTGGTCCTCCTCCAGCTTCAGCTTCATCTAAAAGAGTATCAATTTCTTCCAACATTCCGAGCATTGACTCTTTATTTTTTTTGAACTCTTCGGATGTAGTTTGTAATTTAGATTTATATATCTGAGATTCTAATTTATGCATTCTTCTCCTAAAACGGATAAAAAATATGCCTGATTTTTATAGATATGTCCATTTTGATTTTGTCTTGTGTATGTATAATGTTTTCAATATTTTGGGCGATTAACTCAATTGGTAGAGTGCCACCTTTACACGGTGGAAGTTACAGGTTCAAGTCCTGTATCGCCCACCATAATTCCTCAAAAGCTTTCCTGGAAGTCATTAAATAAAGAAATAATTTAAATTTTCTTCTTTCACCTATGTATAATCTCAATTTTTGCGGACCGGTAGTTCAGTTCTGGTTAGAACGCCGCCCTGTCACGGCGGAGGTCGCGGGTTCGAGCCCCGTCCGGTCCGCCACTTTTATTAAAAATGTTAATTACAGTTTTAAAAGCAAAGATTCACCGAGTACCTGTAACCCATACAGAAATAGACTATGAAGGATCCTGTGCAATTGATCTTGATTATCTAGAACAAACTGGAATAAAGCCAAACGAACAAATACACATTTACAATTTAAATAATGGGGAAAGATTGATTACTTACGCATTCGAAGCTAAGAGAGGCTCTAAAACAATCTCTATGAACGGAGCAGCGGCTTTAAAGGCCTCAGTTGGCGATCTTGTAATTATTGCAGCATATGGTCAAATTGATGAAAATGAAAAATACAAACCAAAAATATTAAAAATAAATTCTTAGGGAGAGTAGCAATGAAATTAGATGAAATTTTTTCAGTAAAAGGCAAAGTAGCATTTGTAACAGGCGGATCAAGAGGTATTGGGGAGATGATAGCTTCAGCTTATTTAGCCAATGGTGCAAAAGTATATATTTCCGCACGAAAAGCAGATGCGTGTGATGCAAAAGCAATAGAACTTTCAAAAAAGTATTCAGCAGAATGCATTTCTATTCCCGGCGACGGTTCAACAATGGAAGGAATAGAGAAGCTAGTTGAGGAGCTTACAGCTTATGAATCAAAACTTGATATTTTGGTAAATAATGCCGGAGCCTCATGGGGTGAACCCATCGATGAGTTTGCTGAAAAAGGCTGGGACAAAGTAATGAATATCAATGTGAAAGGTCTTTTTTATATGACACAAAAGTGTTTACCTTTATTAAGGCCTGCAGGAACTAGAGAAAATCCAGCTAGAGTTATTAACATTGGTTCCATTGATGGAATTGGCACTCCGGTATACGAAAGTTACGTCTATAGTTCTTCAAAAGCTGCCGTGCATCACTTAACAAGAGTTTTGGGAGCTAGACTAGTTAAAGAAAATATACTTGTAAATGCAATTGCTCCTGGAGCGTTTCCAAGCAACATGCTTGGTTCGGCAGTTGGGCATGATTACAGTTATATTGAAAAAACTAATCCCGTAAAAAGAATTGGAACTGCTGAAGATATAGGCGGGTTAGCGCTTTATCTTTCATCTAGAGCAGGCTGTTATACAGTAGGGGAAACCATAACTTGTGATGGCGGGGCCGTTTGTGCATCAGGTCACGCATTAATAACCGAATAAAAAAAACCCCGCCTAAGCGGGGTTTTAAAAATAGGCATCTCAGCTATATTTTTCTAATAACGGTCGAAACGGTTATTAGTCGGAATAAGGGTAAACCCTTGTCAGATGGTAACCCCTGAAATTCCTGATAAATTGTTAATATTAATTTTTGATCACCTCCTGCACAGGGAAAATTGAAAAAATGCTAATTTTAGAGACCCTGATGTTAATTCTAAAATAGCGACACTTATAGAAATTTTACTCTTACTTTCATTAACTAACAATTGCTTAAATTAGATTTGGAATAAGAAAATAAGAGATTATAAAAACATACAAAATACTTGAGACATTTATGAATATTCCAGCATTCACCATCTTTTGAATTGGTATTAAATTTGACGCATAGACTATTGAGTTTGGAGGAGTAGCAACAGGTAACATAAACGCACAACTTGCTGAAATAGTTAATGGCAAAATAAGCAGAAGGGGATTTATACCCATATTTAATCCTACACTTGCTACGACGGGCAAAAATGTAATTGTAGTTGTTAAGTTACTTGTTAACTCTGTAAGCAAGACAACCATGACAATTACTGTTAATAAAATTATCCAAAAATAAGTTTCAGATGGAATTAAAGATGCTAACCACAAAGCCAATCCTGAATCATTTACGACATATGCCAGAGCCATACCTCCACCAAATAAAAAAATTAGACCCCAAGGAAAGCCGCTTTGCACGTCATCCCAAATGAGGAGTTTATTTTTTTTATTGCTTTCATTTATAAAAAAAAGCGAGACAGCTCCAGTGATAGCAATTACTGAATCATCCAATAGTGATAGGCCTGGCAAGTTATCAATCAGTTGTCTAAATATCCAAAAAAAGGCAGTAATTAAGAAAACCATTATCACTTTTTTTTCTTCGTTTGACATTGGACCAAGTTCTTTTAGCATTGAATTCAGTTTTTCTTTTGATTCTTGAGTAGCAGAGAAATTTACCGGAAAAATTATGCGAGTTAGAAATATCCAAATTAACGGCCCTAGACCTAATGTGATTGGTAATCCGATTGATATCCAATTTGCGAAACCAATATCATAATCGTAATTATTACTAGCAAATTGAATTAACACACCATTTGGCGAAGTGCCAATTGGCGTAGCAATTCCACCAACAGAGGCCGCATAGGCTATTCCCAAAAGCAAACAGAGTTGAAAATTAAATTTTTGATTATCACTAACATCATTCACTGTATCACTTATAACTTTTATTACTGATATCCCAACAGGCAGTAGCATGATTGCAGTAGAAGTATTCATTACCCACATACTCAAAACAGCACTAGCCACCATAAAAGAAGCCACAATACCCCGTGAGTTTAGACCACTAAATTTAAGAATATTTAAAGCAACTCTTTTGTGAAGATTCCATTTTTGAATGGCAAGAGCAATTATAAATCCACCTGCAAAAAGAAATTGAACCTTGTTCATGTACTCTCGACTAATTACGGCTATTTCTTCTACACTAAGTAGTGGAAATAGAATTAACGGCATTAATGCAGTTACCTGAAGTGGAATTGCTTCAAAAGCCCACCAAATGCCCATTAATAAAAATACCGCAGCTGTAACTCTTCCCTCAGAAGATAAGCCCTCTGGATTAGGCAAATACAAAACTAGCAAAAAAGAAATAATTCCCAACCAAAACCCAATTGTTTTTAAATCTATAGATTGCATTTTATGTATAAAAGAAAAATTAAATAATATCAGCTAAAATACTAAATTAAATTAAATAATTTATGACTAAGTATGTGCTTTCTTTAGATGGGGGGGGAGTTCGGGGTTTAGCATCGGCTAATTTTTTAAGAAAATTAGAATTTGAAATGCACAAACCGCTATTGGAAAAGTTTGATTTAGTTTGTGGTTCTTCTACAGGAGGAATTTTAGCCATAGCTCTATCAGTTTTAAAATTGAATGGATCTCGTCTAGTAAATATTTATTCCTCAAGAAATCTAAAAAGAATTTTTAGCACTTCAATGCCAAGGGTTATAGGCCCTAAATATGGAGGAAGAAGAAAAAATAATGTGCTTAGAGAATATTTTGGCTCTTTGACACTAGCCGAAGCTGAAACCCCGGCAATCGCTGTTTCGTATGATCTAAAAAATAGATCGACTCGACTTTTTAAAACTTTCGTCGATAAAGACTTGGAGGCTTGGAAAGTCGCATCTGCTACCTCAGCTGCTCCAACCTTTTTTCCTGCCATAAAAATTGATGATAATTGGTATATAGATGGTTCAATTTCATCAAATAATCCAGTCTTAATAGCTTATGCTGAAGCAAAAAAACTATGGCCTGAAGAAAATATAAAAATATTAAGTATCGGTACTGGTTACGATGATAAACCATATAAAGGAAGGAAAACCAAAAATTGGGGCATATTTTCATGGTTAAGAGGAGGCATTATTCAAGTACTAATGGAATCAAACAGCGAACATTTAATTGCCGAATCATTATTCAAAGATAATTATTTAAGGATCAACTCCAAATTGGATTCCGTAGACTCAGAAATAGATAATTCCTCAGATCATAATTTAGAGGAATGTTTAAAAATGGGAGATCAGTGGTGGGATCAATTTGGGCTTGAAACTTTAGATTTTTTAATAACAAATTAACCATGAAAGAATTTTCAGTTATTGGAGCAGGATCTTGGGGCACAGTTTTATCCAATTTGTTAGCTTTGAATGGCTACAAAGTAAAAATTTGGACAAAAAATAATTCTATTTATGAAGAAATACAAACAGCAAATAAAAATTCTAAGTATTTGCCAAATTTACATCTTTCAGAAAATGTATCTCCAACTTTAGACTTAGAAGAGTGTTTTGGTGAAGAAAAGACTGTAATTATAGCAATCCCCTCAGATGGCATAAAAATAATTTCTAAAGAAATAAAAAACTTTCACCATGCTTCCAATCGATACATTCTTGCTTCAAAAGGAATTGATTTGAAAACTTTTGAGACTATGTCTGAAACTTTATCAAAAGAGGCAAATATAGAGTCAAATAAAATTTTAGTATTATCAGGGCCAAATCTGGCAGAAGAGGTCTCAGAAAATTTTTCTACAGCCTCAGTTCTGGCTGGAGAGGATTTGGAAGAAGCAAAAATTCTTTCAAATTTCTTTAATAACAAAACTTTTAAAATCTTTTTAAGCTCAGATAAAAAAGGAGTTGAACTAGCTGGAGCATTGAAAAATATTTATGCTATTTCAGCTGGTCTTTCCGACGGACTTGGTAGTAAATCAAACACTAAAGCAATGCTTTTAACTAGGAGCCTTTCTGAAATGACAGAACTATTCATTAAATTAAATGCTAATCCAGCAACCCTTCTTGGTTTAGCTGGTGTGGGAGATTTATTTGCAACTTCAAGCTCTTCTAAAAGTAGAAATTATTCTTTAGGTTATCATTTAGGAAAAAACATGTCTCCAAAAGAGGCTTTGTCTAAAATAGGACAGGTTGTTGAAGGCGTAAATACTCTTAAAACTGTATTCAATAAAAAAAATGAATTAAATTTAACAATGCCTATTGTTGATATTTTATACCAAATTGTTTTTTCTGAGATGGATCCAAAAGATTGCTTTGCTAATATTTTTCTTGAGAGTAATAATATAGATAGTAAATTCTAAAATATGACGAAAGACCAAGAAAAAAGTACCGAAAATTTATCGATTGATACAGCAGTTTTAACTGAGAATATTAAGGAACCATCTATTTGGGTTAATTTCTTTTTAAAGGTTGTCTATTTGGTTTTTCTAAACTTTATCGTTCCCTTTTTAGGTTTCATTACTTTACTACAATTGTTATTTAGTATTGGTTCAAAAAAACCTAATGAAAATCTTGTTTCCTTTTCAAAAAAAATTAGTAGTTATATTTATCAAATCATCAACTTTATAACTTATAGTTCTGACCAAAGACCGTGGCCATTTAATTCATTTCCAGAATCGTCAGATTAATTGAAATCACCATACTTTAAACATATAATCCTATCTCTTTAATACTTTTAAATATAAAAATAAGATTCTGTTATGACTAAACCCACAGAAGAAGAAGCATTAAAAGCTGTTAAGACCCTTCTTGCCTATGCTGGTGACGATCCGGAAAGAGAAGGTTTGTTAGATACTCCAAAAAGAGTGGTAAAAGCTTATAAAGAGTGGTTCTCTGGGTATGATGCCGATGCTGAAAAAGTTCTTTCAAAAACTTTTGAACAAGTTGAAGGATATGATGAAATGGTTATTGTTAAAGGAATAAAAGTTGAATCTCACTGCGAACACCATATGGCTCCGATTTTAGGAGTTGCTCATGTAGGTTATATACCAAATGAGAGAGTATTGGGTATAAGTAAATTGGCAAGAGTAGTAGATATTTATGGTAAAAGATTTCAAACTCAAGAAACGATGACTGCTCAAATTGCTGACTCTATAAATGATGTATTACAACCAAAAGGCGTTGGCGTAATTATAGATGCTGCGCATCAATGCATGACTACAAGAGGAATACATAAAACAGGAACCAGCACTGTAACAAGTAGAATGTTGGGAGATTTCAGAGATATTGCTACAAGAACAGAATTTCTCAACTTGATCAATTCAGAAAATTAGTTTTGAGTAAAATACCTTTACTGAAACCATTAATAGTAGCTACAAAGTCAGAGATAAGAAAAAAAATTTTACATAACTCAAACTTACATTTTACTTATGTTTCTTCAAATGTTGATGAAGAAAAAATAAAAAAAAATTATTATTTCGATAATTTTTATGACCTAGCTATAAAATTGGCTTCGGAAAAATCACTTAATGTTTCAAAAAAATTTAAAAATACTTACGTGCTGGGAGTAGATCAAGTATGCGAGTTCGAAGAAAAAGTTCTAAGCAAGCCCGGTAACATAAATAATTGTAAAAAAACCTTAAAAATGCTTTCAGGAAATACTCATTATCAAAACTGCGGTATGGCAGTTTCTTATAATGAAGAGATCATTTGGACTTCTTACGATGTGGCTAAATTGACAATGAAAGTTTTAACAGACGATAACATCGATAACTATATTAAATTAGATCAGCCTTTTGAATGTTGCGGCGGCTATAAGTACGAATTAAATGGAAAGAATTTATTTTCTCAAGTTGAAGGGTCAATTTATACAATTCAAGGATTAGATATTGATTCTTTATTGATGTATTTAAGACAAAAAAAATTTATTTGAGATTTCTTTCAAAAATGAGTACTGTTTAAGATGTATGAAAAATTTTCAAGATAAAGTCGCTGTTATAACTGGATCTGGCTCAGGAATGGGAAGAGAACTCGCTATTGAGTTAGCTCAAGCTGGAGCCAATATTGCTTTGGTTGAATGGAATGAAGAGACATTAAACGAAACAGCTGAATTACTGAAGTCATACAATGTCGGTGTGTCAAAACACATAGTTGATGTAAGTGATAAAGAAGCAATTTATGCGTTGCCTAATCAAGTTATAGAAGAGCATGGTTCTGTAGACATGGTGTTCAATAATGCCGGCGTTGCTTTGTCTTCAACAATCGAGGAATCAACAGATGAAGATTGGGATTGGGGCTTGGGAATTCTTTTACATGGAGTTATTAACGGAACAAGAGCTTTTTTACCCCATCTTAAAGAAAGACCTGAAGCTGCAATCGTTAATACTTCTTCGATTTTTGGTCTATTGAGCGTACCTACTCAATCTATTTACCATGTTGGTAAATATGGAGTGAGAGCTTTTACTGAGAGTTTAGCTCTAGAAATGAAAATGGAAAATTCACCCGTCGAAGTTTATTCAGTCCATCCTGGCCATATTGGAACCAATATAGCTAACATTGCTGCTGAAAAAGGAAAAATGGAATTTGACGCAGAAGCAATGGAGAAAAGGCCAAATATTTTCGGACCAAAAGCTAAATCTATTGAAGAAGTTGGTCAATTATTCAAAAGCAACGCACCTGTAAATGCCAATACTGCTGCAAAGATTATCCTCAATAATATTAAAAAGAAAAACAAAAGGATATTGGTTGGCGCTGATGCCCATTGGTACGATCGAATTCAAAGGCTTTTCCCAAAAAAGTATATTTACTTTTTGCCTTTTGTTTCGCTAATTAGAGGGTGGTTTCCCAAAGACAAACCTTTAGATAGATAGTTTATAAACCGATATCTTTATAATTAGATATAGATATTTTATCTTTTGTAATTTTTAGATCTTCTGATGGATCAAGAATTTCTTCATTGAAACGGTAAATAAGATCATATTTTCCATTAATGCTTTCTTCGAGATAAATAGCTCTCTTTTCTTCAGTCGCAGCAAGTTTTGTTTCATAATTTTTTAAATCTTTTTTATTTATTTTCGATTTAATAAAACTCGGGCTCACTACACCGCAAGATCCATTGTTCCCGCCAAAACCTTTGGCATTTAAATAGATTGCGTCTATTTTTTTTACATCAACTTCTTTAGATTTTAAGCAAAAATCTAAATTATCAGATAACACATCATCTGCTAGTTTTTTTGTTGTGTTTATCCCAGGAATCAAACCATGATTCCATATTCCTATGGCTGTCATTAATTCGTCTCCAGCTGCAGGTCCCATGGTATGACCCAACATGCCTTTTAGAGCTGTAACCTTCCAATTTTTTAATTCAAAACCTTCAGCAACTCTATTTAAAACATCAGACTCAGTGCTGCGATTTTGAAAGGTGCCTGTTCCATGCGCAATAACAACACTATCTTGGATAGAACACCCTAGTTTTAACGTATTGGAAATAGATTGAGCCATAGTTACATAATTGCCAATTCCAGGAGAACTAATCGATTTTTTGAATCCATCTGCATTTATTGCAACATCTGTAAAACCACCAAGTATCTTGAGTCCGTTTGTTATGGCAAATTCTAAAGTAGTTACAGCAACAAATTGAGCAGCTTCTCCTAGAATCATTCCGGCATTATCCCCAAAGGGTCGACAAGCATTTTGATAAATCACTTCTTTGGAATTTTCATCTTTATTTCTGATCTGCATTTCTAAAATCTTTTTGTCATCTGCAATTCCTGTCGTAGCTAAAAAACCATCTGTTATTTCGGGATTAATAGGCGCTTCTGCGGATCCTACAATTGAGAAATCTAGTTCTTCATTTTTTATTCCCTTTAGAGCCAAATCCAAGTTATATAGAAAAGTTGCACAAGCGCCTGCTACAGTACCTGTTTTCCCTAAAGAGCCTAATACGTATGCATTTATGAAATCTGCAGACATGCCAATCAAAGACATTGATAAGTGTTTTGAACTTGCTCTCTTTCCAATTTTCCTTGATTGCAAAAGTCCTCCCATTCCATCATAGTCTAATTGTCCTATTGCAGGACCTGAAAATACGCCTATTTTTTTTGGATCCAACATTGGTTTTAATTCAGTATCCCAATCTTTACCAAGATTCTTTAAACAATCAGTAACACCAAAAATAGTCATTTGAATTCCTTTTGGATGTTGTCTCGAGTTATACATCTTTGAAAGATTAATACCTTCAGGAAGTTGACCTGCTGCATTAACATTCATGATATCTTTCATGAGCAATTCAGGATCGAAAAGATCTGAATTTATCTTTCTTACTAATGTTTTTTTTAAAATATCTTTTTCTGATGAAATTTCAGAGTTTGTTAAAGAATTTAAGTCTTTTAATAATAATTCTTTAGATCGTGTATCAAGGCTATCTAATACAAGTCGTTTGTATGAAAAATCAAAAGATGACCTTCCAGCTGAGTTTATTCCCCCAACACTACATATCACAGGAAATCTCTTAAAATCTTGCATGTAATTTTTTTTTAAATTAACTTATAAACCTAATATTACATTATTTAAAGGAGAGGACATGCATCCAGGAATAAATGGACCTAAATATAAAGATAAACCAGCCGTTATTATGGCGGCTAGTGGAGACATAATAACTCACCAAGAGTTGAATGAATTATCTAATCAAGGCGCCCAATTATTTAGATCTTTAGGTTTGAAACCTGGAGATAGTCTAGCTTTTATGATGGAAAATCATAAATTATTTTTTCCAATTGCATTTGCAGCTTATCGAAGCGGTCTAAAATATACAGCTATAAGTTGGAGACTGCAGGCTAGCGAAGTTGAATATATTGTTAAAGATTGCGGTGCTAAAGTTTTTATTACAAGCAAGTTTCTTGAAGAATCTGCAAAGTCTTTAGCCAACTCTTTAGATGGAGTTTACAAATACATGCTTGATGGAATTACAGATGATTTTAAATCCTATGAAAAAGAAATAGATAACATGCCAGTGACACCTATAGGGGATGAGTGTCAAGGAGCTGCAATGTTATATTCGTCTGGAACAACTGGAAAGCCAAAAGGCGTTAGTCGTGAAGTAAATTTAAGTCCTCTACCTTATAAAGCAGATGAAGATGATTTAGGTCTTACTCGAGTCGTTCAAGGATTGTATTCTGCTGATGAAGATTCGATTTATTTATCACCAGCTCCTTTATATCACTCAGCACCAATGGGCTTCAATACAGGATTTCTAGCTTTAGGAGCAACAAGCATCATTTTAGAGAAGTTTGATCCAGAAGCCGCGCTAGCCGCTATCGAAAAATATAAAATTACTCATAGCCAATGGGTCCCAACGATGTTTATAAGATTTCTAAAGAGCGACCATGAGATCTTAAATAGGTACGATTTATCATCACATCGAATAGCTATTCATGCCGCTGCACCATGTCCAGTAGAAGTGAAAGAAAAAATGATAGATTGGTGGGGTCCAATTATCCACGAATACTATGCAGGCACAGAATTTAATGGATTTGTGGCATGTAATTCTGAACAATGGCTTTCTCACAAAGGAACAGTTGGGCAGTCGTTGCTGGGTCCAATACATATTTTAGATGACGATCAAAATGAAGTGCCTTTGGGAGACGAGGGAACAATTTATTTTGAAGGCCCTACTGCTAATGGTTTTTCTTATCATAATGACAAGGAAAAAACTAAAGGAGCTACCTCGAAACAAGGTTATACAACGCTAGGAGACATAGGATATTTAGATGAAGAGGGTTTTCTTTATTTAACAGATAGGAAGGCTTTTATGATAATTTCTGGAGGGGTTAATATTTATCCAAAAGAGACTGAGGATACATTAATTATGCATCCTAAAGTTGCTGATGTTGCAGTATTCGGAGTTCCAAATGAAGAAATGGGTGAAGAAGTAAAAGCGGTAGTTCAGCCTGAAGACACGAGTCTTGCAGGAGATGATTTAGAAGCGGAACTTATGGCATATTGTCGAGAACATATTTCTCATGTGAAATGCCCAAAATCAATAGATTTTAGAGAAGAATTGCCTAGACACCCAACTGGGAAGCTTTATAAAAGACTTTTAAAAGATGAATACTGGAAAAGTTAATTTAGGCTCAATTGATTTTCACAACTTTCCAAAGTCTGCATTATTAAGGTATTAATGGTCATTGGTCCAACACCACCTGGAACAGGAGTGTAAGCAGATGATCTTGAAATGACACCCTCAAGATCAATATCGCCACATTTTTCAGGATGATATCCGGCATCAATAACAACAGACTCGTCTTTTATCCATTCTGATTTTATAAATTTAGGGATTCCAACAGCTCCAACCACAATATCGGCTTTAGAAATTATTGAGGGTAAATCTTCTGTTTTTGAGTGACAAATTGTTACGGTTGCATTTGCATTGAGAAGCATCATTGCCATCGGCTTACCAAGAATCGGACTTCTTCCTACCACAACAGCGTGCTTGCCACTTAATGGTATTTTATAGTGTTTTAGTAGTCTCATAATTCCATAAGGAGTACATGAACCATAAGCTTTTTCTAACATTGTCATTTTGCCAAAACCTAAACTCGTAACACCATCAACGTCTTTGTTTATTTTAATTGCATCAAAACATAATCGTTCATCAATTTGAGAAGGAGTTGGATGTTGTAGAAGAATTCCTGACACTTCTTCGTTGTCATTCAAATTATTGATTGTTTTTAATAAATCACTAGTAGAAGTTTCTTGGGGTAACTCAACCTTGATCGATTTCATACCAATTCTTTCGCAGGCATTTCCTTTCATTTTTACATAAGTCTCAGATGCAGGGTCATTTCCAACTAAAATTGTTGCTAAAACAGGGATGATTCCAGATTTATTCTTTATTAAAGAAACTCTTTTTTTAAAATCTTCTTCAGCCTGGAACGCTAAATCTTTTCCATTTAGTATAATTGTCATTTGTTGTTATGATACCACCGCTTCATTATTAGAATATAGTTTCGGAGTGTAGCGCAGCCTGGTAGCGCGCCTGCTTTGGGAGCAGGATGTCGGGGGTTCGAATCCCTCCACTCCGACCACACTTTAAGATTAAAGAAAAAATTGATAAGGTGGTTTATACCAAGTGGGGGAGCAATACTCTCGGTTGCTCAACTTGGAAGAGCATTTCTCTAAAGTTACGGGTTCGATGCCCCGGCCGAGAGACCTTAATAGTTAATTACAAGACTAATCTTTTCCTTTTAGATAGAATACTCTTCTGTTTCTCCTGGTAGCTCAGCTGGATAGAGCATCTGCCTTCTAAGCAGAGGGTCGCAGGTTCGAATCCTGCCCAGGAGGCCATTAATGGTGGGCGTAGCTCAGTTGGTAGAGCACTGGTTTGTGGTACCGGTTGTCGTGGGTTCAAGCCCCATCGTCCACCCCATTAAAGGAAATTATTATGTTTGGATTGAATAAGAAAAAAACTGAAAACAAGTTATCTTTAAAACTAGAAAGTAAATTATTACGAGATCAATTTAATAAAAAAATTCTTCAACAACAAAGAGATTCAAATTTAAAAGGATATAGAAAAGGAAAAGCTCCTAAGGAAGTTATTGAACAATATTATGGTGATCAAATTACTGCACAAATAATTTATGAAGAAATGGCAAATACTTTCTATAAGAAAATATCTGAAGAAAAAATATCTGTCGTAGGACAGCCAGCTTTAAATCCATCATCGATGGATATAAAAAAAGATATAAAATTTGATGCTATCTTTGAAGTTTATCCAGAATTTTCTTTAAAAAAATTTTCTGCAATTAAATATAAAAAACCTATCGCAACTCTTGAAAATTCAGATTTAGATAAATCTATCCTAGAAATGAGAAAAAGATTTGGAAACCTAGAAAAAGTAGAAGAGGCTGTGACTAAAGGTTTGTATGCAAAAATAGACTTTGAAGGGTACTTGAATGACGAATTATTTGATGGCGGTGCAGCGAAAGATTATCTTATAGAAATTGGTTCTAACAATATGATTCCGGGTTTTGAAGAGGGTTTAATAGGCTTAAAGGCAAACGAAGAAACGGAATTAAATTTGTCATTTCCAGATGACTATCACGCTGACGACCTAAAAGGGAAAAAAGTAAAGTTTAATGTAAAAATAAATGAAGTTCTTCAAACTTTATTGCCTGAACTAAATAAAGATTTTTTTACAAAAATAGGTATTGATGCTGAAACTGAAGAAGAATTTAAAATTGACCTCAAAGGAAAGTTAGAAAAAGATCTTGAAGTTTCATTAAAAAGAAAAGTTAAAGAGAGAATTTTTGATTCTTTAGAGAAGCTCAATCCTATTGAAATCCCCTCAGCAATGGTTATCGCTGAGTCTGAAAATTTAAGAAAAGCTGCTGTACAACAAATGGGAATGGATGTGTCCAAAATCAAAGATGAGGAATTTCCCTTAGAAAATTTTATGGAAAATGCGACAAAAAGAGTCAGATTGGGAGTAATTTTAAATAAAATAATAGAAGACAATGATTTAAAATCAGATGCAGAAGTAGTAAAAAGTCTTATCGATGAAAGATCATCTGGCTTTAAAGATCCCGAACAGTACAGAAATTGGATTTATGGTAACGAAGAGCAATTGAAAAATATCGAATCTTTGGCTCTCGAGGAACAAGTTACAGAACTTTTAATTAATCAATCAAAGTCGGAAGATGAAAATCTAAGTTTTGAAGAAGTTATGACAATGAGTTAAATTAACTAAATGACAAATGAAGTAATCAATCAACTTGTTCCTATGGTTGTTGAACAAACACCAAGAGGAGAGAGAGCTTTCGACATATATTCAAGACTCCTAAAAGAAAGAGTTATCTTTATTACAGGAGCTGTTGAAGATCATATGGCCAACCTTATAGTTGCTCAACTTTTGTTTTTAGAAGCTGATAATCCGGATAAAGATATTAACTTGTATATTAATTCTCCTGGTGGTTCAGTGACTGCTGGCATGTCTATCTACGATACAATGTCTTACATTAAGCCCGATATTAGTACTTTATGTATTGGCCAAGCTTCAAGTATGGGTGCAGTCTTATTAACAGGCGGTACAAAAGGCAAAAGATTTGCTTTGCCTAATTCAAGAATAATGATTCATCAACCGTTAGGTGGTTTCCAGGGTCAGGCAAGTGATATAGAAATTCATGCAAAAGAGGTCTTAAAGATTAGAACTAAACTGAATGAAGTTTTGTCTAAACATTCTGGTCAAAAAATCGAAACCATTGAAACAGATACTGAAAGAGATAATTTTATGTCAGGGGAAGAAGCCTGTGAATATGGTCTTATCGATAAAGTTATTTCAAAAAGAGAAAAATAATGAGTGACGAAATAGAGAATAAAGACAAACAATTGTTTTGTTCCTTTTGCGGAAAAAACCAATCTGAAGTAAAAAAACTTATTGCAGGTCCTTCAGTTTATATTTGTGACGAATGTGTTTCATTGTGTAACGATATTATTAAAGAAGACCTTTCTGAAAAAGACAGTGAAGAGTCAGAAAAAAAACTTCCAATCCCTGTCGAAATTAAATCAATTTTAGACGAGTACGTTATTGGTCAAGACCAAGCCAAAAAGATTTTATCCGTAGCTGTTTATAATCATTACAAAAGATTGAAAGATACTAGTAAAAAAGATGATGTTGAGTTAGGAAAAAGTAATATTCTTCTTCTCGGTCCGACCGGAAGCGGTAAAACATTGTTAGCTCAGACTTTAGCAAGACTTCTTGATGTTCCTTTTACTATCGCTGATGCTACAACTTTGACAGAAGCAGGTTATGTAGGAGAGGATGTTGAAAATATAATTCAAAAACTTCTTCAAAATTGTGATTACGACGTTGATAAGGCTCAATTGGGTATTGTGTATGTAGATGAAATCGATAAAATTGCTAGAAAATCAGACAACCCATCTATAACAAGAGACGTCTCAGGAGAAGGTGTTCAACAGGCACTTTTAAAACTTATTGAAGGCACTACAGCTTCTGTGCCTCCACAAGGAGGACGAAAGCATCCTCAACAAGAGTTTCTTCAAGTAGACACTTCTAATATTTTATTTATTTGTGGTGGAGCTTTTTCTGGATTAGAAGAAATAATTAGAAATCGCTCAGAAGACAAAGGTATGGGATTTGAAGCTTCGGTTGTTAAGAAATTAGAATCAAGAAATATTGCTGAAACAATAAAAAAAGTAAAACCTGAAGACTTAATAAAGTACGGACTTATTCCAGAATTCATCGGACGTCTTCCTGTAACAGCATCTCTCGATGAATTAGACGAAGATGCATTGGTAACTATATTAACAACTCCTAAAAATTCACTGGTAAAACAGTTTAAGAAATTATTTGAAATGGAATCTGTTGAGCTGGATTTTAGTGATGATGCTTTAAAAGAAATAGCTAAAAAAGCTATTGAAATGAAAACTGGAGCTAGAGGGCTGAGATCTATTTTGGAAAATGTACTACTTGACAGTATGTATCAAGTTCCGTCTGAATCCGATCTTGAAAAAATTGTTGTCGAGGCATCATCTATTAAAGAAGAATCAAAACCTTTAATGGTTTATAGAACTGATATAAATAAGAAAGAATCTAGTTAAGACTTGAAATTATATTTTTTGACCTTAACTAGAAAAAGAGGTTAATTATGCTTTTACCATTAGTACCATTAAGAGACGTAGTAATATTTCCTGGAGTAGTTACTCCACTTTTTGTTGGAAGAGACAAATCAATTAATGCTTTGCAAAAAGCAATGTCAGACGATAAGTCTGTCATGCTTGTCGCACAAAAAAATCCGAATGATGAAGATCCTAGTTTAAATGATCTCTACAGAATAGGAACTGTATCAACCATTTTACAGCTAATTAAACTTCCAGACGGAACTTATAAAGTTTTAGTTGAAGGTATTAAAAGAGCTTCAATTGTTAATGCAAAAAATAAAAAAGATTACACTGAATCGGAAGTTGACGTGCTTGATAATTCAGAAATGGATTCTGACTTACAAAGAAGCTATTTGAATACTCTCCAATCACAGTTTAAAGACTTATCTAAAACTTCAGCCAAAATTAGACCTGAAATTATTAGCCAAGTTAGATCCATAGAAAAATTAGATAAACTAATAGATACCCTCGTTGGGCATCTATCATTATCTATAGACGATAGACAAAAATTACTCGAAGAGGCTGTTTTAGAAGAACGTTCTAAATTATTGGTTAATTTACTTGAAAACCAACTCGATCTTACACAAATGGAAAAGAAAATTAGAGATCGAGTAAAAAAACAGATGGAAAAAAGTCAAAAAGAATATTATTTGAGCGAACAAATGAAAGCTCTTAAAAAAGAAATGGGTGAGGGCGATGATTCCGATGATGAGGTAGAAGTTTTAGAGAAGAAGATTGCCGATTCCGGCATGTCAAAAGAGGCGTTAGAAAAAGTAAATACTGAATTGAATAAATTTAAAATGATGCCACCCATGTCTGCTGAAGCATCCGTTGTAAGAGGTTACATTGATTGGATGGTTAGCATACCTTGGAAAAAGAAATCTAAAGTCCAGAAAAATATTCAAAAAGCTAGCGAAGTTCTTGAGAAAGATCATCATGGACTAGAAGAAGTAAAAGAAAGAATTTTAGAATTTTTAGCTGTTCAAAAAAGAGTTTCAAAAATAAAAGGCCCGGTACTTTGCTTAGTAGGTCCCCCAGGAGTAGGAAAGACTTCACTTGGTGAGTCTATAGCAAGAGCCACAGGGAGAGAATTTACTAGAGTTTCTCTTGGTGGTGTTAGGGACGAAGCAGAAATAAGAGGTCACAGAAGAACCTATATCGGATCTATGCCAGGAAAAATTTTACAAAAAATGTCGAAAACTGGTGTTAAAAATCCATTATTTTTACTAGACGAGATCGATAAGATGGGCGCTGATTATAGAGGAGACCCTTCTTCTGCTTTATTAGAAGTTTTAGATCCTGAACAAAATCATACTTTTAACGATCATTTTCTTGAAGTTGATTATGATTTATCCGATGTAATGTTTGTATGTACTGCTAATTCTTTAGATATTCCTGGTCCACTTCTAGATAGGATGGAAATTATCAGACTTCCCGGTTATACAGAAGACGAGAAACTAAGTATTGCTAAAAATTACTTGGTTCCAAAACAACTGAAAAATAACGGACTTAAAGAAAATGAAATTAAATTTGAGGATTCTGGTTTATTAGATGCAATTAGATATTTCACTAGAGAAGCTGGTGTAAGAGCACTTGAAAGAGAAATAGCTAAAATTTGTAGAAAAACAATTAAAAAAATTGCTGATTTAAAAAAGAAAACTATTCAAAAAGTTAATGCTAAAAACTTAGAAGACTATTTAGGAGTTAAAAAATTTGATTTTGGGGAAGCGAAGGAAAAAGATAAAATAGGTCAGGTTACGGGTCTTGCTTGGACTCAAGTTGGTGGTGAGTTATTGACTATAGAAGCAGCAGCATTCAAAGGGAAAGGAAGAATAATTAAAACCGGAAGGCTTGGTGATGTTATGCAAGAGTCTATTCAGGCTGCGGTATCCGTTATTCGATCAAGAGCAGAAGGCCTGGGTATTAATCCTGAGTTTTCTGATTTAAACGATATTCACATTCATGTTCCAGAAGGAGCTACGCCAAAAGACGGACCAAGTGCTGGGGCAGCCATGACAACAGCTGTTGCGTCTGTCTTATCTAATATACCTGTAAGAGCTGATGTAGCAATGACAGGAGAAATAACTTTAAGAGGTGAAGTACTCAAAATTGGCGGCCTCAAAGAAAAACTCCTTGCTGCCAGGAGAGGCGGAATTAAAACAGTTCTTATACCAGAAGATAATTTAGGTGATTTGAGAGAAATACCAGATAAGATTAAAGACAATTTAGATATAAAGCCAGTACGATGGATCGATGAAGTTTTTAAAATTGTTCTTACAGAGGTTCCTAAGCCTTGGACAGAAGATAAAGGTAAAGATTCTAAGTCTTTAAAGAAGTCTAAAAATACTAAAAATAAGCTTGAAACCCATTAAAATTGGTGTTTATAGAGATAAATTTTTCTTTGCATTCATTTAAAGTTAATATATAAAGGTATTTAAGTTTTTACATTATATGTAATATTTTTTAAATTTTTTTGGAGAGAGATTGTGAATAAAGCAGATTTAATAGATTCAGTAGCAGATTCTACTGACATGTCTAAAGCCGAAGCAGGGAGAGCTTTGGACGCGGTACTTGATGGAATATCAGGAGCCCTAAGTAATGGTGATCAAGTTGCATTGGTTGGATTTGGAACTTTTTTAGTTCGTGAAAGAGCTGCGAGAATGGGAAGAAATCCTCAAACCGGCGCCTCAATCCAAATTGCTGCCTCTAAGGGTGTAGGATTTAAACCAGGTAAAGCTCTTAAAGAAAGTCTATAAATCTCTTGAGAATAAAAAACGCGTCTTTCATGGCGCGTTTTTTTTAAAAAAATTATGTCAGCATTATCAAGTATTAGAAATGGATTAACCTCTTCGGGATCTTCAATAATAGTAGGAATTATTATTTTTGGATTGGTAGCTACGTTTGGAGG
This sequence comes from uncultured SAR86 cluster bacterium, assembly GCA_902525735.1. Classification (GTDB taxonomy): domain Bacteria; phylum Pseudomonadota; class Gammaproteobacteria; order Magnimaribacterales; family AG-339-G14; genus CASICS01. Next base: position 296,313 of record CABZIF010000001.1, read on the forward strand.
ATTTTTAGGAGAAGGGAGCGTTCTATCAAATAATAGTATTTTGACTGTAAACGGCAAATCAATAAGTCAAGGTGAATTTGCAATTGAATTTAGCAGAATCGAAGAACAATTATCCCAAGGAGATCAAGATTTATCCAATGATGTAATTGAAAGCATTGTTAAAGAAAGTATTATTTTAAAAGAATTATATTCTCAGTCTGCGGTTAAAGCAGGACTTAATATGGATGATAAAAAATTAAATAATCTTATTAGGAACGACTCCTCTTTTTACAATGTTGATTCATTTGACATAGATCTGTTTAGGGGTTTTTTGTCTAGACTTGGAATGACACCAGACTCTTTCAAAGAATACGTAAAATCCAAATATATAGCAGTCGATCTTCAAACTATTTTGAGTAAAGATATTAATTTCAGCAATGATTATATTAGACAATTTATTGAAGCCAACAATCAGACAAGAGATATAACATTTGCAAAAGTTTTATTAGCTGAAGAAGCTTTGAAAGAAAATATTACTGAAGAAGAAGTTTCTCAGTATTATGAAAATAATAAGTTTTTATATATCTCACCTTTAAAAATTTCATATAAATTGCTAAATGTAAATCAAGATTTATTTAACGATTTAGTATCTGTTACTGAAGAAGAAATAGAAAAGGAAAAAGAAGCTGTTTTAAATAACTTTGTGCCTCAAAAAAGAATTAGTCATATTGAAATAACTTACGATACAAGCGATAGAGAAGAAAAGTTAGATTTAGCTCAGAATATTTTATTAAATTTAAAAAATAATTCGTTAAATTTTGAAACCGCAGTATCAGAATACACAACAGATTTGAGTACTAAAAACAATAAAGGAGATCTAGGATTCACTGATGGTAGTATCTTTCCAGATGAATTTGAAAATGAAATAATAAAATTGGAACTAAATCAGATATCAAGTGTAATTGATTTATCGACATCCTTTCATATCCTCAAAATTACAGAAAAAACTGATTCATCTTTTTCTAGAAAAGATATCATTGAAAGAATTACATTCGTTAAGACGGCTGAAAAACTTGATGATGTTTTAAATTATTTAGACGAAAATATATTTATTACCGACATCGAAACCCTAGCCGAAGAATTTAGCTTGTCATATAAAAATATTAATGGTGAATCTGAAGACGAATTTTTTATTAAATTTGATAGTTTGGATTTTGACGAAATTGAAGAAGGCATTTTGTTGGGACCTTTGGAATCCGATGAAGGGTACAATATCGTTCAAATAGACAAAATAATTGATCAAGGATTCAAGTCACTTGATCAAGTAAATGAAGAAATAGAAAAAGATCTTAAAACTTCAAAAGCATCCGAAAAAACAAACTCTTTAGTAGAAAATTTAAAAAATAAACTGATCAATGAGGATGCAGATTTTACAAAATATTCTGAAATCAAAAGAAATAATTTTTTATTACCTTCAGAAGTTTCTCAAAAACTTTTTTCTTTTGAAATAAAAGAAAATGAGATATTTTCAACAATACTCGATAACGGCGATGCTTACGTTGTTAAGCTAGACAAAATAAATGAAAACAAAGGGGTAATTTCGTCTGAAGATCTAAATCAGGGTAAAGATTATCTGACGGCGGTTTATAAAGACATTATCAGAGAGTCTTTTATTAACGAGTTAAGAAAGAGCTCATCGATTAATTAATTTCTGTTAAATCTCCCATCGCAGTAATATTGAAACCTGCATCAACATAGAGAATTTCCCCTGTAATACCGCTTGCTAAATCAGAACATAAAAATGCTCCTGCATTTCCGACTTCTGAAATAGATATATTCCTTTTTAATGGGGCTCTTTCGGCATTATAAGTTAACATTTTCTTGAAACTTTTTACTCCAGACGCAGCTAAGGTTTTTACTGGCCCAGCGGATATCGCATTAACTCTAATACCTTGAGGACCTAAACTATTTGCTAAATATCTAGTGGTGGATTCTAGAGCAGCTTTTGCTACTCCCATGACATTATAGTTAGGCAAGGTTCGTTCAGCCCCCAAATAAGACAAAGTTAATAAGGAAGCGTTTCTACCTGTCATTAAGGAATTACTGGCTTTAGCTAATGCGGTAAAACTATACACACTAATATCGTGAGCTATTTTAAATCCTTCTCTAGTGGCTGCCTCAATAAAATCTCCATCTAATTCATTTGCGGGAGCAAAACCTACCGCATGGACTATACCGTCTAAATATCCCCATTTATTTTTTATCACATCCATCATATTAGATATTGATTCGTCACTTGACACATCACATTCAATGTAAGTTTCACAGTCCCAAGTATTTCCAAGTTTCACAACTTTATCTTTAAGCCTTTCAGATTGATAAGAAAGAATTAATTCTGCACCCTGATTATGCATAGATTCAGCTATACCAGATGCAATTGAAAATTTATTGGCCACTCCAACTATTAATATTTTTTTTCCTTCTAAGAAACCCATAATTAATTTTAGCATGATAAAATTTTCATTATTTCCTTTGTTATGTCTCTAATTAGAAATTCTTTTATAGTTCTTATAATTTTTCTCAATTCATTGACTATCTATACTCAAGTTTCACAAGAGGAAATTATCGTCACAGGTTCTTTTATAAAAGAAATTCAAGCTTCTAATCCCATTTTCACATCGTCAATAGACGATATAAATAAAAGAGGCACATTCAGAATTGAAGATTATTTATCTTCATTACCTATAGTAAATCCTGGAAATTCTGCTCTTCATTCTAATTTTTCGACTGGAACTTCTTCAGTGAGCATAAGAGGGCTTGGCGGTGACAGATCTCTTGTATTAATTGATGGCAAAAGGTTGCCTTCAGGAACACCATTAGATGGAAATGCAACCCAAGATCTGAATCAAGTTCCATTTGCTTTGATTAAAAAAGTCGAAATCTTGACTGGTGGTAAGTCAACTATTTATGGATCGGATGCAACAGGCGGAGTAATTAATTTTATTTTGGATAAAAAATACAGTGGAACGAAGATATCTATTCATCAAGGAGCATATCAACATAATAATAATTCTTATTTAAGAAATATAAATAACAATGCTAAAAGTTTTGTTTTTGATGGCATAAATTCCAATTATTCCATTATTTTTGGAAGTGATTTGAGTGATAACTCGCATTTGTTAGGATTCATAGATTATAGAAACGTTGAGTCTATTAGATGGGATGACCGAGACATAGGCGTTTGTGCCTTTAGGGGAAACGCTTCGTGCAGATTAAGTTCTGCAACTTTTATGGCAAGAGTTCAAAATGGTTCATCGGGGGGTTATGTTTCTGAGGATGGTTTTTCTTCAACTAGCACAGGATTCAATTTTGGAGCAGCTAATTTTCTACAAAGACCTGATAAAAAAATGAATACGGGATTCGTATTTAATTCTTCTTTATTCGATGATGCGAATTTAACTTTGAGTTTTTTTAATTTAGCTCAAGAAAGCAATGCGCAAATTGGAGCCCCTTTGCTATTTAGACAAAAAATAAATCTTCCCTGTACCAATCCATTTTTATCTTCAGCACAATTCTCTAGCATTGGCTGCGTCACTAGCGCAGATAATATAAATGCCACCGTAAGCAAAAGATTCGTAGAAAACTCTTTAAATAGATCCCAATTTTTTAAAACTTCGGCAAATAGAGGCGTGATAGATTTAAGAGGGAAGATAGATGCGGATTGGAATTTTGGAATTTATTTTCAAAATTCACATACTTCGCTTAGGTATAAATATTTAAATGATATTTCTTTAAGTAAAGTTAAGAATGCTCTTAATATAAATTCAGCTGGAAATTGTATTTCAAATGACGCAGGTTGTGTCCCTTTAAATTTATTTACAACAAACAATAACATAGCTCTTAATGCTTCGAATGGTATAACACAAAATGCCTTGGATTATGTGCATTTAGATTTATCAATATATGGGGAACTATCAGAAAAAACATTTGCATTTAATTTTGACAGAGAAATTAAACTAAAGAATCAATCAATTAATTATTTTTATATTTTAGTTGGCGGAGAACGAAGAGAAAATAAACTAATTAAACTTCCAGATGATAATTTTCTAAACGAGGATGGAGCTGGTCAACAAACTCAACACCAAAGAATGTTTGGAAAAGTTAGTGTAAATGAAGCGTATATGCAACTTGGATTAAAGTTAAAAAATAATTTTAATTTTGATAGTAGCTTTAGATATTCTGACTATTCTTTTGGAAAAAATGCTTTTACTTATGATTTCGGATTTCAATATCCAATTTCTGAAATCTTTTCTTTAAAAGCATCTCATCAAAAATCGATTAGAATTGCCGATATTCAAGAACTTTTTGAACCAGAAGAAACTGAGCTTGTTTATGCTTCTGATCCTTGTGCAGGTTCATCTCCAGAATTTAGTTCATCACAATGTTTACTTACCGGTCTTCCACTCAATTTATATCAACAAGTTGATGATACTTCAGCCCAGCTATATACAAGAAGCTCAGGAAATTTAAACTTAGATCCTGAAGAATCTTTATCAAACTCAATTAGTTTAATTATGGAAACTCAACTTTCTAAATTAGAAATAGACTATTATCAAATAAATATGGAAGATCAAATTTCTCAATTAAACATCACTTCCGTTATAAATAATTGTGTAGAGAGTCAATCCATTTCAAGTTATTGGTGCGGGTTTATTAATAGAGCGAATGATGGAACTCTATCAACAAGTGGAAGTTTTGTTTCAACGCCTTTATTCAATCTTTCTGAATTTAATACTAGCGGGATAGATTTAAAATTTACTTATTTGCTTAATACTAGTTTTGGTGATTTATTTTTTAATAATTTTACAAACATTTTGTTAAATAAAGATTTCAAGCAAGATATCTCTAGTGATCAGATAAACTGTAAGAGTCTTTACAGGCTAGGTGAAGAAGACGGACTTTGTTATCAACCGTCTCCAAAAATTCAAAACGTTTTTAATTTATCTTTAGCCAAAAGAGTTTTTAATAATCCCTCTCAGCTAGGATTAACATATAGATATATTGACAATGTGGACGACTCTCAAAAAATTGGTACAGCTCTTAATATTCCTTTTGATAGTTACAGTTATTTTGATTTAAATTTTGTAACAAACCTAGATAAGGATTTAGATATCCTTTTTGGAATTAACAATATTTTTGACGAAGATCCACCTGTCAATGGTTACATAGGTTACGTGCCTGGAAATGCCAATACCTTTCCGGCATTTTATGATGCGTTAGGAAGATTTATATATTTCAAAATTTCTAAAGAATTAAATTAAAAATGAATTTATGTTTAATCGATATCGGCGGAACTAATATTCGTTATTCTTTTTTTTGTAATAATAAAAAGCTTTCTATTAAAAAAAAAGAGATATCTTCTTCTAAATCTTTTTATCAAATATTAAATGAAATACTCAAGGAAAAAGAAACAATCATTACCGATTTAGTTATTTCAGCAGCTGGTCCTAAATTTAACAACATCATTACGATGACAAATCAAAAGTTTGTAATTGATGCTAAAAAAATAAAAAAGAAATTTAATCTACAAAATTGTTTTGTGCTCAATGATCTAGAAGCAGCAGGGTATTATTTAAATAAAATCAAATCAAATAATAAAAAAATTATTAAAAGAGGATATAAGTTTAATAATAATCAGATTTTAGTATGTCCTGGAACAGGTTTAGGACTTAGCCTAATAATAAATAATCAAAAAATTCTGTCTTCTGAGATTGGCAATTCAAAGTTTTTAAAGTCGGAGTTTTTGAAGATAGACAAAAGATTATCAAAATTTAAATTTTCTAAAATAGAAGATTTCCTATCAGGACCTGGAATATCGAACTTGTATGAAGTTATTAATCAAAAAAAATTATCAACATCAGAAATATTTTTTCAACTTTCAAATAATAATAAAAAGGCTTTGTATGTTGTGAACATTTTTCTACAAATGTTCACAAAATTTTTAGCAGAAATATCTCTTACGTTTCTTCCTGGAAACGGAATTTTTTTATCAGGCAGTTTAATCAGAGAATTAGAGACTTATATTGATAAAAAAAAATTCAAGGACGATTTTTTAAAACAAGTTAATCAATCTCATAGAAAGCTTTTAAATTCGATAAGCATAAATGTGATTATTAAAGAGCACTTATCAATTTTTGGATGTAAAGAATTTTTTAATTTAATTCAGAAAGATTTAAGCTAAGAACATCTCCTGGATAGATTAAGCTTGCATCTTCAATTTCATTCCATTTTAAAATCCAATCTTTATCTATTCCAAACTTGATTGCTATTTTGCTTATTGTGTCTCCAGTTTTTACTGGGTAGGAAACATCATTAAAATTAGCTTTTACTATTTTTTTTGGCTTAAGATATTTCGGATATATTAATATTTTTGTCCCAGTTATAAGAAAGTTAGAAGGATTTAAACCGTTCCATATCGACAAGTCTCTTATCGTCACATTAAATTTTTTGGCAATAGACCAAAGATTATCTCCTGACTTAACGTAATAAATATCAGGTCTGTTTAAATAATCTTTTATCCAGCTTGGACCTCGAGGCACAAATAGCTCTTCATTCTCATAGATTAGATCATCATCTAATCCATTTATCTCTTTTAAGAGTTCATAATCAATCATGTAAGATTCTGAAATAGATGAAAGGGTATCCCCTGATTGCACAAGGTATTTGTCCCATTGAACTAATTCTGAAGGGTCGATATCTTTTAAAACTATTTGAAATCTATCAGCAATTCCTACTGGTAGTAATATTCTAAAAGGTCCACTTGGATCGGTAGCCCATTGATTGAAACCAGGATTAAGCTCATAAATTACTTCTAACTTTAAACCTGATAAATTTGCAATTTGCATCAAATCAACTTGAGATGGCAATTTAACAATTCTGAAGTATGGCCTATTGGCTAAGTAGGGCAATTCAATATTAGATAACTTTGGATTTCTTATTACTTCTGATAGAGCTAAAATTTTAGGAACATAAGCTTTAGTTTCTTTTGGTAGATTGAGCGACCAAAAATCAGTAGGAAGTCCTTTTGCTTTATTTTTTTTAATCTCTTTCCTGACCCTTGAAGGGCCAGCATTGTAAGCTGCAATTGCTATCAACCAATCATCATGTTCTTGATGTAACTTTACTAAAAAATTATATGCAGCATCTGTAGATGCCACAATATCTCTTCTAGCGTCGTACCACCAATTTTTTTTAAGCCCGTTTTCTATAGCAGTCGATGGAATGAATTGCCATATTCCAGAAGCTCCAGTAGAGGATTGCGCATAAGGATCAAATTGACTTTCTATGAATGGAATTAAACTTAATTCAACTGGAAGACCTCTTTTTAAAGCCTCTGATACCGTATAAAAAAGATACCTCTGACCATTTTTTGACAAACGATTTATTAAATATTGATGAGAATCATATTTTTTAAGAGCTTCAATAATTTGAGGTTTGGTATTGTCATAATTTAAATTGCTATTTGCTCTTATTTCTTCCCAAAGACTTTGTCCATTTCTTCCATTTTGTGAAGAAATATTTAAAGAAATCATAAGAACAAAGAAAGGTATTAATAATTTTTTCATTATTCAAAAAGAATCTTTCATTGATCTTACAGCAGCCAAGCTTTCAATAGGGTTTGATATTTTTTTGTTAATAAACTTTTCTGATTTATGAAGAATTTCTGGATTATCTAATAAGAAAAAGGGATTAATTTTTTTTTCTAAGCCAATGTTTGAAGGCAAAGTTATTTCAGACTTAGACCTAAGCTTGGTAACTTTTTTTGAATAGTCGATCAGATCGACGTTATTAGGATTAATCTCTAAAGCAAATTTTAAATTACTTTCTGTATATTCATGCGCACAAAATACCAACGTTTCATCCGGAAGCATTTTAAATTTATTTAAAGAGTCGTACATATTGTCTGGTGTACCTTCAAATAATCTTCCACAACCCCCCGAAAACAAAGTATCACCGCAAAATAATAAAGAATCTTCTGAATCTGAATGAAAATATGCTATGTGATCCAGAGTATGCCCTGGAGTTTCAAAAATTTTAAAATTGAGATCAAGTACATTTATCTCATCATTTTCTGCGAGATCATGAGTAATTCCGTCAATATGACCGCCTTTTGGCCCATAGACAGAACAATCATAATATTTCGCTAAACTTACAAGCCCACCCGTATGATCAAAATGATGATGAGTAATTAAGATACTATCTAATTCAAGATCGTTATTATTCAAAAAACTAAAAACAGGATCAGAATCGCCAGGATCAATCACAATACAAGAGTTTCCATATACAATTGCCCATATATAATTATCAGTAAATGCAGGAATTGGATGAACTTTCAGCATAGATAATTTTAACATTTGAGGTTCTTAAAGATAAGTTTTTTAATTTATGGAAAGGATAAAAATATATACAGACGGAGCATGCAGAGGTAATCCTGGAAGAGGAGGATGGGGAGTTTTTATTATAAATGGCCAAGAAAGTAAAAAAATATTTGGAGGAAAAATAGAAACAACTAATAATGAAATGGAACTCACGGCTGCAATTAAAGGCTTAGAGTCTTTCAATTCACCTACAAAATTGGATCTATATACAGATTCAAAATATGTTATGGATGGAATCAACGATTGGATTCATAATTGGAAAAAAAATGGATGGAAAACTGCTAATAAAAAACCTGTAAAACGATCTAACTTGTGGATGGAATTAGATAAATTAAATAGCCTTCATGATGTTAAATGGTATTGGGTAAAAGGGCATAGTGGTGATATAGGAAATGAAATGGCTGATGAATTAGCCAATCAAGGTATTGATTCTTTATAAAAATGAGACAGGTAATTTTAGATACAGAAACAACAGGATTAGACCTTCAATCAGGGAATAGAATAATAGAAATTGGTTGCGTTGAAATCATTGACAGAAAATTTACCGGAAGAGAATTCCATACTTTTCTAAATCCTGAACGGGCTGTGGAACCAGGTGCTTTTAAAGTGCATGGGCGTTCAAATGATTTTCTCTCTGACAAACCAATCTTTAAAGATATTTACGAGGATTTTCTTTCCTTTATCAAAGGCGCAGAGTTGCTTATTCACAACGCAGATTTTGATATTAGTTTTTTAAACAATGAACTTAAATTATCAAATCTAGAGATTACGCTTGAAGATTATGCTTTTAACGTTGTTGATACGCTGAGTATGGCTAGACAATTACATCCTGGCCAACGAAATAGCTTAGATGTTCTAACTGACAGATATAATATCAAAGGCTACGATCGAAGCTATCATGGAGCTCTCCTAGATTCAAAAATACTAGGAGAAGTTTATTTATCTATGACTGGTGGTCAGACAAAACTGGATTTCAATGAAGCCATAGAAAAAAAAGAATTATCTTTAAAAGAAAATTTTATTAATAATTCAGTTTCACTTGCAAAAGTTTCGGTTTCAGCCGAAGAAGAAAAAAATCATCAAGAATATTTAGATAAAATAAAAATAGAAAATTGAAACAAGAAATAACAAGGTTTGCACCAAGCCCAACCGGACACTTACATTTGGGTGGCGCAAGAACAGCTTTATTTTCATGGTTATTTGCTAAAAAAAATAAAGGCAAATTTTTATTAAGATTTGAGGACACTGATAAAGAAAGGTCTAAAAAAGAATATGAACAATCAATTATTTCTAGTTTGGCTTGGCTTGGTATAAAGCCTGATGAAAATCCTATTTTTCAAAGTAAGAATATTGAATTACATCGCACAACAGCGCTAAGCCTTCTCGAATCAGGAAATGCTTATTCATGTGATTGTTCGCCCGAGCAATTAAACGAGATGAGAAAAAAGCAAATAGAACAAAAAATGCAACCAAGATACGATGGTCTCAACAGAGATAAAAATCTTCCGCATAAAGATGGAAATGTCATTAGATTTAAAATGCCTATTCAAGGAAAAACTTCCTTTCAAGATAAAATTTTAGGAACTATTTCTGTTAATAATAAAGAATTAGATGACTTTATTATTCTTAGAGGAGATGGAAGTCCAACTTATAATTTTTCTGCGGCAATCGATGATCAAGAAATGAAAATAACAACTGTTATTAGAGGAGATGACCATATCACGAACACTCTGAAACAAATTAATATATTTAAATCTTTAGAACAGCCCATTCCAAATTATGCTCATTTACCTATGGTGTTATCAAATACAGGAAAAAGACTTTCAAAAAGAGATGGAGCTGTAGATCTTTTGGAATATAAAAAATTAGGATATTTAAAGGAAGCCTTAATAAATTATTTAGTTAAATTAGGTTGGACATATTCAAATCAAGAAATTTTTTCTAAAGAAGAATTATTGAGCTTGTTTACATTGGAGGCAGTAAATTCTTCACCCGCAAAATTTTCTGAAGAATTAATAACTTTTTACAACAATCACTATATCAATTCAATACAAGTAGAGGATCTTTATCAGTTGATTATTAAAGAGTGCGACGTTCCTTATGAAATTGACTCTAATATTCACTACTTAGAAATCTTGAATCTTATAAGAGAAGGCTCCAAAACTTTATTAGATCTAATTAATCAAATGCAGTTTTTTTACGAAGTTCCACAATACGAAGAAAGACATAAAGAATCTGTTCAGGCAAACATTGAAGTAATTTCTGTCTTTAAAGAAAACATTAATGCGCTCGATTTTAGTGATTTAAAAATTTTGGAAAATAATCTAAAAGAATTTTTATCTTCGAACGATTTAAAATTTCCTCAACTAGGCAAACCCTTAAGATTAATTTTAGCTGGAAGAGAAAATGCTCCATCTATTTCTCAATTATTATTTTTCTTAGGCTATGAAGAATCGTTAAACAGAATTAACTTATTTCTAACCAAATAACGGTAAACTACCTTTGATGATTGATAAAAAACTTTTAGATATTTTGGTCTGTCCTGTTTCAAAAGACAATCTCATTCAGATTGGCGACGAGCTGATCTCCAAGAAAGGAATGCTAGCCTTTCCTGTAAGAGACGGTATACCAGTCATGCTTGAAAACGAAGCAAGAAAACTTAAACCCGAAGATATTAAAGATCTCTAGTCTTCTGTTTGCGCTAAATCTCTCTTTCCTTGAGCACTCGCCATACTTGCATGATTTAGAATATTCCTTCCCATAGAAGAAGACTGCTTTAAAGAAAATTCTCTATATATTTTAGCTCTAGCGTGATGCATTTGATCGTTATTATTATCTGCATGAAAAGCAGTTTCGATTAATTGAGCTGCAACTTTTGTATTGCCTTTATCAAGGTATTCCAAAGCTTTTAAAATAATATTATCTATACCGCTTGAAAGCTCGACCCAAGCCAAAGCTTCTTCTTTTCTGGGGGCTGGAAGAAGTCTATCGTATTCCCCATCCCACCATCCTCCGTATCTTCTCCAAATCATTCTTATTAAAAACTGAGGGTCATCGTAGATTGGCGTTAACCAAGGTAACTCCATTAAATCATTTGGAATCTCAACTTCATGTAAAACCTGATTGAGACTTTTGCCTTGATTCATAAGTTTTAAAGTTTGATCTTCAATAGTTCTTAGAAATTTTGAGGTTGTTTCTAAAGCTTTTTTAATTCTTTTTTTACCTAGAATAGGAAAACCATGACCAGGTAAAAAAATCTCACAGTCTAATTTCAGCATCTCATCTAGGGCATCTGCCCAATCAGAAATATATCTTTGTACTTTTTGTGGATTTCCTCCATTCGGCACAGCCCAAATAAAAAGATCACCTGGTGCAATTAACTTTTCTTCTGGAACATGTATCCATGTGTGGTCATCTGTTTCTCCTCGAGCATGATAAAGATTGAATGTTAAATCTCCACATTTAAAAGATATATTATGTTTGTAAGTTACATCTGGAAATCTATATTCGGTGGGCCATTTAAAATGTTCAACATCAATTGCAAATTGACGCCTATTGATGGCAGTATTCCAATCATTAGTTTTAATATATCTATTAAAATGATCAGGCATTAATTCATGACCATAAACAATTGGTTTTGAGATACCCATTTTTTTATTTTCTTCATCAAAGTGTTTTACCGCAAATATATGATCAACATGATGATGAGTAAAAATAGCTGCCTTTACCGAAGTATCTGGACGCCACTTTTTAATTTCAGCATAAGTTGTCTCTATATCAAGTTGACTACCTGCATCAATCATTACTAAACCATCTCCAGTATCTAAAGTGTAATGACCAGCTATACCTTTTATACCTAGGATATTATTTTTAATTTCGGTCGAGCCAGAATAAAACATGTGGACAGGATGATGTTCAAATTGAAGATCAATTTCGCCATTCCAAGCCAATTCTGCAAGTTCAAGTAAATCTTTCATTTCTTCTCCATTTCAATTCCTTTTAATTCTAATCCATATTTGATTAGAATGATTCTAGAGAGGGGGATATATGAGTACAATTAAACCTTTAGATGGAATAAAAGTTATTGAAATTTCAACTATTATTACTGCGTCTTTATCAGCGATGATGCTTTCCGATCAAGGAGCTGAGGTAATAAAAATTGAACAAACTGGATTTGGAGATCCTTTAAGATACTTAGGCACTCAAAAAGGAGGGATTTCAGCTATCTTTGCGAATACAAACAGAGGGAAAAAATCTGTTGAGTTAGATTTAAAAACTGAATCTGATCTAGAACGAGCAAAAAAATTGATTAGTGAGGCCGACGTACTTATTAATAATTTTAGACCTGGCGTTATGGATTCGCTTGGACTTGGAAAAGACGATTGTAAAACCTTAAATAAAAATTTAATTTATGTGGCAATAACAGGTTTTGGTAAAGAGGGTCTTTATGCCAATGCACCAGCTTATGATCACGTAGTTCAGGCAATGTCAGGTTCAACTGCTATTCAAGCTGACGAAGATAAACCTAAATATATAAAAACTTTATTATGCGATAAAATCACTGCCTATACCGCTACTCAGTCTATATGTTCAGCTTTGTTGAAAAGAGAAAGAACTGGTGAGGCGGCATGTATTGATCTTTCAATGCTTGATTCAGCAATGTTTTTCTTTTGGCCAGACGGCATGATGAATCAAACCCTTCTGGACGAAGATGTAGAAATATTGGCACCTTTGACGTCAAGTTACACTATGTACGAATGCAAGGACGGCGCAATATCTATTGCAGCTTTATTGGATAAACATTGGCATGGTATTTTTAGAGCAATAGATAAACCTGAACTTGTTGAAGATTCAAAATTTAGTAATACGGCTGAAAGAAGTAAAAATGTTCATGAGTTGTATGAATACCTTACTCTATTCAAAAACTATACAGTGGATGATATGTTTAAGAGATTATCTGAGAACGATGTGCCATGTTCAAAAAACTTAACTTTAGAAGAAGTTATTACCAATCCGCAAGTTACAGACAACAAACTTGTTAAGGAAAAAGAAACAACACATCAAGGCAAGCTGCGAATGATAAGATATCCTGCATTATTCGATGATGAAAAATACATTAACGATAAACCTGCGCCAAAACTTGGCGAAGATAATGAAATCTTATTAAAATAAAATTATGAAAATCAAAGTTCCAAATAATAAAGCTCAACTTGGCGTAGTAATAAGTGATCTAAATTTGAGTGGAGAGTTCTCAGATGATCTAATAGCAGAGATTAGAAAATCATGGACTGACTATGGAGTTGCAATTTTTCCAGATCAAAAACTTACGCATGAAAATTTTGAAAAGTTTTCTTTGTTATTTGGTAATTTTGGTGATGATCCATATTTAAAGTCTCTCGATGATAGACCCAATATTGTTGAAGTAAAAAGGGCAGCTAATGAAAAAGCTCCTCCTTTTGGGGGTTCTTGGCATTCTGATTGGTCCTTTCAAAAGACTCCTCCTTCTGCCACTTTACTGCATTCAAAAATAGTACCACCGCAAGGTGGAGACACATTGTTCGCAAATACCCAGTTAGCTTATGAAGAATTAGATCAAGAAACTAAGGATAAAATTGAAAATTTGGAAGTAATCCATAGTGCAGGCTTACCTTACGCAGACGATGGATTTTATGCAACAGAAAAAGTGGAGAGGGCAATGGATATATTGCCATCAAAAAAAGCGAAAGAAACCCAATTACATCCCCTAGTAAAAACTCATGCAGAAACAAAGAGAAAATGTCTATTTATAAACCCAGTTTATACAGTAGCCATTAACAATTTCTCAGAAGAGGAATCCTTTTTATTATTATCTTCTCTTTATGAGCATATGACTCAAGAAAAATATGTTTATCGCCATAAATGGTCAAAAGATATGCTTTTAATGTGGGATAACAGAACTGTTGTTCACGCTGCTGACGGAGGTTATGACGGTTATGAAAGGTTAATGCACAGAATAACAGTTAATTAACTACAATTCCGAAAGATATTTATCTAATCTATCTTTATTAGTTACAAAGGAGTTTTTCAGTTGATTGGCTTGAGCTCTAACTTTTTCCAAATTATTTGAATTGCCTACTTGAATCACTCCGATCATAGCCATCATTAAATGAGGCGTACACTGGTAAACATAAACACCTTCTGTATTAAGTGTAACGCTTATATCCTGACTCATTGCACCCATCCAAGTGTCACCGCCTTCAGGAATCATATTGCCTATCGATTCAGAATTATGGGCCATATCGACAGATTTAAAGTGAACAGTGTCACCCTTTGATATTTTTAGGACAGGAGGGTCAAAAACCATCACACCGCTTGGTCCTTGGTTTAGCATTCTTACTTCATAATCAGCAGAAAAATAGAAGTTGGAAAAAATAAACAAAAATAAATAACTTAAAAATTTCATTAAAGAATTTTACATTTTTAAAATACTCAAATCTTAAAAAATGAATAAATTATCTTTAAAGTTCTATCCAAATAACAAACTTAAATGATCTACAAATAAAGAATTTATCATTTAAAAGAAAATATGATTGAATTACATAAATTCATTAGCAAAAAGGAGAGTAAATATGAATTTCTTAAAAGTAGTAACATTAATTTTGGTAACTTTTTCAGTAAGTAGTGCTTTTTCACAAAATGTGGGATCGACAACAGTTCCAGCAGAGGCTTGGTTTTGTGAAATTAAAGAAGGCTATACGATGGACGATATTAGAGAAGTTTCAAAAGGTGTAGAAGCGTTTTCAAAAAAAACAGGTATGAAGGGATCACAATTTATATTTACAACTTTTATGGGAGAAATGAATCCTAATGCTTTTGTTTTAATGACAGTTTGGCCAAATTTTGAAATGATGGGACAAGGTTTTCAAAATTTTTTCACCGAAGGAACAGGTGATGATACTTTTGCAAAGTGGAATGAGTCTACAAACTGCATGCAGAGAAATCTTTTAACGGTAGAAAATACTTGGACTATAGAATAATTTTAAAAGGAGAAAAAAATGGGTAATGCTTATATTGTTGGAGCGGTAAGGACTCCGGGTGGAAAAAAAGATGGAAAGCTTAAAAACTGGCATCCTTCAGATTTGGGAGCTTTAGTTTTAGATGAGCTAGTCGAAAGAACTGGCGCGAAAGGAGAAATGATTGATGATGTAATTTTTGGTTGTGTTAGTCAATCAGGAGCGCAAGCAGGCAATGTCGCTAGAAATGCTGTGTTAAGTTCAAAACTTCCAGAATCAGTGCCAGGAACTTCTGTGGATAGACAGTGTGGTTCTTCGCAACAAGCAATTCATTTTGCTGCCCAAGCTGTGATGTCTGAAACACAAGATATTGTTATTGCTGGTGGTGTAGAAGTTATGAGTCAAGTTCCTATTGGCTCTAATATTATTGATAGTTTTAAAGAAGGACATGGCCAGCCATTTAACGGCAAAGGCATGATGGAAAGATATCCTGGAGTGCAATTCAGTCAGTTCGCAGGTGCCGAGATGATGGCAAAAAGATGGAACTTCTCACGCGAAGATTTAGATGCTTTTGCATTTGCAAGTCATTCGAAAGCTATAAATGCAACCGAAGCTGGTTACTTTGATAAAGAGATAGTCCCAGTAGAAGGAGATTTGCCCTCTGGTGAAAAGGAAATGGTTTCTATAGATGAAGGTATTAGATTTGATGCTTCTTTAGAAAGTTTATCAGGACTTAAAACTTTATCCGATGATGGTGTTTTAACTGCAGGTAGTTCAAGTCAAATTTGTGATGGTGCGGCAGCAATAATGATTGTCAATGATTCTGGTTTAGAGAAATTAGGACTTAAACCAAGAGCAAAAATTATTTCATTGGCGCTTGCTGGAGATGACCCAGTTATTATGCTGACTGGTCCAATTCCAGCATCTAAGACTGTGTTAGAAAAAGCTGACCTTTCGATAAATGATATTGATATTTATGAAGTAAACGAAGCATTTGCGCCAGTACCTTTAGCTTGGGCGCATGAGCTTAAAGCTGATAAAGAAAAACTTAATGTCAATGGCGGAGCAATGGCTTTAGGACATCCATTAGGTGGCACAGGAGCCAAGTTAATGACTACTTTGTTACATGAGTTAGAAAGAAGAGAGGGTAAGTATGGTCTCCAAGCTATCTGTGAAGGTGGCGGAACAGCTAATGCAATGATTATAGAAAGATTGAATTAAATGGAAAACAAACACTGGTGGGAAAAAATACCAGATGGTGGTGTTTATGAAGATGCTAATTCTGGCATATACTTTTTTAAAGAAGATGGAAAATTAAAAACATCTTATGAATTCCATATCGGCGCAGGCGGAGATCCAGAAGTATTTCAAGCCTGGAGTAAGGCAAAGAGCTGATTTTAGGGGCTATAGCTCAGTTGGGAGAGCGCTTGCATGGCATGCAAGAGGTCGTCGGTTCAAGCCCGACTAGCTCCACAAGATTTTAATAAACTAAAAATATTATTAACAACAGTGCAGAGATTAAAGATGCAGGGAATAAATACTTTAAAGTTTTAAAATTTAGTTCATCATCATTTTTAAATAAATTTATAAAAAGAGCTATCAGAATTGTGCCACCAACAAAATAAACTAATGCAGTCATTGGTTTTCTTATGCTTGAGTAAGCATCTTGGCTCTTTCTGATAATGCTGTAGCTTTATTAGAAAGCGAAGAAAGTAATGCCGTTTTATCATTGAGCTCTTTTTCTATTTTTTCTTCAACTATAATGGCCTCTTCTTCTTTTTCACTTATAGCATCGAATTTGTCTTGAAAATCTGATAATTCAATAATATCTATATTTAATTCTCCTTTCTCAAATTGTTTGTTTAAAGCATTAATTGATTCCTTTAAATGTTCTTCTAAGATTGTTGAAAAAGTTTTATGTATAGCTAATTCATTAAGAAGCTTTTCTCTAAGAAGATTTTCTTTTTTTTGTTTTCTAAACAATAAGTAAATCCCCAAAGATAAAAATGGTAGACCCAGAGCTAATAATGAGCGATCTTCAAGTCCCGTAATTACCCAACCTCCTCCAAAAAAGATTGCTAAGCCATTGCCCCAACCTAAACCTGTTATTTTACCGGGCACATTCTTATTTAATTTAGCCAAGGTGTCTTCTTTGTAAGCAAAATTAATTAACTCAAATTTATTTTTTTTTGAGTTAAAATGAATATCTGCATGTTTACCGTTAAATAAATTTTCAATAAAACTTTTATCCTTGTAGCTTGAAATTAATTTTGAACTGTAAGCTTCTTCGACTTTTATTTGCTTAAAGCCAGTTTGTTCATTAATCATTTGTCTTGCAAATTCATCTTGATATTTTAATTTTTCATAAAGTTTTTTATTCTCCCAGCTAGTACCAATTTTTTTTTCTTCATCAGATAAACTTTCTGCAATTTCTTCAATTTTTTTAATTAGTTCTTTTTGAGTTTTAATTTTAAATTCTGCATAAATCATATCTGAAACTTCTTTCTCTCTTTTGGATTCATTTCTCTTTGTTTCTAAGTCCTTTTTAGATTCTTCTAATTTATCGAAAAGTTCTTTTAAAGGAATGTTGGAACTTACTTTTTCATAAAAAGAATTAGCGCTCTTAGATTTAATCTCATCGAAAGACGTTCTCAAAGGAGGAAAAATTTCCGATTGTTTTTTTTCATACTTTTCTTTATCAATTTGAATACTTTTAGTTATTTCACTTGCTTTATCAAACTGAGATTTGATATCAGGAATTGCTGTATCTTTTAAATATTCTATGTCTGCCAAACAAAGTTCACATTCTTTTAGTAAAGCGTTTTTTTCATAATACAGAGCTTCTTTTTCGCGAGTGCCAATAGATTTTTCACCAGAACAATCTTCGCACATCCAAACTGTTCTATAGGTTGTGTGTGTTCTCTTTCGAGAAGTTAAAACAGATCTTTTTAAAGCTTTTTGAGAAGTTTCAAAACCAAGAATTGAGCCAATTACTTCTTTTCCTCCAACAGTATTTCGTGACGTCGCTTTAATAGCCTTTTTGGCCCTAACCATAAAATTAGCAGGGGCTTGGGCGCCACATATGTTGCAAGTAGTTAATCTAAACTTCTTTTTTGCCATCAGAACTTATATTATAGAAAGAAAATTTATTAATCAAAATGACTGGAATAGTTGATGAGGCTCTAAAACAAGATGGGGATGATTCATTAAATATAGGAAACTATATTAAAGCCTTATTAAGTTTTATTGAAAATACCGCAACACCGATGACTATCGGTATTCAAGGAGAATGGGGCAGTGGAAAAACTTCATTGCTTAATCAAATTTGGAATGGCCTTGAAAAAAGAGACTCTGAAAACCAAGACGTAAGATATAAGCAAATATGGATAAATGCTTGGGAACATTCTTTACTGTGTTCACCAGAAGAGTGTTTGATAAAGATAATCAATGAAATAATTTCTGAACTTGTAGCTGCAGATACTCAAAAAACAAAAGCTGAAAAATTAACCAGTGGCATTAATAAATTAGCAAAAGGTGCAGCAAGAATTGGTGGGGCCGTCGCACTTGGAATGGCAGGAAAAGATATTGCTGATGATATATTTGATCAACATGAAAACTCAATTAAGCAGTTACGACAAGATTTAAAAAAACTTACAAATGAAATTAAAGGGCTTGAAACCAATCCCTTTGATAAATTTATAATCTACGTTGACGATCTGGATAGAATTGACCCACCTGATGCAGTAAGAATATTAGAATTATTAAAAAATATATTCAATCTGGAAGATTGTATATTTTTATTGGCCATTGACTATCAAGTAGTAGTAAAAGGTCTTGAAGCGAAATTTGGAAAACAAACGCCTGAAAATGAATGGGAGTTTCGAGCCTATTTCGATAAAATTATTCAACTTCCTTTTAAAATGCCGATGTCAAATTACGACATAGGAAATTATGTACTTGAATTACTATCGACCATCGATTTTTATTCAGGCGATGAAGAATTGGATGAAGAATTAATTAAAAACTTTGTAGAGCTTTCTATTACAGGGAACCCTAGATCTATAAAAAGATTAATAAATTCCTTGTCTCTGATTAAACTTTTTAATTCATTATCTGACGATTTAGACTCAAATTTTTTAAAAGATAAAAATGGCGCGACCATAATGTTTGCAATGGTCTGTTTACAAACTGCGCATCCAGATATTTATGATTTGCTTTCTCAAAATCCTGATTTTCAAAAATGGGATGATGAATTAGCCTATAAAGTTACTCAAGGAAAAGAAAAACTAGAAGAAAATTATGAATTGAATTACAACCAAGCCACTAAACAAGGTGAAGATTTTGATGAAGAATGGGAAAAAATACTTTTTAAAGTTTGTTATTTGAATCCAAGATCACGTGCTAAGGCAACAAATATATCTAGATTTTTAACTATTTTAATCGATGAATTCAAAGCAGAAAAAAATTCTGAGGAGTTAACAAATCTAATTTCTAATGCTCTTGGACAATCAGCTATTACAAGCGTGACAACAACTGAAAATCCAAATATAAGACCTGCTAAAGGTTCTTATAAACCTTTTTATAATGAAGGTTTTGATGACTGGCTTGACCGTAAAATAGAAGATATTTCTATTAGAGCCAAGAAATCTAAAGAAGAATTTTCTATACCGGTTGAAGTCTTTGAGAAACTAAAATCTTTTGTCGATATTTTAAAAAATGATTTTGGAGCGTGCGATGCTAATGAAAATCCAGATAACGATCTGACATTGCATTACTCTGGAAACTTGACATTAAAATACAAAGGAAAAAAGACTTTTAGTTTTTGGGTTGGAACGTCTAATCCAGAAAATAAAAAACGATCTAGAAAAGGTGTTGCTGGAGGAGATTTAAATGACCCTCAAAGCTGGGTAATGAGTTCTGAAATAAGTAAACATCCTAAATTTGAAAATAAGCCTCTATTCATAGAAGAGTTAAATATTAAATTTAATCAATACAAGCCAGGATATAGAGTGAAAAGTATAAATCCAAGAGAAATAGTCTTACCTGGCGCAGGTGCGCCAGACATTGCTCATATGGGAGTTATTTCAATTTTAGATTATCCTCATGATTATTTTAAGTTTTTAGTTGAGACTAGTATAGATGCTAGAAAAAATCATAAAGACGAGTTGTTTAATAGGTCTAAAATGAAAGAAATTGAGGATATTTTTTTTAAGGCTGATGAAGATTCAGCTGAATTTAAAAAGGCGCATGATTTCATTCAAAATTGGAATGCAGATGAAAATGTTTTTACTATTAAGGATTATAAAAAAGGGGTATAGCTCATTTGGATGAACACTTGCAAACTACGCAAGAAGTTCAAGGTTCGACCCTGCTTAACTCCATATGTTTATTGTAAAAGCCTTATTTTTTTTATAAATAAGTAGTCGTTAATACAAAAAAATTGATATGAATGATCAGTTAACAATAACCTTAATTTTGTTTGTTCTTTTATTTTTCTTTGTATGGGGAAGATGGAGATATGACGCAATAGCTTTAATATTTCTGTCTTTATTTGTTTTATTTGGGTTTATTGAACCAAATGATGCTTTTTCTGGATTTGCTCATCCTGCAGTTGTAACTGTCGCATTGGTTTTATTGATTAGTAAAGGTTTAGAAAAATCAGGATTTATTCTAATTATTGAAAATAAAATTCAAAAAATTGCTCAAAATCAAACTCAATTTATGATTGTTTTAACTCTTCTGGCTGCGGTGCTTTCATCGTTTATGAACAATATTGGCGCAATGGCTATGCTTCTTCCTATTACTTTGGGAATTTGTCAAAAAATGGCTTGGAATCCATCTAGGTTTTTGATGCCATTAGCCTTTGCTTCCATTTTAGGTGGAATGAATACTAAAATTGGGACACCTCCAAACATAATCATCTCTGAATTTAGAAGTGAATATGCAGATCAATCTTTTAGTTTCTTCGATTTTTCTTTTATTGGATTGCCTTTAACTATTTTTGGAATTATTTTTATTTCATTTTTAGGATGGAGATTAATTGCTTTAAGACCAGTTAATTCCTTAGATAATCCATTAATTAAAATTGATGATTATCTAACTGAAATGACTATCAAACCAAATAGTCCACTCATCGATATGAGGGCTCAAGATTTTAGAAGTAAACTAGATACAGATACAGCTGTAATTGGTCAGATAGACTCAACCGAAAAAAAAGTTGAGTTGCATGGAAATTTTAAACTCTACGAGGGACAAATCCTTATTCTAAAAATAAACCCTTCTTCTCTTGCAGACTTGCAACAAGAATATGGATTAGACGTAGATTCAGAAAACGAATTAACAAAAATAAAAGATTTAGGCAGTATCGAAGCAATAATTACACCAAAATCTAGACTTATCGGAAGAAAAAATAGTTATTTTAAAAGGCTTGTTGGCGGTGGTTTCTCTTTACTAGGTTTATGGAGAAGGGGATTAAAATATAGATTTAGATTGGCAAATGAAAAATTCAGATCAGGTGATGTTTTGTTGATAGCAAATAGAGGTAATAAAGATTCTATTGCGGAAAGATTGGAGCTGGCTGGATTGTTGCCTTTATGGCAAAGAGATTTTGATATTGTTAGAGATTCCTCAAAAGTATTATTTGCTTTTCTAGTATTTATTTTTTCTCTATTTCTGATTATTTTTAATTTTCTTCCAATTTTAGTGGCATTTTTATTGTGCGTAATTGCTTTTGTAGGTGGAAGGTTGTTAACAGGAGAAAGCGTTTATAGGCACATAGACTGGCCAGTTGTCACATTACTAGCTGCGATGATTCCAATAGGTAATACACTCACTGAGTATGAAATTACATCTGATTTTGCTTTGTTCCTCGCTAGCTATTCTCAATCTTTAGATTTTGTTTGGATGATAATTATAATCATGATTATAACAATGCTTCTTTCAGACGTTATTAATAACGCTGCTACAGCTGTAATAATGGGCCCGTTAGCTGCTTCATTAGCAGTTCAAATTAATCAGCCTGTAGAACCCTTTTTAATGGCAGTTGCAATTGGTGCAAGTTGTGCTTTTCTGTCTCCAATTGGGCATCAATGCAACACTCTAGTCATGGGACCGGGAAATTATAAATTCGGAGATTATTGGAAAATGGGGCTTCCCTTGGAGATATTAATTATTTTTGTAAGTGTTCCGTTAATTGTTTTTTACTGGACTTGAAGAGCATTTCTTGAATTCATTGTCTTCCTAAAGGAGTTAGCTTAATTGACATCTCTATTGACTCATCAGCTTCCAATTCATCAAGCTTCTGTGAAAGTCAGGATTTCTATGCTCTGTAGCCTTTGGTGACGCTTAGTTATCTGGTCAAAATCTCCATTGCTTTTTTATCGTCTACTACAGGGACTATTGCAGACTCGCAGACTTCGTTCCATCCATTAGCGAATTCAATTACAAGAGTTGGATCATCAGCCTCAACTATAACTATCCCGTCGCCAGTCGTAAGGTCATGATACCTAGCAAGCTTTTTAGAGCCCTCTAGGAATTGACCATCAAGCTCATCTAACGTCATGGTAGAAAAAATTTTATATGCCTCTTGATTGCATTTGAAATCAATCATATAGACAGCCGCATGTGAGATATTACAAAACATTAACATAACCCCTAAAACAAAGTATTTTTTCATTTTATGTCTCCAATAGATTTAATAATTTATTATATTAAATTATTATCAATCCACCGTCACTTCTAACTCTTTTTTATTTTTTTCTTTGTTACTTTCTTATTCATTTTTTGGGTTCAACAAGAATTTATGCAATGAAATTTAATTTTTTTAATTAATGAATAATTATTATTTTAAGCTTTCAACGAATTTTTTAACTTTTTTCATGTGTTTATCAAATTCTTTATCGCTCATATTAGGTAATATAGAAAAAAATCTTAAATATTTAGTTTTTAAACCGCCTAATTGAAATACAGTTTTTTTTAATCTTCTATAAGGAATATTCTTAAAGAATGAAAAATTAAAATAACTTATTTTTGGTCCTCCATATGTGATCGAAACAATTCCTAACTTGTTTTTCATCGCTCCAGCAACGGGATAGCCATAATTTTTAAAGAATTTACTGTTAGGTAATATAGATTTATAGGTGAAGAACCAAGTGGGATGCAGCACCCAATCTATCCAATTTTCTACAATCACATTCATCCTTAGATTATGACAAGCCCCCATTAAAAACATTACATCTGAATTTTCTAGTCTTTTTCTATACTCCAAAACCAATTTTGGGGGAGGATTAATATCGCTTCTGTAAAATGGCAATTGTTCTTCCTCTTCAAAAAGATTTATTAGATCTATTTCGTGACCTAATCTTTTTGCTTCTTTTATAAAAGTATCACGTATAGCCGAATTGAATGAACTTACGGTATTATAGTGGCCAAAAATCAAGCAAATCTTCATATATTTTCACAAAATAAAAAATAATAGATTAACTCATTATCCTTTTACTAAGCTAATAACCTTTACTAATCTTATAAGACAACTGCACAAACTTTTTTATATTATTTCAATTGAGAGATATATGAAAATACCAAAATTGCCAGCTCCACTAGCAACCTTTTTGTTAAGAATACCCTTATCTGTATTATTTTTTCAACAAGGGCTAAGCAAATTTCCTGTGAATGAAGCTACAGCAGAAGCATTTGGCTTGCCTTTTATTGTGTGGTGGTTTGTTGCCTATGGTGAAGTTGGATCGGCAATAGGACTGATTTTAGGAGGAATCGTAGGTATTATTTTTACAAAAGGACTTGTCAGTGAACTTGCAGACCTTTTGACACGTTTTAGCGGAATTACGATGACGTGTGTTATCACAGGGATAATTTGGCTAATGATGCCAAATAGTCTTTTTGACGTAATTACCAAAGATTACTTGCATGTAAGTTTATATGTTGGGGGACTTTATTTTGCACTTAGGGGGAATTCAAAATATGGTTTTTAAAAAAGCTGCATTCTTTTTGTTAATTGCAGCTAATTATTTACCTTCGGAATGTGACAAATCAAAAAATCCAAATAAGATAGTTATAGCTGGAGGATCGTTGACAGAAATTGTTTACGATTTAAAGGAAGAAGAAAAAATACTTGCTGTTGATGTAACCTCAAATTTTCCTCCAGAAGTCAAAGATTTCCCTTCAGTTGGTTATGTTAGAGCTCTCTCAACAGAAGGACTTCTATCTTTAGGACCAACTTTGATCTTAGGAGAGGAGGACATGGGCCCACCTTTAGTATTAGATCAGTTGAAAATTGTTGGAGTCGATATAAGAGTAATTAAAGATGATTTTTCATCTTCGAGTATATTGTCAAAAGTCGAATGTATTTCAGAAATCATAGGAGCCAAGAAAATAAATACAAAACGTCTAATTAATAATTTGAAAGAAAAAATAAATGTGTTGGAAACAAATATAAAAAAAAATAATAGAGCTATGACCATTCTTTTGATTCTTGGCCTTCAAGGAACTTCACCTATTGCTGCGGGACACTCGACTTCTGGTCACGGATTTATCAACCTTCTTGGGGCTAAAAATATTATGGAAGACGTGGAGGGCTGGAAACCTATTAGTTCTGAATCAATTCTAATGAAAAATCCTGATATTATTCTTGTCACTAAAAGAGGTATTAGATCCTTCAAAAACGATGAAGCATTCAGCAATCATTCGTCAATTAAATTTACAAATGCAGCACAAAATAAAAATGTTTTCTCTTTAGATGGTATGTCTATGCTAGGTTTTGGTCCTAGAACCATAGAAACTGCAATTTTTGTAAGCGAAAATCTGATAAATCAATGAATGTTTTTCTATCATATTTCAATTTTTTAAATTATTTAAGTAAATTTCAAAAATTCATTTTTTATTTTTTAATAATTTTATTTTTTATTTTCTTTTTGGTTTCTATATCTCTCGGCAGCTTCAATTTTTTCTTATTTGATTTGCTTACATATCAACCTGATTCTCTCAATAAGATTGTGCTTTATGAAATAAGAATTCCAAGAGTTTTATTAGCAGGATTTGTAGGAGCAAGTTTGGGAATTTCAGGTGCATCTCTTCAAGGTCTTTTTCGAAATCCGTTAGCAGATCCAGGATTGATAGGAGTTTCTGCTGGGGCAGCATTAGGTGCTGCATTAGTAATAGTATTAGGATCTAATTTCTTTTCAGAATATTTTTTTAATACTTTTGCCTTGCCTTTTTCTGCGATATCTGGGGCAGCTTTAGTTATCACATTGCTGTATTTTTTTACAAGAGGATTTGGTTATGAAGGAATTACTTATATGCTGCTGATTGGAATTGCTATAAATGCTCTTGCTTCTGTAGGTATCGGAATTCTTACATTTATTAGCTCTGATTCTGAATTGAGAGGCCTTACTTTTTGGACAATGGGAAGCTTTGGTGGAGCATCGTGGCAAATAATTATGCCGGCTTTGGTTATAATAATTTTTACAATTTTATGGATGATTCCGTCTGCAAGAAAATTGGATCTACTTCAATTGGGTGAACCCGAAGCCTATCGATTAGGTATCGATATACAAAAATTAAAGTTCAAAGTAATAATTTCAAGCGCAATCATTGTAGGAGTTAGCGTAGCCTTGTCTGGAATGATTGGATTTGTTGGTCTAGTCGTTCCTCATCTTGTAAGACTTATTGGCGGTGTGAATCACAGCTACTTGTTGCCAGCTTCAGCTTTTTTTGGGGGCTCTTTGATGATGAGTGCAGATCTATTATCAAGAATTTTAATTTCACCCGCTGAGGTGCCAGTTGGTCTATTAACAAGTGCGTTAGGCGCTCCTTTCTTTTTATGGCTTATTTTTAATTCAAGAAAAATATGAGTATTAATATTTCTTCTCTCACTTATGAAGTAGATAATAAAAAAATTCTCAATGAAATTTCACTAAAAATCGAGCTAGGAGAAATATTATGTGTCCTTGGGCCAAATGGATCAGGTAAATCAACTTTAGTAAATTTAATTTCAGGCAATTTCGAAGCAACGAAGGGAGATATATTTTTTGACAAAGTTGATCTAAAAAAAATTTCGATAGAGGACAGAGCTTTTACAAGAAGCGTCATGACTCAATCTCAACCTATTGTTTTTGATTTTACTGTCAGAGAAATTATTGAAATGGGTTGGCTTAAAAGGGGAAACTTTAATTTTTCAAAAGATTTTAAGTATGTATTTAATCAAGTGGTAGATGAAGCATCAATTGAAAATTTAACCGAAAAAAAATTTAATGTTTTGTCTGGAGGGGAGCAAAAAAGAGTGCACTTAGCTAGAACTTTAATTCAGGCATGGAGGCCTTCGAATTCAAATGATCCAAAATATATTTTTTTAGATGAACCAACTGCGAATTTGGATATAAATTACGAAAAAAAAGTTATGGAAATAGTAAGAAAAAAAGCTGATGAAGGCATTGGTGTTTTATTAATTGTTCACGATATTAATCTAGCTTGTAAATACTCGGATAAGATTGCAGTTTTAAAAGATGGATTTCTTCTAGGATTTGGCTCACCTGAAAATATTTTAACTGAGGAAATTCTATCTAATGCATATGATCTTCCAGTCAAAGTAATAAAAAATCCTTTGAGTTTCGAATATTAAATAATTAATTGTTTATGTATTTTAGAAGTATCTCTGTTTGTATCCTTTCATATTTAATAGCTCTAATGTTTTCACATTTTTTTTTAAAATTTAATCAATTAATATTTCTGATCCTATAAAATGATTCAACTTAAAAAAATCTATTTTATTTATGATGCCGACAGTGGTCTATGGAATGAAATTAAATATTGGATTAATAAAAATCTACTAAATAAAGCAAGTGCATGCGAGCTATGTGACATTTCTCATAGTAAATTCTTTGTAAGATTTGAATGGTTAACATTTATTAGAGAATTAAAGAATCATTACAAAGTTGAAGTACTGCACCGCAATGAACTCCCACAAAACATTCAAGACAAAAATTATCATCTCCCATGTGTAATAGGTGAAACAGAGAATGAGTTAATTGAAATCCTTAGTAAAATTGCATTCATAGATTATGGAAATCCGAAAAGCGTCAAAGAATTAAAAGAACAATTCTTCCAAAAGCTAACAATTCTTGAACCCAATCTTGAATTTGATAAGGTACAAGAATGAAAAGGTTTGATGTTTTTGCTTTGTTTTTAGTTTTTAATATAAACATCATGGCAACTGAAGAATCTAAGTTCGAAGTAGTATCTAAAGCAGAAAATTACGAAATAAGATATTACGAAGAAAGGTTGGTAATTCAAACTGATTCAGGAACTCAAAATAATGCTTTCAGAAAACTTTTTAAATACATATCCGGTGCAAATAATGAATCAAAAAAGATTGCAATGACTGTTCCTGTGACTCAGGTTAAAGATAAAAAAGGTGATTTTATGCAATTTTATTTACCAGAAAAATTTACTAAATCTAACACTCCTTTACCTGAAGACAATTCTATTAAAGTAACTTTAATAGAAGCGGGGCATTATGCTGTTTTAAGATTTTCAGGGAGAGCAAATGAACAAAATTTTAATAAACATTCAAAAATTCTTAAAAATCATTTAATTAAAGATAATATTTCTATTATAAGTTCGCCAATAAAAGCAACATATAATAGTCCCTTCATTCTTCCTGTGTTTAGAAGAAACGAAAGCATGTTTCTTGTTGAGTGGAACCAGATAGTTAATTAACCACCGAATCAATATGAAAAAAAGAAGTATTTCTATTTGTATTTTCGTATATGCATTTGCCCTTATGTTTTCATATTTTTTATTACAATTTTTTTCGTCAAATCATATTTGGTTGGATATTGTTGTGGCTCATTTTACAGCAACTTTTGTAATCTTTTTTTTCAGCTTGATTTTTAAAAACTCGAGTCTTTATGATCCTTTTTGGTCTGTCATGCCTTTTTTCATTTTTTTATTCTTAGTATTTAATGTTCAAGCCGAAGAGTTATCTACAAGTAGATTAATC
>CABZIF010000002.1 GCA_902525735.1 uncultured SAR86 cluster bacterium
AATGAAACTTTATTTTTTGTTGCCAAAGCCTTTTCAGCCTCACCCCAAACGAATTGATCCTTAACTTCAAAGGTAAGCATTTCTAATTCTAAAATTTTATTTTTTTGATCAAGCTTTGCTTTTTCTGAATTAAAAATAAATTCTTCGTAATTTAAATTTACATTTCCTTCAAAAATAAGAGAATTATTTTCTTTATCTGAAAAAAAATAATCAGAGCTATAATTAAAATCCTGACTACCAATAAAAATAGATATCAGAAGTGTTGAGCCTAGCGTGAGTAAACTGAAAAAAGAAAATGAAATTTTTTCCATGAAAATTTTTAATAAGTTACCATTCTAATGATATTGAGGGTATTTGGGGGTTAAAATACATTTTAAAATTACAAAAAATATGGAGATAGGATGACTAAATTAGTAAATAAAACACTTTTCATTTCGGGAGCTAGCAGAGGTATTGGGCTAGCAATAGCTAAAAGAGCTGCTCAAGATGGAGCCAATATTATTTTGGCTGCAAAAACGGCTGAACCTCATCCAAAATTACCCGGTACAATTTACACAGCCGCTGAAGAAATTGAAGAAGCTGGAGGAAAGGCTTTTCCTTTGGTTTGTGATATCAGGTCTGAAGAACAAGTAGAAGAATGTGTCGAGAAAGGAGCTGAACATTTTGGAGGAATAGATATCTGTGTAAATAATGCTAGCGCGATCCAGTTAACTAATACACTTCAAACGGACATGAAAAGATACGACTTGATGAATCAAATTAATGCAAGAGGTACTTTTTTGACTTCTAAGAAATGTCTTCCGCATCTCTTAAAATCCGAAAATCCTCACATTATGAATTTATCGCCGCCTCTAGATATGAACCCTAAATGGTTTTCCGGACATGTTGCTTACACAATGGCAAAATATGGAATGAGTCTTTGCGTTTTAGGAATGGCAGAAGAGTTTAAAGAACAAGGTGTAGCTGTAAACGCTTTATGGCCAAGAACTGCCATTTCGACTGCGGCCGTTAAAAATGTTTTAGGAGGCGAAGAGATGGCTAATATTTCAAGGACTCCTGAGATTATGGCTGACGCTGCATATGTAATCTTAACAAAGCCTTCAAAGGAATTTACAGGTAACTTTTGTATAGATGACAACCTTTTAGCAGAACACGGCGTCAAAGATTTTTCAAAATATGCTTCTGTGCCGTTTGATCAACTTGCTCCAGATTTTTTTGTACCAGATGATATTTTGCCTCCTGAAGCGGCGAAGAATAGTTAAAAATTTTGATAGAAAATCTCTCTAGCAGTCAATCAGAGTGGCTTACTAAGCAACTAAATCAAATTAACGATTCAGGTATTAAAAATTTTTCGAAATTAAGACTTGAATCAAGCCAAAGAGATTTTTATAGATTTTCCTTCCTTAATAGCAGCTCAGTTATTTTGATGGTTGTTCCTGATGGAATTGAGGAGAGCGTATCCTCGTTTACTGAAAAATCAAAAATTTTTAAAAAAAATGGAGTGAATGTTCCAACTATTTATTCCGAAAATGAATTTTTAGGCTTGATTTTAGTTGAAGATTTTGGAGATGAACTATACCAATTTAACTTGTCTAATGAAAAAGCAGATCTTTACTATGATCTCGCTATTAATGAACTGATAAAGATTCAAAGCTTAAAGCTAGATAAGGATGTTTTTAGCTATTTTGACGATAATTTGCTTTTATATAATTGGAGTTTGTTTGAAAAATTTTTCATAAATAATTTTTTAGAGAATAAAATTCATAACCAATCGCTAGAAATTCTTAAAGAAAGCTACGAAAAAATTTCTTTAAATTTGTTAGATCAACCAAAAGTGATTTGTCACTTTGATTATGAATGTAGAAATCTTATTTTTAAGGATAATAAAACTGGAGTCCTAGACTTTCAAGATGCATTAATAGGACCAATTGGTTTAGATCTAGCTTCTTTGTTTAAAGATTTATATTTTTTTTGGCCAAAAGAAAAAATTTTAACTTGGTACGAAAATTATCAAAAAAAAATTGAAAAAAAACTCAATCTAAAGGTTTCTTTAACAAAATTAATTGAATACATAGATTATTGCAGTATTCAAAGACAATTTAGAATCTTAGGCAAGCTTTCTAAAGTTTATTTAGATTTGAATAGAACAAATAGAATCGCCGATTTTCCAGTGCTATTGAATTATATAATTAATACCTCAGAGGCATATGAAGAATTAAAACCAATTTCAGAGACGCTCTTACCTTTAAAAGAAGTTTTAAACGAAAGGATTGCTAAAATAAATTAATATGAAGGCTTTTATTCTTGCTGCTGGATTGGGAACTAGGCTTAAGGATCTAACAAAAGATCTTCCAAAACCACTTTTAAAAGTTAAAGGAAAATCTTTACTCGAGTGGAATATTTTGAAATTGAAGAGTGCAGGCTTTGATCAAATAATCATAAATACTCATTATTTAGCTGATCAAATTGAATATCATATCGGAGACGGTACAAAATTTGATCTAAAAATAAAATATTCACGCGAGGAGAAGATTTTAGGAACTGGCGGGGCATTGATAAAAGCAAAAGAATTAATTGGCAACGACCCATTTTTAATTCTAAGTGGAGATCTATGGACAGATTATCCTTTTTCAAGACTGGCTAGATATAACTTAAAAAAAGTTGCACATTTAATTTTACTTAAGAAGGACAGAGATCAAGATGCTGATATGAATTTAAAGAAGGACTATGTTTATGTCGATGAAAGCTTGAAAGAACTTACGTATTCTGGAATAGGGCTTATAAATCCAAAAATATTTAATGAAATTAAGCTTGATAAACTTCAATTGTGGAGAGATCTTCTTTTACCGATTGTCGAGACGAAAGAAATTTCTGGAGAAATTTTCAATGGTTTGGCTTTGAATATAAATTCTAAAAAAAACCTTCGCCAATTAGACGTTATTATAAGCGAAGGGTAAAATTCTAAAATGCCAAAACAATCCAACATTATAGCTCCTTCAATTTTATCAGCAGATTTTTCAAAGTTAGGAGAAGAAGTTAGAGAAGTTCTCTCGGCTGGAGCAGAGTGGATTCATTTTGACGTAATGGACAATCATTTTGTACCAAATCTGACTATTGGACCAATGGTTTGTCAATCTTTAAGAAAGTCAGGAATAGATTGTCCTATAGATGTCCATTTGATGGTTGAACCTGTAGACGATCTTATAAAAATGTTTGCTGATGCAGGAGCAACTTCCATAACTTTTCATTCTGAAGCCTCAATTAATACGGAAAAGTCTATTCAACTAATTAAAGATTTAGGATGCAAACCAGGCTTAGTGCTCAATCCAGATGTTTCTCTTAAAACTTTGAAACCTTATTTAGAAGAACTATATATGGTTTTACTTATGAGTGTATTTCCTGGCTTTGGCGGGCAAGAATTTATACCTGAAACTATTTCTAAGATTGCTAGTCTAAGAAAGATCATCGACGAAAATCAACAAGACATCCGATTAGAGGTTGATGGTGGAATTAAAGAATCAAATATTTTTGATGTTGCTTCTGCAGGAGCAGATACTTTTGTAGCTGGATCTGCTATCTTTAATAAATCTAGTTATGTCGACGCTATTAAAGATCTTAAAGATAATTTTAATTAGTTTTTTTTCATTTAATCTAATTTCTTCTGAGAAGGAAAATTATGGATGTGATTTAGGTTTTGAATCTATAGTTGAAAAGAAAATATGTGTAAAAAATTTAGAAAATAATGAAGATAGAAAACTCGGATTAATGAATTTAGAAAAGCTTTCTAAATTTCACCAAGTAAATTTTGTTTGGAATGGTAAAAGAAAAATCAGATGTATGTGGATGAAAAATACTTCGATTCCTTTAGATATTTTATTTGTAGACAGAATTAAATTTGTTATCGAAAAAGGAGAGCCATTTTCAGAAAAAAAGATATGTCACCCGGCAATAAAAGTTATAGAAGCTAATAGAGGTGAGTTATTGGCAGAATACAAACTGATAAATTCCTCTTTGGAATATGAAAACTAAAATACCTTTTTTTAAAGAAATTACTGGAGATTTAGACTCTCCTTTAGAAATTTATTTAAAATTCAAAAATGAAAAAAACTCGTATTTTTTTGAATCAGTAGAGGGAGGAGATAAATGGGCAAGATATTCTATTATCGGTTTACCAACCGATAAAAAAATTTCTTTGTCAAAAAATCCTTTGGATCAAATAGATGATTTTCTAAAAAGTATTGATGTTAAAAAAAACAAAGCTTTACCTGAATTTCATGGAGGTCTTGTCGGGTATTTTAGTTATGAAACCATAAGGGAAATAGAAGGGAAGTTAAAAAAATCAACAAAGCCAAAACTTAAATACGATGATATTTCGTTAATGATTTCTGATGAGGTAATTATTTTTGATAATATTAAAAAATCTTTATTTATAGTCGTTAATGGGCAAGAAGACGAAAAATCAGCCTGCTTATCTAGAATAGATGAAATCCATAATAAACTTTTAGAGCCAAGCAAAGACGTTAACAAAAAAACTAAAAATAAAATTAATTTTTCCTCTTCTGTCGCAAAAGACGAATACTTAAATTCAATAAAAAAAATTAAAGATTACATAGTTGAAGGCGACGTGATGCAGGTTGTTTATGGACAGGAACTTACTACTCCTTTTGAAGGATCTCCAATTGATCTTTACAAATCTTTAAGGAAATTAAATCCAAGCCCCTATATGTATTTTTTAAAAATAGACGATTTACATATTGTTGGGGCCTCTCCGGAAATTCTCGTTAGGTTACAAAATAATGAGGTTACTGTAAGACCTATTGCTGGGACAATTAAAAGAGGTAAAAACGAAAAAGAAGATAACGAATTGGCCTCTAAATTAAAAAATGATCCAAAAGAAATCGCTGAACATTTGATGTTGATTGATTTAGGCAGAAACGATGTGGGGAGAATTGCCAAAATCGGATCTGTAAAAACCACTGAACAAATGAAAATAGAAAAATACTCCCATGTAATGCATCTAGTTTCAAATGTAATTGGCGAATTAGATGATGGATACTCTTCGATAGATGTTTTAAAAGCTACTTTTCCTGCAGGAACTCTTTCCGGAGCTCCAAAAGTGAGAGCTATGGAGATAATTGACGAATTAGAGCCTGACCGAAGAGGAGTTTACGGAGGCGCAATTGGTTATTTATCTTGGACAGGAAATATGGATTTAGCTATTGCTATAAGAACAGCAGTTATTCAAGCCCAAGAACTAAGTGTAAGAGCAGGGGGCGGAGTAGTTTATGATTCAGATCCTGAAGCAGAATATCAAGAATCCTTGAATAAAGCTCAATCAATTATTAAAGCAATAGAGGAAATGAATTAATGCTGTTGATGATAGATAATTACGATTCGTTTACTTATAACCTAGTTCAATACTTTGGCGAACTGGGACAGGAGGTTAAGGTTTTTAGAAATGATAAGATTACTGTTCAAGAAGCAGAGGCTTTAGAACCAGAATACCTGGTAATTTCTCCAGGACCTTGTTCTCCAAAAGAAGCTGGAGTTTCTATAGATTTAATAAATTTTTTTAAAGATAAAATTCCGATTTTAGGAGTATGTCTTGGGCACCAAGCTATTGGAGAAGCCTTTGGAGGAAAGATTATAAAGGCTAATAAACCAATGCACGGAAAAATTTCAATTATCGATCATGATTCAAATTTTTTATTTAAAAATGTTGATAATAATTTAGCTGTTACGAGATATCATTCTTTAATAATTGAATCAGAATCTTTGCCTGAAGATCTAATAGTCAATGCAAGGACCTCAAATGGAACGATTATGGGAATTCAACATGCTAATTTAAAAATTTCAGGAGTTCAGTTCCATCCAGAGTCAATAATGACTAATAAAGGAAAAAAAATTCTTTCAAATTTTCTTGATAGTAAATGAATAGTTTAGAAATCGTAAACAAATCTTCTAAAAAAAATTTAACACAACAGGAGTCTGCAACTATTTTTCAAGAAATATTCTTGGGAAAAGTTTCCGAAAAAGAAATCGAAAATTTTTTATTGAACCTTTCCAAAAAAGGGGAGACATCGGACGAACTCACAGGAGCAGTTCAAGCAATGAGAAATTCATCATTAAAAGTAAAAGTTAATTTACGAGATCAATTAGTAGATTGCTGCGGAACAGGAGGTTTAGGAAAGAGTATGATGAATGTTTCCACAACTGCAGCTTTAATAGCAGCCGCTGCAAAAGTGAGAGTTGCCAAACATGGCAATAGGACTGCAACCGGAAAAAGCGGAAGTGCAGATGTCTTGGAGGCTGCAAATGTAAATTTAAATCTAAACCCAAACCAAGTCGCAAGATGTATTGAAGAAATAGGAATAGGATTTATGTTTGCTCAAAATTTTCATCCAGGAATGAAATTTGTCATGCCAGTTAGAAAACGAATTGCCGATAAGACTATATTTAATTTGCTAGGCCCTCTGACGAATCCTGCAGATGCAAAAAGACAATGTATTGGAGTTTATCATCCTCAGTGGATATTGCCTGTAGTAGAAACTTTAAAAAATCTTGGAACCATAAAAGCGATGGTTTTTCATTCAAAAGATGGTCTTGATGAAATAAGTTCAATCGATAAAACATTGGTAGCAAAATTGGAAAATAATAAAATTTCAGAATATGAAATTGATCCAAAATCTTTTGATATCCATCAGAGAGATTTAACTGATTTACAAATAAGTTCCCCACAAGAGAGTCTGCAACTCATAAAAGCAACCTTACAAAATGAAGGCTTTAAATCTGGCGAAGATATAACAAGTTTAAATTCTGCTGCCGTAATTTATGTAGCTGACTCAGTTAGTAGCTTTGAAAAAGCATTTGAGATGGCAACTGATGTAATAAGGTCAGGATCGGCTTTAGATAAACTCAATGAATTGGCTATTTTTTCTAATAATTTAAATGAATCAGCTTAATAAAATAATAGAAACTACTAAAGAAACCCTTAAAAAGTCTAGTTCTTATAGGCCTATTACATCATTAGAACAAGATTTTGAAAAATATCAGAAAAGAGGCTTTATTGAGGCAATTTTAAAAAAAATTTCTACAGAGGAAACAGCTATTATTGCTGAAATCAAGAAGGCATCGCCTAGTAAAGGCCTTATAAGAGAAGATTTTAAACCAAAAAAAATTGCAGAGGATTATGAAGCAAACGGCGCTTCCTGTTTAAGTGTTCTAACGGATGAACCATTCTTCCAAGGAAAATTGGAATACCTTGATATGGTAAGAAATACCTGTTCATTACCAATTTTAAGAAAAGATTTTATGATTGATCCATATCAAATATATGAAACAAAAGCTTCGGGCGGAGATTGTATACTTTTGATAGTTGCTGCTCTTGATTCAGCGCAATTAAAAGACTTTTCTCAGTTAGCAAAAGAGCTCGACCTTGATGTTTTAATCGAAGTTCATTCTGATGAAGAATTAAATAAAGCTTTAACTATCGACCCAAAATTAGTCGGCATAAATAATAGAGATTTAACGACGTTTGAAGTCGATAAAAATTTAGCTATAAAATTAGCTAAGGAAATCTCCAAAGATATAATTGTAGTTTCTGAAAGCGGTATAAGCTCTAAAGAAGATATTTTATCTTCAAAAGAGCATGGTATTCACACCTTTCTCATTGGTGAAAGCTTCATGAGAGAACCAAGTCCTGGAAAAGCACTTAAAGATATTCTTGCAAAATAAGTTAATAATTTTATTTAATAAAGATAAAAGAAAACTACTGATTCCTCTTCCCTATATCTCTTCTATAGAAAGCTCCATCCCAATTTATTTTAGAAGCAGTTTCATAGGCATTTTTAAAAGCATTATCTAAATTACTACCTAATCCAGTAACGCAAAGAACTCGACCACCATTTGAAAGAGTCTTTTCTCCTTCTTTCTTAGTTCCGCAATGAAATACCTTAGTAGTTTCATTCTCTTCATTTAGCCCTGAAATTGAAAAACCAGTTTCATATTTTTCAGGATAGCCTTTAGAAGCCATAACAACACCCAAAGCAAATCTATCATCCCAAACAATCTCCACTCCCTTTAATTCTTGTTTTGCAGCTTTCAAGCACAAACTAAGAAAATCACTTTTCATTCTCATCAATATCGGCTGAGTTTCCGGATCTCCAAACCTGCAGTTATATTCCAAGACTTTTATTTTCTGCTCATTAATCATTAAGCCGGCATATAAAAAGCCTTTGTAGTCAATATCTCTTCGTTTCAATTCTGCCAAAGTTGGATGAATTATGTCTTTCATAATTTCTTCATTTAGTTCTTCAGTGATTAATGGAGCAGGGGAGTATGCTCCCATTCCACCTGTATTGGGGCCTTTGTCACCATCATCTCTTTGTTTATGATCTTGAGAGCTTGCTAAAGAAATTACATTTTTACCATCACACAAAACTATAAAACTAGCTTCTTCGCCTCTTAAAAACTCTTCAATAACAAGATTGTCTCCTGCAGTTCCAAGTTTTTGCTCTATCATTAAAGATTTCAGAGCTTCTAATGCTTCATCTCTAGAAAAAGCAACAATTACACCTTTTCCGGCTGCTAGTCCATCTGCTTTGAGAACAATTGGGATGTCGCACGTTTCTAAAAATTCTCTAGCAGAATCA
This sequence comes from uncultured SAR86 cluster bacterium, assembly GCA_902525735.1. Taxonomy (GTDB): domain Bacteria; phylum Pseudomonadota; class Gammaproteobacteria; order Magnimaribacterales; family AG-339-G14; genus CASICS01. The sequence goes on from CABZIF010000002.1 coordinate 8,652, forward strand.
GGATCCGTAAATACTTCATAATTTGCAGTAGGAATATTTCCTTTCTTTAAAACATCTTTCATGAAGATCTTGGAGCCTTCCATTTGAGCGGCAAGTTTATTAGGGCCCAAACAAAGTAAATTATTTTTTTCAAACAGATCAATCAGGCCCAAAACCAAGGGAGCCTCAGGACCTACAATAGTAAGATCAACTTCTTTATTTTTTGCAAAATCCAATAGACTCTCTAAATCTTCAGCATTTAAGCCAATGTTTTCCGTTTTCGGCTCATCAGCAGTTCCAGCATTTCCAGGAGCAACAAAAACCTTTTCGCATAAATCACTTTGAGCAAGTTTCCAAACAATTGCGTGCTCTCTTCCTCCAGAACCTATTACCAAAATTTTCATTCTAATGTCTGAAGTGACGCATGTTGGTGAAAAACATGATCATATTTGCTTCATTAGCTGCTGTAATAACTTCCTTATCTCTTACTGACCCACCAGGTTGAATGACACATTGAATTCCATTTTTTGCGGCTTCATCAATACTATCTCTAAATGGAAAGAATGCATCCGATGCCATTGTGGCTCCTTTAAGATTTAAACCTGCTTTTTTGGCTTTATTTACGGCAATTTCAGCGCTATCGATTCTACTCATTTGACCCGCTCCGATGCCTAGAGTCATATTATTTTTCGCATAAACAATTGCATTAGATTTGACATACTTACCCACACGCCAAGCAAATAAGGCATCATTAATTTGTTTGATTGTTGGTTTTTTCTTAGTTACTACTTTTAAATCTTTTTTTGAAACCACTCCATCGTCAACATTTTGAACCAGAATACCCTGATTCATTGTTAAGGTTTTAAATCCAACTGGTTTTTTAAATAAATCTTTAATTAATAAAAGACGAACATTCTTTTTTGTAGAAATTATTTTTTTTGAAGAAGGATTAATGGCTGGCGCAGCTATGACTTCTACAAATTGATTGTCAATAATTTTTTTTGCAGTAAATTTATCCAAGGCTTTATTAAAAGCGATTATGCCTCCAAATGCAGAAGTTTCATCGCAAGAAAAAGCTTTCTCATAGGCTTCCAGCAAAGTTTTTCCAGAAGCAACACCACAAGGATTTGCATGTTTAACAATCACACATGATGGTTTCTCAAAATTAGAAACGCATTCAATTGCTGCATCGGTATCAGCAATATTATTGTATGAAAGCTCTTTTCCCTGAATCTGACGCGCAGATGTGATGCCTGCTCCCTCGGATCCAGAATTTATATAAAAATTTGCTTCTTGATGAGGGTTTTCTCCGTAGCGCAATACTTGTTTCAATTTATGGCTGCTAAAAATGCTTTCTGGTATCTCCTCATCAAAGGTTGATAAAAAGTTTACAATGGCAATATCATAATTGGCTACATGCTCAAAAGCTTTTAAAGATAATTTCTTTCGAGTTTTATATGAACACTTACCATTTTCATTTTGCAAGTTAGTGATAAATGATTGATAAAGTTTTGGAGACGAAACTACCGCAACATGAAAAAAGTTTTTAGCAGCTGACCTCAACATTGTAGGCCCTCCGATATCAATGTTTTCTATTGCATCATTTAATTCAATATCAGGTTTTTTAATCGTTTCTTCGAATGGGTATAGATTCACCACAACGAGATCAATTTCTTTGATATCGTATTTTTTTATCTCTTCTTTATCTTTTCTTCGTCGAGAAAGAATTCCACCATGAATTTGTGGAACCAAAGTTTTTACTCGACCACCCATCATTTCTGGTGAACCCGAAAATTTCTCTGCAGAAACTACAGGTATTTTATTTTTTCTTAATAATTTTTCAGTTCCTCCAGTCGATATAATTTCAATATTCAATTTATAAAGTTTTCTGGCAAAATCAACAATACCCTCTTTATCAGACACACTTATTAAAGCTCTTTTAATTTTAATAGATTTATTTTTGGACATTAATTATTTGATTTTATGCTGTTTAAGTTTTTTTCTTAAAGTGCCTCTATTAATTCCAAGAACTTTACAAGCTTTAGATTTATTTCCATTGCAAAAATTCATAACTTCTTCAAGCATCGGTCCTTCAACTTCATTCATAACCATTTGGTAAACTTCAGATGCTTTACTTCCATCAAGTTCTTTGAAATATCTTCTAAGGGATATTCCGACTTGATATCTCAACGTTCTTCTTTCCTGATTGCTAACCATTTATTCAATTTAACTCAGTTTGAAGTTCAGAACCTAAATTTATTAATTCTATTTCCCCTTTACTATTTTTCGATAGATTTGTTGCTGAACAATTGTCGGGGTAAAAACTAACTATCAAATCACTTTCTTTTAAGTAACTAACTATAATATTAATTACCATAAAATGTGAAAAAATGATTGTGGGTTTATCTAGATTTTTAAGCTCAGTTATTATCGAATCCTTCCATTTTTTTTGAGGCGTCTCTAAGTCTGAAATTTTCATTTTAAATATTTTTTGTAACCATTCTTTCCTTTCAGATAAATTGATTCCAGGTGATGGTATTTCAGCAAAAAGGGGATTTATAGAAACAGGAACATTTATTTTTTTTGAGAGTGGCTCAGAGGTTTCCTTAGCTCTAGTTAATGGACTTGAAATTAGACTGAAAGAGTTTATATTTTTTAATTTTAATAATTGATTTGAGCACTCCTCAGCTTGAGCTTTTCCTAAATCGCTTAACCCTGGATCCGCAGATTTTTCCCAAGACGAAGCAGCCTCGCCATGTCTTATCAGAATAATTTTCATTTAGAATATAAATTTTTTTTTTAAATAATGTACGATTTATGTAATGAGAATACCACGAATTTTTTATCCTTTTAAAGCAGAAGAAAAAGACTCAATTATTTTAAATATTATTGCCTCTCATCATTTAAAAGTAATAAATATAAAAGAAGGGCAAGATGTTGAATTGTTTAATGGTAATGGATATTTTTTTAATGCAAAAGTCATAGAACAAAATAAGAAAAACATTACTTTAAAGAGAACTTCAGATATAAATTTTCAAAAAAAACAAATTCCATCAATTAATATTGCGGTTGCAGAGATTAGATCATTTGACAAAGTTATAAGAGAAGTTTGCCAATCAGGAATTGATTCAATAAGCAGCGTGAAAACAAAAAAAACTAAATTTTCAAAGTTATCTAGTGAAAAAAAAATTATGAGATGGCAGTCGATAGCTTTTAATTCCTGTGAACAATCTGGCCTGAATTGGGTTCCAAAAATTTATTCTAGTTCCTTGCAGGAATGGATATCTTCATCGAAATCAAAATCTAAAATTTTTTTAGATCCTAAAGCTAGAAATAATATTCAAGAATTAGAGCTATTATCATCTGTAGATATTGTAGTTGGCCCTGAAGGAGGCTTTTTAGAAGAAGAAAAAAATTTTTTTAAAAAAAATAATTTCATAGGTATTTCATGTGGTAATTTAACTTTCAGAACTGAAACTATGCCTATTGTAGCTTTGTCTATGATTAAGGCGCTTTATGGAGTTAAGAAATGAAAATAGCTGTTGTAATGGACCCTATTTCAAAAATTGATTTCAAAAAAGATTCAACTCTTCTTTTAATTTACGAGGCTCAAAAAAGAAATCATGATGTTTTCTACATAGAATCAAATAACTTGTTTTTTGATGGGAATGATGCCTGTGCCCTAAGTTCTAAGATTAAAGTGAAAATGGATCGAGAAAACTGGTTTTCTCTGGATGATAAAAATAAAATATTTTTGAAAGATTTAGATGTTGTTTTTATGCGACAAGATCCTCCTTTTAATATGGGCTATATTAATAATACATATGTTTTAGATTCGGCAGAAAAAGATGGAGTAAGGATTTATAACAAGCCATCTGCATTAAGAAATTTCAATGAAAAAATTTCTATTTTAGAATATTCAAAATTTTGTACAGAAACTATTATTGCTTCTAATAAAAAATTGATTTTGAATTTCATTGAGCAACATAAAGATGTTGTTTCTAAGCCATTAAATTTAATGGGCGGTCAAGGAATAGAAAAACTTAATTTAAATCAAAAAAACTTAATTGATAAATTAAAAAAAAGCACGAAAAACTTTAAAGAAAAGATAATGGTTCAAAAATTTATTGAAAGAGTATACGAAGGTGACAAAAGAATTCTGATTATCAATGGAAAGCCCTCTGAATATGCGGTGGTGAGAACACCGGCAAGGGGTGAATTTAAAGGTAATCTTGCAGCTGGAGGAATAGCATCAATTGAAAAATTAAACAAAATTGAACAAAATATTGCATCTGAGATAGCCCCTAGACTGAAAGAAAGAGGAATTCTTATAGCTGGCTTGGATGTAGTTGGAGATTTTTTAACAGAAATAAATATAACTTGTCCAACTTGCTTTAGAGAGCTTTTAGATCAAAAAGGCATTAATTTAATGAAAGAAGTCTTTGATTTTGTTGAATCCTAAAATCTGATGTTCATTAGATTTAATTTTTTTCTTACGGTTTCTTTTGGCCTACATATTTTATTGATTTTTTTTCTTTCATTCACAGAAACTGAAAATACTTTTTCTAAAAATTTTGTTACTAGCGTTAATTTAGAATTTTCTAATTATCAAAGATTTGATAGGCCTTCTAATTTTGATCAATATAAAAAAACGGATGAGAATCTTGGTTCAAAAAAAGAGATTTTTTCAAAAAAACTAAATACAAAAGAAAAGAAAAATCTCGCTGCAAATAGATATGTAAGTGCTTGGCAGAGAAAAATAGAAACTATCGGAAACTTAAACTACCCAGATTTTGTAGACTCATCTATTCCTCTAAAATTAACTCTTTCAGTTACTCTAGGCAAAGATGGAGACCTTTTAGATTATGCTCTTATAAAAGCGTCAGGAAATCAAAAATTGGATCAGGCGGCAATGGAAATAATTGAAATGGCTTCGCCTTTTAACGAATTTCCAGAAGAAATGGCTGATTTTGCTGAAATTACGATAATCAGAGATTGGAAGTTTGGAAATCAAGAAATTATAAAATGAATATTTTAGGAATTGATTATGGGTTAAAAAATGTTGGATTCGCAATAGGAGAACAAATAACAAATTCTTGTTCTACTTATTTTTCTATGAAATTTAGAAATAGAAAAGAATTAATTGAAAAGATAAAAAATTTGATTACCGAATGGGACATTAATACCATTGTTATAGGATTGCCTTTGAACATGGATAATAGTGAAAGTGAAATGTCTTTGGAAATAAGAAATTTTTCTAGAAAGCTCGAAAAAGATATAAATATCAAGATAAATTTTGTGGATGAAAAACTTACTACTTTTGAAGCTAAGCAAATCATGAAAGATTTAAATAAAAATAAAAAAGAAATAAAAAGAAATAATCATGGGCTGGCTGCTAAACTGATTGTAGATTCTTTTCTAAGGGAAAAAAAATAATTATGGCGGCTTTTATACCCGACGAATTTATTCAAAGATTGCTTGATGAAACTGACATTGTTTCGTTAGTTGATTCTCATATTCCTTTAAATAAAAAAGGGAAGGATCACTGGGCTTTGTGTCCTTTTTGTGACGACGGAAGCAAACCCTCTTTTAGTGTGAGTCAACAAAAACAATTTTATTACTGTTTTAGGTGCAGAGCTTCGGGAAATGCAATTGGATTTTTAATAAACTATCAATCACATGACTTTCAAGGAGCTATAGAAATCTTAGCTAATAATGCGGGTCTAGAAATTCCTAAAACTGGAAACAACAAAAACTATGAAAAAAACAAAAAAATCATAGAATTGAACAATTTAGCTGCCGATTTTTATGCAAAGAATTTACTTAAAGATGGCAATGAATCCGAGGTTAAGAACTATCTTTTAAATAGAGGAATAAATGAAGAAACAATTAAAACTTTTCAAATAGGTTTTGCCCCAGAAGGTTGGGATAACTTATTAACTTTTTTTAAAAAAAACCTTGATTCAGAAGCACAAGAAATTGATGCAGGCCTTTTCAAAACCAGCGAAAAAAACAATAGGGTTTATGATGTTTTTAGAAATCGAATTATTTTTCCTATCAAATCTCATAGAGATCAAATAATCGGATTTGGTGGAAGAGTAATTGATTCGTCTGATAATCCTAAATATTTGAATTCTTCTGATTCTGAAGTTTTCAAAAAAGGTAGAGAACTTTATGGTTTGAGTGAAATTCTCAAAAATAAAAAAAGAGCAGATCGGATAATTGTTGTTGAAGGATATACAGATGTGTTATCTCTTTTTTCAAACGATATTAGTTACGCTGTAGCCACCCTAGGCATAGCAACCAGCAAGGTCCATATTGATAAATTATTTACTCACGTAGATGAAATAATTTTTTGTTTTGATGGAGATGAAGCTGGGGTAAAAGCTGCTGAGTCTGCATTAAATACAGGCCTTTCAGGATTGAGAGATGGTAAAAAAATAAGGTTTATGTTTCTACCTCAAGGTGAAGATCCGTCGAGCTTACTTGAAAAAGAGGGCAAAGAGCAGTTTGAAAAAAGAATAGAAAATTCAAAAGTGCTATCTGAATATTTGTTTGAAAACATTTTAAAAAAATATGATGATTCCATCGAATCAAAAGCCTCGGCCATGAAGGAATTTTTAGACATAATGAAGTTAATGCCTTCTAGTAATTTTAAAAAAATACTGTTTCAAGAATTTTCTAAAAATTTAGGTGTTGAATTAGAAGAAATTAGACAACCTGAAAGACAAAGAGAACCTGATGTTAGGACGAAAAAAAATCTATTGAAGGAAGAAAAAATAGAATTAGATAAAATTTCAAAAAGTATAATTAAAGTTTTAATGGATAGTCCAAATCTATCAAGCTTACCTGCATTAGACATTTTCTTAGAACAAGATTCTTTTATGGCCCAGTTTTTAAATTTCCTAAGAAGTAAAGAAAACCTAACTTTTCCAATGATTCTTCAGGCTTTTGAAGGAAAAAAACAATTTTTAATTGATCTGGCTGAAGACGAAAACTTGATAGCGCCAAATGAATCGAAAGATTATTTAATTCAAGCAGTTAATTATCTTATGAAAAACGACAAAGAAAATTTGCTTAGTCAACTCAAAGAAAGATATGAAAATGACTCTTTATCTGATCAAGATAAGATAGAACTAAAAAAACTTCTTATGAATAAATTTGATGATTTAGATGAGCGAGAACTTATGCTTCTCAAAAATGTCTAACCTATTGAAAAATGATTTTTAGACCGCAATTAAAAGTTATGATTAAAGGTCACAAAGTTATATAATTTCCAACCTTTTTTTAAGAACTAAAAATATGTACGACGAAGATATTGAAAATAATGGCCTGAGAGAACTTATTGAAAAGGGCCGTGAACAAGGCTTTATCACGTATGCTGATATAAATGATTTTTTGCCTGATGATGTTTCTGACCCTGATCAGCTTGATGAGGTGATCCAGATGGTAAACGATCTAGGTCTTCAGGTTTTAGAAAATGCTCCAGAAGATGGTTCAGATTTTTTAACTAATGCAGCTCAAAATGCTCAACCCGCTATAACTGAAAATGAAATGGGAACCATTGAATCTGAAGTCGGCAGAACAACAGATCCGGTTAGGTTGTACATGAGAGAAATGGGATCGGTAGATTTACTTACCAGAGAAGGTGAGATCACAATAGCAAAAAGCATTGAAGAGGGCGCGAGGGATTTATTGCATGCTTGCGCACACTATCCTGGAATCATAGAAGAAATATTATTGGAATACGCGTTAATTAAAAAAGAAGACAAAAGAATTTCAGATTTAGTAGTTGGATTTATGGACGAAGAAGATGAAGTTCTCCCTGGCCCGCAAGCAGGAGAACAAGCTGACGGAGAAGATGAAGAAAACACAGGAATAGATTTAGATGAGCTTAATAAAAGATTCTCTGCAGTCAAACGTTTATATAACAAATCCGAGAAAGTGATTGCTTCAAAGGGAAGAACAAGTCCAGAGGCTCTTAAAGAATTAGACAAACTAGGTGAAACCTTTAAATTTTTGAAATTATCTCCTAAAAAGTTCGAAGTTATCTCCTTGAGACCAAGAATTATGGCTAGGCAAGTCAGAGAAGCTGAAAGACAAATTTATAATTTGTGCGTTCAAAAAAGCAAGATGCCGAGAAAGGAATTTCTTGATTTATTTAAAGATAATTCTACAAATTTAAAATTTTTAGATCCAATTCTTAAAAGTAAAAAAAATTACGTTGGCGAATTAGTAGATTACAAAGAAGAGATAAAGTCTATTCAGCAAAAAATTAAGGGAATAGAGAAAGAAATAGGCATGTCAGTAGGTGAACTTAAAGGATTAGCCGCAAAAATGACAAAGGGAGAAACAAAAATTAGAAGAGCTAAAAAGGATATGATTGAAGCCAACTTAAGATTGGTAATTTCAATTGCAAAAAAATATACCAATAGAGGATTACAATTCCTTGACCTTATCCAGGAAGGCAATATAGGTTTAATGAAAGCCGTAGACAAATTTGAGTATAGAAGAGGTTACAAATTTTCTACTTATGCTACTTGGTGGATCAGACAAGCGATCACAAGGTCAATTGCTGATCAAGCCAGAACTATAAGAATCCCTGTTCATATGATTGAAACAATAAATAAGTTAAATAGGATTTCTAGACAGATGCTTCAAGAAAATGGTAGAGAGCCCACACCAGAAGAATTAAGCGTCAGAATGGAAATGCCAGAAGACAAAGTAAGAAAAGTTTTAAAAATTGCTAAAGAACCAATTTCAACAGAAACTCCTATCGGAGATGAAGACGATACAACCTTAGGAGATTTTATTGAGGACCCATTATTAGACTCTCCTATAGACTCTGCTACTGAATCAAATCTTATTGAAGCAACAGGTGGAGTTTTGGGAAGTTTAACAGCTAGAGAAGCCAAGGTTTTGAGGATGAGATTTGGAATCGGCATGAACACCGACCACACGCTCGAAGAAGTTGGCAAGCAATTCGATGTTACACGAGAAAGAATAAGGCAAATTGAAGCTAAAGCTTTGAGGAAACTTAGACATCCCTCTAGATCTGGGCATTTAAAAGGTTTCTTAGACGAATGAAAAAGGGCCTGTAGCTCAGTTGGTTAGAGCAGCGGACTCATAATCCGTTGGTCGGAGGTTCGAGTCCTCCCGGGCCCACCAAAATCACAAAATACAATTATGAACAATTCTTTAATTTTTGGATCAACTGGATTTATAGGAACTAAAGTTGTATCTCATCTAAAAAACTTTGAGGGTTCAACTATTACGATTAGCAGAAAAAAGAATCCAGATTTTGGAAGTAACGTAGACCAAATAATTGTTGAAGATTTTAATTTGACAAATATTGATCTTCCTAAAATAGATAACGTTTTTATCTGTTTGGGGACAAAACTCAGGGCCTGGGAGCTGATTTTCATGAGCAAAGAAAAAAAAGATATTTTTATTAAAACTGATCTTGATCTTATTATTTACGCTGCAAAGAAAGCTAAAGCTTCTGGCGCGAAGACTATTTCCTTGGTTTCGGCAGTTGGAGTCAAAGAGGGATCTTTAAACACTTACATGGATATCAAAGGAAAAGTAGAAAATGAAATAATAAAATTAGAGTTTGAATCAACTAATTTTTTTAGACCAGGACATCTTCAAGGAAAAGCTTCTTTTGAAAAATGGGATACAGCCGTAGCAGATTTTTTTTCTAAAATTATGGATGTGTTTTTGGTGGGCCCTTTTACAAAATTTAAAAGCATAAAAGGGGACGCAGTGGCTATGGCTATGGTTAACGAAACGCTTAATAGCAAACCAGGAATTAATACTTTTTATTTCAAAGAAATGATCCAATCATTTATTAGAGCGACTCCTTCTGAATGAGACAATTTCCTTCCTGATTCGGGCATCATTACTCCAGGATCCAAAGAATCCATTCTATGCAATAAAATCGACTCGTTCGGCTTACCTGGAACAATAGAAAACTTCATACCCTCGCTAGCTCTTCCTGCTGCAACTGGTTTTTTATAAATTCCTATTTTTCTGTCTTCGGATTCAGTTAAATTTAAATTCAATCCAGTCGTATCAGCTGAGCCACCAGGCATATGACAATGACCACAATTGATATCTAAATATGCTCTAGCTTTTGCAGTAAGCGGGGCAGCGTCATCTGACCAATTAACTATTAAATCGAGTGGAACATGGTCCTCGACAATTTCTTTTTCCATCCAAAAAGAAATCTGATTGGCTAATTTTTCTTCATATTGGATAGAGAAATTTAGATTTCGAGACTTAGGACCAATTGGCATAATGGCGTTACTTTTTAAATGACATTCTTTGCATTGATTTTGATTTGGAACCCTGTAGTTAACGTATTTTTTTTCTCCATCCAAAAAATACATCATGGATGCATGAGTATGACCAGTTACTTTTAAATATGCTTCTGTTTGTTCCTTATTCCAAACATAGGTGTGTGCTGCCCATCCTGATTCCTGATTAAGTAGCAATCTAGTCTCTAATAACATTCGGCTGCCGTTAAGTGCTTGCGGATAAGAAAAGGTTTTTATTAGAGCCGAACCTACAGGAAAATCATATACTTCATTGGGAATAAATTTAGCCTTTTTTCCTTTGGGTACGTAAACAAATCTGTGTTTATCCGCATAATCTGAAAACAAAGCAGAATGAAGAACATATGGTAAAACATTTTCCATAGGTATTTGTGCAACTGCGTCATTAAAAAACTCATAATCGGAGAGTTTTTTTTCAGGTTTTTTAGAAAGAATAGCCTCTTGATTTACCGAATTCACACAAAGAGAAAATAGAAAAAGAAAAACCAGAAAAGATTTTTTTAATTCCATTTTGAGATCGGAGGTAGGTTTGTAATTGATCCTTTAAATTCGCTCTTATCTCTTGATGGAGAATGAAAAAAAGGAAAAGCTACGTACCAAAAGACATCCAAATCTAAGAAATTCGTATCACTAGATTCTTCAATGATTATTTTTTCTTTTTCTGGTTGACCAAAAAATAATTCGCTCATAGGCAACAATCCATCCCAAATAATGTCAGGCATATCACCTTTTGCAATATCCATTAAAATTGGTGAAAGATCTCCTCTAGAAACATCCGGTTTCATGCCAACGTTTGAGTATTGATTGTTGTGAATTTGAATTCCTTTTGGAAAAGGATCGTAATTATCATCTCCCGATTCTAAATCTCCGGCTACTACAGCGATATGTACGGTCTGATTATTATCAAAACTATTATCAAAAACTTCTACGTTTCTATTTGCCATAATAATAAGGCCAGTTCCACTGGGAACTAATCCAACTATGTTACCTTCTGGAGCGAAATTATCGGTATTATTATTAAAAGATTTGTTCTGAAAGACTCTTACGAACTTACCTCCTTGCTTCGGAAGGTTAGGAAGATCAAAAATTAAAATGCCACCAGTATTGTTAGTAGCAATATTATTATAAACATCTGCGTAATAAGAATTTTCGATTTCTATTCCAGCTACATTAAATTCGGCCCTACTATTTCTTACTACTATCTGCTCTGACTGTCCTACATATACTCCTGCATCAGAGGCACCAATAGCAACGCAACCATCAATGAGAACTCCAATAGATTCGACAGGATAAAGCCCATAGGCACCATTTTTAGAATCTGGACCATTTGTCCATTCAGTTCTAACCTTGATAAAACTAATATTTTTTACTCCCTTAGATTTAATTGCATCTCCTTTTGCGTTCTCGATCGCAAAGTCTTGCATAAGAACATTATCTGAGGTCACTAATAAACCCTGAGCCCCTGTTTCTTGATTACTAAAATCTAAAATGGTCTCATACATGCCTTCTCCGACAATAGAAACATCGCTAACATCAAGAGATAGGCCATGATTAAGCTCATAAGTTCCTTTAGATAAAGAAATTACGTCTCCAGGCTCTGCAAGAATGAGAGCCTCTTGAATTTCATTTTGCGCATTTGGACTAGGTTGAATTATCCATTCCTCAGAAAAAATATTAGAAATAAAAAAGAAGAAAAGAAAAAGCCTAATAAATTTCATCGTAAAGTTTTAAAAGCCTAATTGTAATAAAACTTTGTTGAAAGATACAATGAGAATGATTATCATTCTTTCTTTTTATAACTCTTACTTTTTTCAATGAAGATCAAATTAACTATTTTTTTATTTTTTATAGTAACCGAAGTTAGTTTTGCCTCGGAAGTTAATGTTTATACTTCGAGACATTATGATACTGATGAAAACTTATATGATATTTTTACCGAAGAAACAGGTATTAAAGTGAATATAATTACCGCAAAAGGTAACGCCTTGATAGAAAAAATAAAAGCAGAAGATTCCAATACACTAGCCGATGTTTTTATTACCGTAGATGCAGGAAATTTATGGAAACTTCAAAAGGAAGGTTTTTTCCAAAGCATCGAATCAACTAAAATTAAAGATACAGTTCCAAAAAGACTCAGAGGTCCAAATGATGAGTGGGTAGGGTTGGCAAAGAGGTCTAGGGTTATTTTTTATAATCCTGATAAAGTTTCAAGCGTCGAATTAGACAATCTTTCTTACGAGAATCTCTCAGATTCTAAATGGAAAGGTAGAGTAGCTATAAGAAGCTCAAACAATTTATATAATCAATCTCTAGTTGCATCTTTAATAGCCCATCACGGAATAGAAAAAACAGAAAAATGGGCTAAAGGCTTTGTTAATAATTTTGCAAGAAAACCTCAAGGCAATGATAGGGCTCAAATAATAGCGGTAGCAAATGGGGAAGCAGATATTGCCATAGCAAATAGTTACTACATTGGATTAATGTTGTCTGGTGAAAAAGGAGAAGCTCAAAAAAAAGCGGCGATGAAAGTTGGTCTACATTTTCCCAATCAAAGTGGACGAGGTACACACATTAATATTAGTGGAGCTGGAATAATTAAGTATTCAAAAAATAAAGAAAACGCAGAAAAATTTATTGAATTTCTTCTTTCAAAAAAAGCACAAACACACATAATTAACAATACTTATGAATATCCGATTTTAGAAAACGTTAAGCCTAATAAAAATATTTTAATTTTTGGCGAAGACTTTAGAGAGGATAGTCTTTCTGTAACAAATTATGGAAAATTTAATCCAGAGGCTGTCAAGCTTATGGATAGAGTAGGGTGGCAATAAATTCATTAATTAGTTTTTTCTTATTGATTTAAAGATTAATATTTATTTGTGTTTTACAAAGCTAAATTATTAAGTCCTTGGACTTTATTGCCATTATTGATCTTTTGTTTATTTGCAAGCCCAGTTCTCATTGTTTTAGCTAGTCTATTCGGAGAATATTCCGATAATTGGATTCACCTTTACAATTATGTTCTTGGTGATTATGTATACAATTCTTTTTTATTGATTATTGGCGTCTCATCTATTTCTCTTTTTTTAGGCATTGGAACGGCTTGGTTGACGTCAAATTTCAGTTTTTTTGGAAAAAATTTTTTTGATTGGGCATTAATCTTACCTTTAGCAGTTCCTCCTTATATTCTTGCTTACACATTTACAGGTTTGTTTGATTCTTATGGAACTGCAAACAATTTAATTAGAGAGATTTTTTTACTCAACTCTGAATATATTTTTTTTCCTAATGTAAGAAACATTTATGGGGCAATAATTGTTTTTTCTTTTACTTTATATCCTTACATTTATTTAGCGACAAGAATTGCTTTTATAAATCAATCAAGATCATTGAGAGAAGTGGGGGAGACCCTTGGCTTTAGCAAATTTGGAGTCTTCTTTAAGCTCGTTTTACCGATGATTAGACCAGCGATTATAGGGGGATTAATGCTAGTCATCATGGAAACTTTATCTGATTTTGGAGCAGTAGAACATTTTGCTATTCAGACTTTTACAACTGGTATTTTTAGAACTTGGTACGGGATGTATGATTTACAAACTGCAATGCAACTATCTTCATTGCTATTGATTTTTATTACTTTTTTCTTGGTCCTAGAGAGATATTCTAGAAACAATATTTCTTATACCTCCGGATCGCCTACTTATGGAAAAATTGAGAATAAACCATTAACTGGAGGAAAAAATATCTTGGCTTTTTTATTTTGTCTTACACCGCTATCAATAGGGTTTATATTACCAATATCCGAACTAACAAATTGGGCTTTAAACTACAAGTTAGATTTTTTCGAGGCAAACTTTATCAAAAATTCTTTTAATACTATTTATTTAGCTTTATTAGCAGCAGTATTTTGTTCTTTTGTTGCTCTGATTATTAATTTTTCTGGACGGATCCAAAGAAGTAAATTCTTTGGTTTCTTAAGCTCTACTCTTGCATTGGGCTATGCATTGCCGGGCATCATATTAGCTATTGGTATTATGCAACTATTTATTTTTCTAGATAATAATTTAAGTTTTTTAAATTTTGTTTTTACTGGCTCTGTCTTGGGCCTATTGGTTGCTTATGTAATCAAAGCTTATGCTATGTCAAATACATCTATTGAGTCAGGTTATATTAGGATAAGTCCTTATATGGAAGATGTCGCTAAAACCTTAAGAGCGTCTAATTTTAAAATACTTACACGAATACATTTGCCACTTTTAAAAACAAGTTTCTTAACCAGCATAGTTTTGGTAATTTCAGAAGTCATCAAAGAGCTTCCTGCAACTTTAATTCTTAGACCATTTAATTTTGATACTCTTGCAGTATCAACTTATATTTATGCTTCTGAAGAAAGAATGTATGAAGCTGCAGCGCCAGCAGTTGCAATTGTTCTCGTAGGATTAATACCAATTTATTTTTTAACTAAAACTATAAGATCTTCAAGACCAGGAAAAGAAAATTAACTATGTTGAAAGTAGAAAACGTATTTCATTCTTATAATCAAAAAGAAGATATTTTAAAAGGTATAAATCTTGATGTTTCAAAAGGAGAAATAATATCTATTTTGGGAGGTTCAGGATCGGGCAAAACCTCTTTTTTAAGAATCCTCTCTGGTTTGGAAAGACCGCATAAAGGAAAAATAGAGATTGATGATGTTTTGATTGTTTCTGAAAATTATTTTTTGCCGACTTATAAAAGAAACATCGGCCTTGTTATTCAAGAAAAGGGGCTATTTCCTCACTTAAATATTTTAAAAAATGTTTGTTTCGGCTTATTAGGCTCAAAAGAAGAAAAAAATAAAGTTGCTATTGATTTATTAACTACCTTTAAGGTTAATCAATATCAAGATCAATATCCAAATAGCCTATCAGGCGGCGAACAGCAAAGAGTTGCCATAGCGAGAGCATTAGCACCGAAGCCTAAGGTATTGTTAATGGACGAGCCATTTGGATCTTTAGATAGGGCTTTAAGAGAAAGCCTAAGAGAAGAAACCAAGCTTTTCTTAAAAAGTAACCGAATTACTTGCTTAATGGTTACTCATGATGAAGAAGATGCTCTATCTATGAGTGATCAAATATTTCTCTTAAAGGACGGAAAACTAAATATTCATCAGCAATTGTAAAAGTTATAAGTTTATTATTAATGTGAATGAGAATCATTCTTCTTTACAAAGTTAATGATAATCATTATCATCTGTTCGTAAATAAGCATTGAGGTAATAATTATGCAAAAACTTTTATATGGAATTTTGATTTCTGCTGGATTGATTTCTAGCAGTTTATTATTCGCACAAGATACTGAAGAATTGGAAGTAAAAGGTAAGGTTTTACAATCTGATCAAGTTACTGCTTTTAAAACTCCAGTTCCTGTTCTTAACGTTCCTCAATCCGTCTCAATAATTACTGATGACGAGATCATGATGAAAGGTTATAGAGAGCTTGGCGATATAGTTCGTTACACGCCAGGAGTAAACACAACTCAAGGAGAAGGCCATAGGGATGCCATTGTTTTCAGAGGAGTCAGATCAACTGCGAACTTTTATTTAGATGGAACTAGAGATGACGTTCAATACTACAGATCTTTATACAATATTGAACAAGTTGAGGTAATCAAAGGAGCAAACGCTCTTTTATTTGGTCGAGATGCCAGAGGTGGCTTGATTAATCGTGTGACAAAAAAACCAGTGGTTGGTGAGTCATTTAGATCTATTAATGCTGGTATGGACAGTTTCGGTGCGTACGATATTGCATTCGATTCTAATATGGATATTTCCGATGATAGTGCAATCAGATTAATGCTTCATAGCGATACTCTGGAAAACCACAGGGATCATTTTGATGGAGATAGAGTTGGTGCAAACATAGTTTATAGGACTGAAATGGACGCTGATTCAACCTTAGATTTATCTTATGAGTTGGTCGATCATGAAAGATTTATTGATCGAGGTATACCTACCAGTTTGACTTCTTACTATCCTGACTCAAGATTTGATGACGTAGTATTTGGTTCGCCCGGAATAAATCTGCAAACAACTGAAGCAGATATTTTTAAGGCAAAATTTACTCGAGAATTATCAGACACTAGTCGTATTATTTTTTCTTTAACTGCAAATGATTTTGAAAAGATGTATAAAAATTTATACGTATCTAGCATTAATGCAGCGGGAACTACTATTGATGCAGATGGTTATCAGGACGATACGGAAAGGGAAAGCACAATCTTTAATATTGATTGGGTAAACGAAATAGAGATGGGTGATACAACTCATACTATTCTTGCTGGTTTAGAGATTCTTGATACCGAAAACAAAAACCAACGTTATTACAAGTGTTTTTCATCACATGATGGAACAGCTGCTTTAGACAATAACGCTGATTGTGTAGCTGGGGCAACCAACAGAAAAGGTCAAAAAGAAACTTTTACAGTTTCTAGACCTATGGACTTCACTAAAAATAGTGATGGAGTTGCGAACACTACTCATTACGATCAAGCTGGAACGTTTTATGCTAGAACTGAAACGGATGTAGAGATCACTTCCATTTCACTGCAAGACCAAATCAACTTGAACGAAAGTATTTTACTTACCGTAGGTGGAAGATTTGATCAAATGGAGTTGACAGTACGAGATACTAGAACAACTTCTGGAGGAACAACTATAAACGATAGAGACATCTTCTCACCAAGAGCAGGAATAACATATAAACCGCAAGAGAACGTTTCTTTATATGCAGCTTATAGCGAAAGTTATTATCCAAAAGCTGGAGAACAGTATAAGAAACAGTCAGATGCTCAAGCTATAACCGATCCAGATACTTTTGAAAATACTGAGATTGGTTTGAAAATGGAAATCAATCCTAATCTAGTTTTTACAGCAAACTATTTTGATAGCGAAAATGTAGTTTCTTTACCTGATGGACAAGGTGAAGCAGAAACGGTTAATTTGTCTGTGGATGGATTTGAATTAGAGCTAAAAGGTCAGATAAATGAAAAACTTTATGCTGCTTTCGGTTACTCTGATTATGATGGTGAGACATCTCCTGGGACACCTGCGAAAGAGATACCAGAATCAACTACAACTGGCTGGATCAACTACGATGTATCTGACAGTTTTGGTTATGGTTTAGGTTTTACGAGACAAGGCGAATCTCAAATTAAAGATGGCGCAGCTTCTGGAGGATTGCTTCCAAGTTACACTAGATGGGACGCAGCAATGTATTGGACTCTTTCAAACGATACATCAGTGCAGTTGAACATTGAAAACTTAACCAATACTGATTATTACCCTCACGCACATTCAACTCATCAAGCATCAGTTGGAGAGGACATAAATGCGAGGTTGTCTATTAATTACAGTTTCTAATCTAGATTTTTCTTGAGGAAGTTTTCACTTCCATTTATTAAGAACTTCCTCAAGATTCACCCCTGAGTCTAGGTTATAAATCTAAGCTTAATGAAGTAGAGGCATTGAGATTAGACAGGGTTCATAGTTGGAGAGCTTTGGACCCTGACTGTAAAAAATTCAAAAAAAGTATCTCGCCCATGCGAGATATTTTTTTAATATAAATTCTTAAAGATTATTAAAATAGATTAGAAATTTCTATAGTGTAGAGGCATTAAAAGAAATTCGTATGAATATTACCTTAAAATAAATTAGAAATGTTATTAAATTTAGATTTCTCCTTTTTAGATCGTTTGAGATCTAATTTTGACCATACTTGATCTAGTGCACCTACGAAGGTCTGAATATCCTCAGCAGAGTGTTTTGGTGTAATAGTTACCCTAAATCTTTCATCTCCCTTAGGAACAGTAGGGTAAAAAATTGGTTGGATATAAACACCATGTTCTTCAATAAGTACATTGGCAGCTTCTTTGCATAATTCAGGATCATAAAGATGAATGGGAACAATGTGACTATCATTTTCAAGAAAAGGAATGCTAGATTCTTTTAAGCCTTGTCTAATTAAATCAGAATTATTTTTAATATTTTTCCTAAGCAAGTCAGCGCCTTTAGCAAGTTCTATAGCGACCAGACTAGCTGCAGCTATACTAGGATTTGCAGATGAAGTAAAAATAAAACCTGGAGCAAAACTTCTTATAAAGTCAATGATATCTCTACTGGCAGATACATATCCACCCATTTGCCCAAAAGCTTTCGATAAAGTGCCGTTAATAATATCGATTTCATCAGAAACGTTTAATTCTGCAGCTATACCTCTTCCTTCGGGCCCATAAAGTCCTACAGAGTGAACTTCATCTAAGTAAGTAAGAGCATTATATTTCTTAGCGAGAGAGACAATTTGTTTTATAGGTGATCTCAAGCCCTCCATAGAATAAAGAGATTCGAATACAATTATTTTTGGAGTATTGGCATTAGAAGTCTTTAGAAGTTCCTCAAGGTGATTTGTGTCATTGTGTCTAAACACATGTGTTGGCACATTAGCATTTTTGACTCCCTGTATCATTGAAGCGTGATTCAACTCATCCGAATAAACTTCACATCCACTTAATTTTTTACACAGAGTCCAAAGAGTTGATTGGTTTGCTGTATAGGCTGATGGGAACAACAAACTTGCTTCTTTTTTGTGAAGCTCTGCAAGGCTTTTCTCCAGATCTGCATGATAAGTTGAAGTGCCCGATATATTTCTAGTTCCTCCAGAACCAGTACCCAATTCTTTTGTAACCTTTGTAGACTCCATTATTACAACTGGATGTTGACTTAAATTCAAGTAGTCATTACTGCACCAAACTTCGACGGCTCTTTCGTTACCTTCAAATCTTTCAGTGGCTTTAGGGAAATTCTTTTTGTTTCTATTTATCTCTCTAAACTTTCGATAAAGACCCTGAGATTTTAACGATGTGAGCTCGTCAGCAAAGAATTTTTTATAGTTCATTTTGTTCTTAGTAGAGTATATTTTTATCGTATTTAAAACATTATTAGTCTTTTTGTACAGAGAATTTATAATTAACTTATTATTTATAATAAAGAGTTATATTGAAGACATTAACGATAATTTCCAGAAGAAGTATATTAGCTCAAATTCAAGCTGAGATTGTGGGCAGAAGGATTTTAGAATATTTCCCGAAAACAAAAATAAAATATATACAAAAAGATACTATAGGTGATCTAGATTTAGATACACCACTTTATAAAATGCCAGAAATAGGTGTTTTCACCGATGATATTAGAAATGAGCTGATCCAAAAAAAAGCCGACTTAGCTGTCCATTCCTGGAAAGATTTGCCAGTCGAGTTGGAAGAAGGAACCAAGATTTCTGCAACTATTGAAAGAGCAGATTTGAGAGATATATTAATTTTCAAAAAAAACTCGATTTCAAAGGATGATGTTTCTATATACACTTCCTCTCCTAGACGCAAAGAGAATCTTTCAAATTTCCTTCCCAAAGCTTTACCATCACAACCCAAAAAAATTAGATTTTTAGATATTCGTGGAAATATCCCAACACGAATAAAAAAATTAATAGGATCTGATGTCGATGGCCTTGTAATGGCAAAAGCAGCGCTAGATAGAATAATAAATGACAACACGACAAAATTTTTGAAAGAAAAAAAAGAAGTTTTAAATTTTTTTAAAGAATTAAATTGGATGGTCTTACCTTTGTCTGAGAATCCATCAGCTCCAGCTCAAGGTGCCTTAGCAATTGAATCACGATCAAAAGATGAGGAAACTTTGAAAATATTAAATAAAATTAACAATGAAGAAGTTTTTAAATCAGTAGAAAAAGAAAGAAAAATTCTAAAAAAATATGGCGGAGGTTGTCATCAAAAAATTGGAGTGAGTCATCAAATTTTAAAAATGGGAGAGGTATTAAATTTAAAAGGAGAAACAGAGGAAGGAATTAGGCTTAATGAAAATAGTTTTTTTCCTAAAGCAAAATTTATAGATGAATCTCTTTCAAAAATTATAAGTTTTTATCCTCAAAAGCCAGAAAATTCCTCTTTTTTTGACCGGGAAATTATTCAAAATTCTTCAAAAGCATTGAAAAATATAACTAATTCAGGAATTTATGTAAGCCGAAGCAATGCGCTTGATAATTTTAGTAATATAAAAGATTCTAATACTATCTGGACCAGTGGAATTAAGACGTGGCTATCTTTATCTCGTAAAGGTCTGTGGATAAATGGTTCTTCTGATAGCTTGGGAGAGATAGAGTCTCCTCCTGAGAACGTTTTAAAAAAAATAAAATGGTACAAAATCTCTCACAATGCTGCACCCAAAGGCGATAAAGAAATTATTCCAACTTATAGACTTATAAAAAAAGAACTTCCCAAAGAAATTAAGGATGTGACCCATTTTTATTGGATGAGTTCTAGTTCATTCAAATATGCTGTGAAGAAATATCCTGAGATTAAAAATAGAAGTCATTCTTGTGGCCTCGGAAAAACATTTGATGAAATTAGCGCAATCATACCTGGAAAAGTTTATCCTTATCTCAAATATCAAGACTGGCTAGAAAAAATCAAGAAAGCAAAGTAACATCACATTCCAAATTTAAGAATAATGAATTTTAATAGGAAATTTCCTCTTACGAGACTGAGAAGAACTAGATCTAAACCAGGATTAAGATCCATGGTAGCCGAAGTAAACCTATCAGTAGACGACTTAATCCAACCAATTTTTATAAAAGAAAATTTAACAGGTACAGAAAATATTGATTCGATGCCTGAAATTAAAAGATTTGGATTAGATGTTTTAAATAAAGAAATAGACGAATTAGTCTCTTTAGGTATTAAATCAGTAGCTGTTTTTCCTGTAATAGAGGAATCAAAAAAAGATGCTGCTGGTTTAGAAGCTTTAAATGAAAACAACTTTCTTACGAAAGCAATCAAACAAATCAAAGAGGCATTTCCCGAACTTATTGTTATCGTTGATGTAGCTTTAGATCCATATACTACACATGGACATGACGGCGTATTGGACAGTAACGACGATGTAGATAATGATGCTTCTTTACTCACTCTAAAAGAACAAGCTTTGGTACTAGCCAAAGCAGGAGCAGACGTTATTGCGCCTTCGGATATGATGGATGGGAGAATCAAGTTAATCAGGGAGGCCTTGGAAGACAATAACTATAAAAATATCGTTATATTGTCTTATGCCGCAAAATATAGTTCAAAATTTTATGGTCCATTTAAGGATGCAGTAGAATCTGCAAAATTCTTTGGAAATAAGACGAAAGATACCTATCAAATGGCTGTCAGCAACATAAATGAAGCTTTGCAGGAAGTAGCAATGGATATTGAAGAGGGTGCAGATATAGTCATGGTAAAACCAGGTTTGCCTTTTTTGGATGTGCTAAAGGCTGTCAAAGATGAATTCAAAATGCCAACCTTCGTTTACCAAGTAAGCGGTGAATATTCAATGTTGAAAGCCGCCATTGAAAGGGGCTGGCTTTCAAAAGAAGTGATGAAAGAATCTTTAATTTCCTTTAAAAGAGCTGGCGCTGACTGCATCTTAACTTATTCAGCAAAGGAAATAGCAAGAGAACTATAATAAATAATGCCAAACGATAGGTTTTTAAATGCATTGCAAGGTAAGCCACAAAAAATTCCTCCAATTTGGCTTATGAGACAAGCAGGGAGATATCATTCTCACTATCAAAATTTAAAAAAATCTTTTACATTTGAAGAGCTCTGCAAATCACCAAAACTTGCGGCAGAGACTGCCATGGGACCAATTGAAGATTTTGATTTTGATGTTGCCATATTGTTTAGCGACATTCTATTTCCATTAGAATCATTAGGGATGAATCTAAAATATGATCCAGGACCTAAATTTTCTGAGTTATTAACCTCAAAAAATTATAAAAAATTATTTAATCAGCGTCTTCCCGCTCAATCACTAAGCTTTCAGGCCGAAGCTATAGAAAGAACAATTGAAAAACTCCCAAAAGATAAGTCCATGATTGGTTTCATAGGCGGACCATGGACATTAATTTCTTATGCGATGGGAAAAAATAAAGAAAATTCAATTGATAAACTTTCAGAATTCGACTGGAATATTATTAATGATCAAATAATTCCTTTATTAAGAGAAAATATTTCAATCCAAATAAAAGCAGGAGCTGAAATGGTCATGATTTTTGATTCGGCAGCTAATCAATTGAATAGATCAGACTTTGCCAAATATATAAAAGTAGTCTTTGAAGAAATTGTAATAAATTTTAAAAAAAAGGTTGGTTATTATGCTAAAGACGGAGTTGATTACTCCTTGATAGAAAAAATAAAAAAAGAGTCCTTTATCCCCTTAGCAGGATTAGGAATAGACTCCAATTACTCATTAGGAAATTTTTTCTCTAAATCTAGAGAAGGTTTTATTCAAGGAAATTTTGACGAAAAGGTTATGACCCAACCACAGAATATTATGGAAAAAAACTTAGATAAGTTTATAGAAGAAACTTCCTCTTTTTCAATGGAGCAAAGAGCTGGTTGGGTTTGCGGTTTAGGACATGGAGTTCTCAAGACCACACCTGAAGATAATGTAAGAATTTTCGTAAAAAAAATTAGAGAAGCATTCGCATGAGTTTTCTTGGTGAACAGAATTTTGAACACGATTCCTCTGAGAAAATTGGAGTATTATTATGCAATTTAGGAACTCCAGATAGTTTTAAAACAGGCGATGTTAGAAAATTCTTGAAAGAATTTTTATCTGATGGAAGAGTAGTAGAAATTCCGAAATTTATTTGGTGGTTTATTTTAAACGGAATAATTCTTATTTTTAGGCCCAAAAAATCTGCATTACTTTATGAATCTGTTTGGACAAAGGAGGGCTCTCCTTTATTAGTTTATTCCGAAAAATTAGTAAGTAAACTTTTAAAAGAGTTGCCAAACAATTATGAAATTGAATTAGCAATGAGGTATGGAAATCCCAGCATAGAGGAAGGTCTTATAGCTTTAAAAAAGAAAAATTGTAGAAACTTAATTGTGTTACCTTTATTTCCCCAATATTCTGGAACTACTACTGGAAGTGTGTTTGACGAAGTTTCAAGAGTTCTTTCAAAGTGGCGATGGGTTCCAAATCTAAATTTTATAAATAGTTATCATGATGACGAAGGTTATATCATTGCTTTATCAGATTCTATTAAAGAAAAATTGGAAAACGAATCCCCTCAAAAAATTGTTTTTTCTTACCACGGAATACCGAAAAGAAATTTTATCAAGGGTGATCCATACCATTGCCTATGTAAAAAAACCACACGCCTGGTGGCTGAAAGATTAGGATTAAATGAAGATAAATACATTACAACCTTTCAATCTAGATTCGGCAGAGCAGAGTGGTTGAAGCCTTACACTAGCGAAACTATGGAAAATTTACCGTCAGAAAATATAAAGAATATTTTGGTTGTGGCTCCAGGGTTCAGTGTCGATTGTTTAGAGACCATTGAGGAGATAGACGATGAAAACAAAGAAATTTTTATTGATGCCGGCGGAGAAAAGTTTGGTTACATTCCATGCTTAAATGATTCGCAACAACATATTAAATTCATTAAAGACTTTCTTCAAAAACAAACTTATATCTGGAAGTAATGGAAATAGACAAAAAAAAAGAAGAAGCTTCAGCCTGGTTTAGTTCACTTCGAGATAAATTTTGTTTAGCTTTCGAAGAAATAGATCCTGGTAGAAAATTTGAAAGAAAACTTTGGTCTCATAAAGGCTCAGGCGGAGGCGAAATAAGCATAATGCAAGGCAATATTTTTGAAAAAGTTGGAGTTAACATTTCAACTGTATCAGGAAAATTTTCAGAAGATTATAGATCACAAATTAAAGGTACAGAAAAATCTGCTAATTATTGGGCATCTGGCATTAGTTTGGTTGCTCACATGGCATCCCCAAAAATACCAGCATTTCATTTTAATACTCGATTCTTGGTAACTGAAGACTCTTGGTTTGGTGGAGGAGCTGATATGACGCCGACTTTTGAAAATAAAAATGATACAGAAACTTTCCATAGAAAAATGAAAGAATCTTGCGATCCCACTGATAAAAATTACTACGAAGAATTTAAAAAAAATTGTGATGAATATTTCTATCTGCCTCATAGAGATGAAGCAAGAGGAGTGGGAGGTATTTTCTTTGATCATTTAAATACGAATGACTGGGAAAAAGATTTTAATTTTATTAAAGAAGTTGGCAAAAAAACATTTGAGGCTATTTCTGAAATAGTAAATCTTCACAAAAATAAAGAATGGAATAATGAAGAGAAAGAAAAACAGCTTATAAAAAGAGGAAGATACGTAGAATTTAATTTGATTTGGGATAGAGGAACGCTTTTTGGGTTAAAAACTGGAGGTTCCACTGAAGCAATACTTATGTCGATGCCACCTTCAGCAAAATGGAAATGAAGTGAAAAAAAGTCTAATTATTTATTCATCTGTAGATGGGCATACTGAAAAAATTTCCAAAAAAATTTCTGAAAACCTTGTCCACTCACATGAAGTAGACTTAATTTCATTAGACGAAGTTAAAAGTAAAAATTTAAATGATTTTGATCAGATTGTTATCGGAGCTTCCATAAGGTATGGAAATTACCGTAAAGAATTATTTAAGTTCGTTGATGAAAATGTTGGGGTCTTGTCCCTAAAAGAAAATGCTTTTTTTAGTGTAAATGTCGTAGCCAGAAAAGAAGAGAAAAATAACAAAGACACGAATCCTTACATTTCAAAGTTTTTGAAAAATACAAAGTGGAGTCCAAAAATAATTGATGTTTTTGCTGGAGTAGTCGATTATCCATCTTATAAATATTTTGATAAGTTCATGATTCGCTTAATAATGTTTATTACCAAAGGACCTACTAATACTAAAAATAGATACGAGTTTACCGACTGGAACAGAGTAAAGAAATTTTCGAGTTTGTTAGATAATCAATAAAATGTTAGTTTTAAAAATAATTTGGTGGTCTTTATTCATTGGAAGCGCCATCGCTTCTATAGGTTCTTTTACTAACGAAAAAGCTAATTCCATGGGGCGATTAAAAAATTATGCTGGGATATTTTTCTTAACGATATTCGTAATTACTTATTTTCTAGGAACTTTTTTTAATTTTATTCCTGAAATTTTGACTATTTTATATGATTTATTTTATTGGATTTTTACATTTTCTGCCTTTTTACAAATCTTATGGTGGTATATTTTTGTTGGGAGTTTTTTTGTCAGTATGAGTTTATTTCTTTCATTGATTTCAAGAGAAGAAGGTCCAAAAGAAAGATTTGGTCTAAGTTTTGTATCTGGTTTTATTTGCATTCTGACTTTTTTGTTAGGAATGTATTTAGGATACGTTTAGATTTTTAAATTAAAGCTCGGTAGCTAATTCCATAAATTTTTTCTTTAGCGGCGACACTTTATTGGCAATGTTAAAAGCAGTATTTCTAAATAATTTAACCCAAATATTTTTTTGGCTAAAACCCCTTTTAAAAGCTTCCA
This sequence comes from uncultured SAR86 cluster bacterium, assembly GCA_902525735.1. Lineage (GTDB taxonomy): Bacteria > Pseudomonadota > Gammaproteobacteria > Magnimaribacterales > AG-339-G14 > CASICS01. The sequence continues at coordinate 34,448 of CABZIF010000002.1, forward strand.
TGCTAGCTGCAAGTCCTAAGTTGATCGGTATCCTTTTTCGATTATAGGATGAAGTTATTTCTTTTATTTTTTCTAGTCCATTTAATTTTATCAATTCTGATAAACATTCAACATCTCCGATACCAGCATTAAGTCCAAGGCCAGCCAAGGGATGGATATGGTGCGCGGAATCTCCAACTAGAAAAACGCCATTTTTTGCAAAAGTTTTAGCCGAAAGATGATTTAAGGGAAAATGTTGTCTTTTTGAAAGCATTTCTAATTTGCCAATCTGTTCACTAAATTTATTTTTAACTTCTGCAGTAAATTCATTCTCAGACATAGAAATAAATTTATAAGAAACATCATCATCTATTGACCAAATCATAGTAGATTCATCTTTCTTAATTGGAAGAAGGGCAAGAGGCCCAATAGAAGTGAAGGTTTGCTTAATACAACTATCATTAATTTCAGTTTTAAAATTTGTAACTATTGCAGTTTGATTGTAACTCCAAGATCTAAAATCAATTCCTGACAATTCTCTTACTTTCGAATTCATGCCATCACATCCAATTATCATTTTAGTTTTAAGAGTTTGTTTACTGGTTTTGCAAACAATTTCATCTAATGAGTAATCAATTTTGAGAAGAGCTTCTCCCCAAAAATTTTCAACATTATTTTTTTGAAATTGTTCTATTAAATTTTTTTGAATTTCTCCTTCTCTTACAATAAAGCCGAGATTAGGCAAATTTGCTTCTTTGGCATTAAAGTCAATAAAACCAGTACCCTCTTGATCCCAAACTTTTATTTGTTCATAAGGAAAAGCAGAATTCTCAATTTTTTTCCAAACATCTATTCCATCTAAAAAAGCTTTACTTTTTTGGTTAACTGAAAGATGTCTGTAGCTATTTGGAAAAGTTTCTCTCGAATCGATTATTGCTACTTTATAGCCTAGTTGTGAAGTTTTAATCGCTAAAGCTGAACCAACAACTCCTGAACCAATTATTAATAAATCAAAGCTCATCTATGAAGCCATAACTTTTTCAATTTCTATTATTGTTTTTGGAACTGAAGAAGTTAAAACCTCTGGATCACCTTCAGTTACTAAAACATCATCTTCAATTCTTATCCCAATATTTAAATATTCCTTTGGAACATTTTTGAGATTTTCTTTGAAGTAGATTCCTGGTTCGATTGTAGTAATCATGCCAGGTGCATATTTTCTCCATTTTCCATTTAGACCATAACTACCTACATCATGAACATCCATTCCCATCCAGTGACCAACTCTGTGCATATAAAAATCTCGATAAGCTCCCTTTTCAATTAATTCATTTAATTCTCCATTTAAGATACTTAAATCAACTAAACCTTGAGTAATTATTTCTATTGCTTTTTTTTCTGTTTCGTTAGGAGTAAGGTCCTTTTTCACTGTCTTAATACACTCTTTATTTGCTGCTAAAACAATTTCATAAACTGCTTCTTGAGCCTTTGAAAACTTGCCATTAATTGGGAAGGTTCTCGTAATATCGCTGGCATATCCATTCAACTCACATCCCGCATCAACAAGAACTAAATCTCCATCCATAAGTAGATCTTTATTTTCATTGTAATGAAGAATACAAGCATTTTTTCCTCCACCAACTATAGATGGATAAGCGCAATTTCTAGCACCCTTTTTCATGAACTCGTGAATATATTCAGCTTCTAATTGATACTCATACATTTGAGGACAAACATTCCGCATGGCCCTTATATGTGCAGCAGATGATATTTCACATGCTTCTCTAATTGTTTTTATTTCTTCTTTAGTTTTGAATAATCTAATTTCATGTAAAAGCGAGTCAATAGAGTGAACTTCCTCTGGAACAAAATTATTTGTTCTTGAATTAGTTTTCTTTAACAAAGTTAAATTTTTATTAACTTCATCTTCTAAAATAATATTCAAATTTTTCTGAAAATAAATTCTTTCTTTATTTATTAAAAATTTAGGTATTTCTTTGTTGAATAATTCAATTGAAAAACCTGACTTTGCTCCAATTTTTTTACAATTTCTTGGCCCCATCCTATTTCCTTCCCATTGTTCCTTTGAAGGGTCTTTGTCTTGGCAGAAGATGGTAAATTCTCCTGAATCATCAGATTCTATTATTGCAACAGCATTGGGTTCATCAAAACCAATGAGATAAAGAAAATCACTGTTTTGACGGAAAGGAAATTCTACATCCCCATTCCTTATTTGAGTATTTGAGCCAAAAATAATTGCCAAAGAATTCTTAGGCATTTTTGAAACTAATTTTTTTCTTCTTTCCAAATATTCATTCATGGCAAGTATTTTATATTATTGTGGCTTCTCTTCTAGCAGAAGACTAAAATTAAGTATGCCTAAAGATAATTTAGAAAAAAATCTTAGTGAACTTTTAGATTTATCAAAAAAATTACGTGAAGCAAATAAAGATTTAAGAAATAAAAATTCAAAACTGAATTTAGAAAATAAAAACTTAAAAGAAAAGCTTGAATTAACCAAAAATAAAATTGAAAATCTAATAAATAAATTGGAGTCTATATGAGCGATGAAGAATCAAAAGATATCATATCTTTAAAAATAGCGGGAATTGATTATCAACTATATTGTCCAGAAGAAGAACAAGTAGCATTACTGGAAGCAGCTGATTACCTAAATAAAAAAATTAAAAAACTGAAAAGACAAACAAAATTTCTTTCAGTTGAAAAAGTAGCTCTCTTAGCAGGTTTAGAAATTACAAATGAAATGATGAACGAGTCTAATAAAGAAACTGAATCTAAATCTAAAGCAACCAATAATGAGACTAAGAAAAATACCGACGTTTCTGAAGATCCAAAAAAAGAAATAGTTGACGATAGCTTGAGTTTAAAGTTAGTAGATGAAATATCTGAGCTATCCAAGCTTTAAATTTTGTTATAATTTTTTTGCTTCCTGGGTTATTTGCCAATTGAATAACACTTTGAGCCGATACAAAATAAATAGGGAATTTGATACTAACTCCTGTTGAGCGCCCACTAGGGCAGCCTGATGGAAAGAGATTCTTCCCGACCTGAACTTTCGGTTCAGGGAAATTCAATAGCGGTAACTTGGGAAAGCCTTGAGCAATGACTAAAAAAGAAGCTAGAAATCTTGTAAATAAGTGTTTCGCCAACCTATCAGCAAAAGAAAAAAAAAATTTCGACGATAGAATTTTAAGTAACTTTATAAAATTCGTAGATACCAATAAGTATAAAAAAATAGGGTCTTATTTTTCACTCCACAATGAAGTGAATACTGTATATCTGAATGATTATTTAACAAAGGCAGGAATTCAAATATTCTTACCAAAACTACCAAAAGATAGAAATAATAAAAAATTAAATTTTTTTAAATATTTAAAAACCGATAAATTTACTAAAAATAGATTTGGTATCCTCGAACCTTCAAAAAATATGAATCCCTTAGATATAAATGAGCTAGATTTAATATTAGTACCTCTTAGAGCTATAAATAAAAATCTTTACAGATTAGGATTTGGTGGGGGATTTTATGATAATTCCTTAGCAGAAATTAACTCAAATAAATGCTTGGGTTTAGGATACGAATTTCAAATTTTAGACGAATTCGATATCGAACCACATGATTTAAAATTAGGAAGGTTGCTAACTCCTGAAGGTTACTTTAAAAACGCTTTATAACCAGCGTTTTCTGAAACTCTCGTAAAAGGATATTCTGTATTTAATAAGTCTTTATTGAGTTTATTCAATTGTGAGCTTTTAATAGAAAACCCAACTAAAGCGCCACCATAGATTGATCCTTGATTTTTATAATGAAAAAGCGAGATATTCCACTTGTCCTTCAATAAATCTAAAAATTGCATTAGGGCACCGGGCCTTTCAGGAAAGTCAACTTTAAAAACTTCTTCCGTTTCTCCATTTGATAGTTCAGGAGCTCTTCCACCTGACATGTATCTTAAATGTACTTTAGATATCTCGTCATCACTTAAATCTGTGATTTTATATTTTTTGAGTTTCATAGATTTAATAAAGGATTTTTTTTCTTTTTCTCCTTTATTAAATTCTAATCCAAGAAGAATTTTTGCTTCCTGTGTTTTGTCAAGTCTATAGCTAAATTCAGTAATATTTTTTTGACCTATAGATTTGCATAATTTTCTGAATGTTCCTTTTTTTTCAGGAATATTTATTCCAAAAATCATCTCTTTCTTCTCACCCATTTTTGATCTTTCAACAATATGAGCAAGAGATTCAAAATTTAAATTAGATCCGCAGTAAGTCGCAATCAAATTTTTATTTTTTATCTTTTTGTTTATTACATATTTTTTTAATCCTGCTAGAGCTAAAGCCCCTGTTGGTTCAGGAATAGTGCGAGTATCAATGAAAGTATCCTTTACAGCCGCGCAAATTTCGTCGGTACTGACAGTTATAGAATCATCAATCCATTCTGTAATTAATTTGTAATTATGCTTACCGATTTGTTTAGCAGCTGCTCCATCAGCAAATAAACCCACTTCTTTGAGTTTTATTCTTCTATTTGCTTTTAAAGAGCTATTAAGACCCGCGGCGTCTGCAGCTTCAACAGCAACTATTTTTATTTTTGGATCAACAGTTTTAATATATGCGCCCATGCCAGAAATTAAACCGCCACCTCCAACTGCAATAAAAATAATATCAATTTTTTTATTGAATTGATCTAAAAGTTCTTTTCCAATTGTTCCTTGTCCTGCAATTACAAATGGATCATCAAATGGATGAATAAAGGGTAAGTTTTTGATTTTACAAAAAGTTAAGGATTCCTCTAAAGCTTCATCAAAATTATCTCCTACTAGAACAATTTTTGCGCCATAACCTTTAACAGATTCAACCTTTATTGAGGGAGTCGTTTTCGGCATAAAAATGGTCGACTTAATTTTCAAGCTTTTAGCAGAATAGGCAACACCTTGAGCATGGTTTCCAGCTGAGGCAGTAACTACATGTTTTGTGTTTTCTCGTTCAACTAAATTAGAAATTTTGTTATATGCACCCCTAATCTTAAAAGAGTGTGTAGGCTGAAGATCTTCTCTTTTCAAATATATTTTGTTAGAAAATTGTGAAGAAACACTTTCTGCTTTTGTAATAGGAGTTTTTATTGCGACATCATAAACTTTAGATGAAGATATTTTGTCTAGGTACTTTTTGCTATATTTATTCATAGTGATAACAGGAGCAAAGCATTATACTTTTAGATATATTAAGTTCCAGTAAATTAAACTAAGCATAAATGACATCAAAAGAATTAGTAGCTTCTTATACCTATGAGCTTGTCAAAAATAAGTTTCACAAAGACTTTATTTTGGGTATTGGCACAGGCTCTACGGCAAACTGTTTTATTGAAATTATTAAAAAAGAAAAGCCAGAAATAAAAGCTTTGGTTTCCAGTTCTGAAGCAAGTAGTAACATTTTAAGATCTGAGGGGTTTGAAATTTCAGAATTAAATGATGTTGGAGGACCAGATCTATATGTTGATGGCGCAGACGAAGTTAATGATAAATTTGAATTGATAAAAGGCGGGGGAGGTGCGCATACAAGAGAAAAAATCGTTGCTGCAGCTTCAAGAGAATTTATTTGCATTATTGATGACAGTAAAATTGTAAAAAAATTAGGAGCTTTTCCTTTAGCAATTGAAGTTATACCTTCGGCTAGAAGCTATGTTGCTAGACAAATTGTCGCAATGGGAGGAAAGCCAACATATCGAGTAGGATTTGTTACGGATAATGGTAACCAAATAATAGACGTAATTAATTTGAATTTTGATGTTCCTTACGAAACCGAGATTAGATTAAACAGAATTCCTGGAGTTGTAGATAACGGTATCTTTGCTACAAGAAAAGCAGATAAAGTTATTAGCGCTGATTCATCTGAGGCAAGGTGCTTATAAAAGCAATTCTAAATTTTTTATAACTTCTGGGCTATTTGGCTCTACTTTGCTAGAGAAAGTGTTAACTACATTTCCTTCTTTGGAAATTAAATATTTAGTGAAGTTCCATGATGGTTCTGAACCAGATATTTCGAAGATTTGCTTATAAAATGAATTGGCTTTGTTGCCTGTAACACTAGACGTAGCGAAAAGAGGGAAAGAAACTCCATAATTTGTACTACAGAACTCTTTAACATCTCCTTCATCGCTAAATTCTTGAAACATAAAATCTCTTGATGGAAATCCTAAAATTACAAAATCTTTTTCTGCATATTCTTTATATAAAGCTTGTAAACTTTCGTACTGATAAGTAAAGCCGCATCTACTTGCGACGTTAACTGCTAAAATTACTTTGTCTTTGTATTTGCATAGATTTTCGGTTTTATTTGAGTCCAAAACTCTAAGTTCGTGATCAAGCAATTCGGGACATTCACTAGTACTTTCGCTGGATTCAGAAAAAACTAAACCAGTAAAAAAAAGAATTAAATTTAGAGAAATAATTTTTATTAGTTTCATAATATTTTATATGGTTCCTTATTAGAAAAAATCAATACTTGTGTTCCAACCCTTACCTTGTTAAAAATTTCTATAACATCATCATTGAGCATTCTTATGCAACCCAAAGATGCCGGCTGTCCAATCAAGCCCTCTTCAGCAGTGCCGTGAATGTAAATGTATCTTGATTTAGAGTCAACAATACCACCTCTATTTCTCCCTATCTCTAGACCATCGAGCCATAAAATTCTTGAGGTTATGACATCTTCTGGTATGTCTATGGGGTCCTCTATGATTTTGGCTATTTCATTATTCCAGACTCTGCCCTTGAAAACCGCGCCTTTTGGCATTTTTTTTCCAATTTTTTCAGAAATTACATGAGCACCTAGAGGAGTTTTAAAACTATTTTCTATATTTCCAATACCAAATGCAGAAGAAGAGATGGGGTATTCTTTTTCTTTATTCCTAGTTTTTAAAAAAAGAGTCTGACTATCAAGATTTATCAAAATATGTGTTTTGTTTTTATTTAACTTACTAAAATTATTTAGATCTATCATTGAGTATTTTTCAAAATTTGGAGTGGTTGTGCAGCTTACTAATAAGCAAGAGACAATATAAAACCTAATCTTTTTCATTTCTTAACATTTTATTAAAAAAAGACCCAAATATAAGGATTAAAATAAAAAAAATTGAAGGCCACTTACCAAAAGATATAAACGGAGTGTGTCCGCTTCTAGTAAAAATTATAGATTCTATTTGTTGAGAGTTACTGACTTTTTGTTCTAAGTTATCTATATCAATACTTTTAACAACACTGCCAAATTTGTTTATTAGAGCACTTACACCAGTGCTTGTACTTCTAATTAAAGGCTTTCTATTTTCTGCTGCTCTATATCTTGCAATCTGCAAGTGTTGATAAGGCCCAATAGTGTCTCCGAACCAATTGTCATTACTAGCATTAAATAATAAATTACTTTGTTTACCATGTTTAAGAAAAATATCTTGATAGGCTATTTCATAACAAATAGCAGAGGAAATGTTTAGATCATTTGAATTTATTAAGACATTGTTATCTGAAGAAACTACATTTGGTCGATTGAAGTTAAAAAAGCTAAAAAATGAATCAAAAATGGTAAAAGGGACATATTCTCCAAATGGTACTAACTTTTGTTTATCAAACTTGCCATTTAATTTTCCCAAGGACATTAAAGAATTACTCACACCTTCTTCGTTATTACTTTTTGATAAAATTCCAAAAATAGAAGCAAAATTAGACTCAGAAATATAAATTTCTAGTTCGTCAATGACTTTCGTATACTTGGAACTTAGCCCGGGCAAAAAAACTTCAGGCCAAAAAATTATTGATAAAATATCTTTATCTTTTGACTTAGATGAATGTTCTTTAATTTTTGATTTAAACAGATTTATTGATTCATATTCTCCTTGAAAACTCCATTTTTCTTCAATGCTTATATTGGGTTGAATAATCACAATATTTACCTCATCTTTCTTAGTCGTCCACTCAACCTTATAGGATGAAAAAGACGCAATTAAAAACAAAGAAAAAATAGTTAAATAGATAAGAGATATATTTTTTTGACGGCCTGATATGAGACTTTCACCTAAAACAAAAATTAGAGCTGGAATAAATATTAAAATAAAACTCATTCCAAAAACTCCAAATATCGGAATAAAACCAGAAAAAAAGAAATTATCTAAACTTGTATAGCCTAGATAAAACCAAGGGAATCCAGATAATAAAAATTCTCTAATCCATTCTGAGCCTACCCATATCGAAGGAAATAAAAATAAAATATCAAAATTAGTTTTTGTTTTGCAATAAGCAAATATCCCAAAAAAAATACCATTTAGTAAAGCTAAAAAGGCAGAAAGGCAAATAACTAAAAAGTAAGATACAGACTTAGTCGCCCCTCCATAAAAATAAATACTATTTTCTATCCAAAAAATTCCTATCAACCATAATCCAAATCCAAAAAACCAACCATGGTAAAAAGAACTTTTAATATCATGATCTTTTATTAAGAAATAAAGGGAAAGAGGAATAAAAAAAGTTAAAAACCAGAAATTAAAAGGTTCAAATACTAAAATTAGTGATGCGCCTATAATTAGAGAACTGATGTAACTAATTAATTTCATCAATTGATTTTATAGTAATCAAGAAAATTCTTTTATTTATTTAGAAAGCCAATAATTAATTTTTAAGTCATCTAAAATTTTACAAGTTTCAAAAATAGGCAAGCCCACAACATTAGAATGACTGCCTACGATTTTTTCAATAAAAGTTGCTCCAATTCCTTGAATGCCATAGCTCCCGGCTTTATCTAAAGGTTCTCTTGTATCCCAATATTTTGAACACTCATATGCTGTGAGTGTCTTCATAAATACTTTGGTCTCTACAATATTCATGTTGAAATTCACAGTATCAGATTCGGAGTCATCTAAAATGCCTAAGGAAACACAAGAAATAACTTCATGAGACTGTCCGGAAAGCTCCAAAAGCATTGAGATAGCGTGATCTTTATTTTCTGGCTTTCCTAAAATTTTGTCACCAATACTTACAATTGTATCTGCGGTCAAAACTGGAAGAATTTTTTTTTGATTTTCTTGAAGGTGAGCAAATGCAGATAATGACTTTTCTTTAGTATTTCTCTCTACAAATTCATGAGCTGATTCATTTTCAAATGGGGCAGATTCTTCGTGATAATAATTCAGAACCTCAAATTTTACCTTTAAAGATTTTAAAATCTCATTGCGTCGCGGAGATTTAGAGGCAAGATAAATGCCAGACACTTTATTTAATTTTTTCTTCTTTATAAAGGACGTGTTTTTTTATTTTTGGGTCAAATTTTTTGATTTCGATTTTATCAGGTGTACTGCTTTTGTTTTTATCGGTAGTATAAAAATGACCAGTTCCTGCTGAAGACACTAATTTTATTTTTTCTCTCATACTTTTTCTCCTCTATTTCTAATATCTTCCAATACTTTGTCTATTCCTTTTTTATCTATAATTCTAAGACCTTTTGTTGAAATATTGAGCGTTACATAACGATTTTCAGACTCAACCCAAAATCTATGTTTGTGAAGATTAGGCATAAATCTCCTGCGGGTTTTATTCACAGCTTTGGAAACGTTATTTCCAGACATTGGAATTTTACCTGTTACTTGACATTGTTTACTCATAAAAACCTCTAAAAGGTTTTGTTTTATACCAGAATCTAAACTTCATTGAAACCTATCTAGAGTATAATTCGGAGCTAAATGAAACAATTAGCTAACAAACACATACTTTTATGTGTAACTGGTGGAATAGCTGCCTATAAGGCAGCAGAGATCATTAGACTATTCAAAACAGCTGGGTCAAATGTAAGGGTTTTAATGACAAAAGCTGCACAAGAATTCATTACGCCCCTTACTATGCAAGCTTTATCAGGAAATCAAGTTCATGCTGATCTTTTAGACACTGAGGCCGAAGCTGCGATGGGTCATATAGAATTAGCAAAATGGAGTGACGTTATTATCATTGCTCCGTGTTCTGCTAATTCAATTTCACGATTAGCTGCCGGCAAAGGAGACGATTTAATGACTGCAGTTTGCTTAGCAGCAGAATCTAAAATATTTTTTGCACCCGCCATGAATCAAGCTATGTGGGCTGATTCAAGAACACAAAAAAATTATCAAATTTTAATGAAAAATAATTTTATTCCGATTGGACCTAATTCTGGCGAACAGGCCTGTGGCGACGAAGGGTACGGCAGAATGTCTGAACCTCAAGAAATTGTCAGTGAAGTAGCAACAAACTTTTCAGAAGGCCTATTGGCAGGAAAAAAAATATTAATAACTGCAGGTCCAACACGCGAAAAAATAGACCCTGTTAGATATATTTCCAACAGAAGCTCCGGAAAAATGGGCTTTTCAATTGCAGAGGCTGCAAGAGACGAGGGTGGCCTTGTAAGTTTGATTAGCGGTCCAGTCAGTTTAAAAACACCTGATGAAATAGAAAGAATAGATGTTGAATCTGCAGATGAAATGTTTAAAGAAGTAAACAAAGTTATAAATAATTTTGATTTTTTTATTTCGACAGCTGCAGTTGCTGATTTTAAACCTGAAAAATTCGAAAATCAGAAAATAAAAAAAGATAAGAATGCAGTTAATTTAAGTATGGAATTTATTGAAAATAAAGATATTCTAAAATCTATTTCTAAGAATAAAGGAGACTTAAAAATAATTGGTTTTGCTGCTGAAACTCAAGACATCAAAGAAAATGCTAAAAAAAAGCTAAATGAAAAAAATTTGGATTTAATTATTGCAAATGATGTTTCTGACTCTTCGATTGGTTTTGACTCAGATGAAAACGAAGTTTATTTAATTACTAAAAAAATTGAAAAAAAGATTGAGAAAATTTCAAAAAAGAAATTATCGAGAAGTATCATTGAATTTATTGCAAAATATCTCTAAATGGTCAGGTGGATATTGAGAAGGGTTATCGGTTTTATTTTGCCGAACCTTATTTCAAATTTTCTAAAATCAGAAAATACTTCAGAAAAGATCAATAAGATTAAAATCCAAATCAAGATTGTCGATAAAAATTTGGGTGACGATATACCTTTGCCTAAATTTAACACTGATGGATCCGCTGCTTTAGATTTAAGAACAAATATAGTTAAGTCAATAACTTTAGAACCAAATAAAACTTATTTATTTTCTACTGGCTTCTCTATTTATATTGGTAATCCTGATTATGCTGCTTTTATATTGCCCAGATCAGGGCTAGGTCATAAAAATGGTATTGTTTTAGGTAATTTAATCGGTTTGATAGATTCAGATTATCAAGGAGAAATTATGATCTCACTTTGGAATAGATCGAACAATTCTTTTACAATAAATAGAGGAGATAGAATAGCACAGATGATGTTTCTAGAAGTGGCTTCACCGATTTTCCAAATTGTGGATAAATTTGAAGAAACAGAGAGAGGAACTAAAGGCTTTGGTTCATCAGGTAAAGATTAAATAAGGGAGAGAATAATGGATATAAAATTACAAGACTCTTTAGCAGAAAGTTTGAGATGGCGATGCAAAGAATCTGCAAATGATATAGCAATAAAATTTTTAGATAGACAGCAAACATATGCTCAACTTGATTCAAATGCGAATCGTGTAGCTCAAGGTTTATTAAGCTTTCAAATAAAACCAGATTCTAGAGTCGCATACTTAGCTAAAAACACAGATTATTTTTTTGAAATTTTTTATGGTGCTCTCAAATCAAAAGCCGTAGTAGTTGGAGTTAATTGGAGGCTCGCTGCAGAAGAAGTCGCTTATGTATTAGAAGATTCAAAAAGTGAAATTCTTTTCGTTAGTCCGGATTTCTTTGAAATAATTGAAGAAATTGAAAACAAATTACCTTTTATAAAAGAGATTATTTGTCTTGAAGGAAATAATAAGAATTGGATGACTTATTCCCAATGGAAAGATGACAATGATGATATTGACCCCCAACTTGCATCCGATGAACATGATGACGTAATTCAACTTTACACTTCAGGTACAACAGGGCATCCCAAAGGAGTGCAATTAACAAATAAAAATTTTTACGCTGCTACTGACAATACTATTGGAGTTATCCCTTTCCCTTCAGGTTCAAAAGCTATGGTATGTATGCCTGTTTATCATGTTGCTGGAACAAATTTTGGGATATGGGGACTTTTGCAAGGTTGCAATAATTTAATAATTCCAGAAGTAGATCCAGGTTTGATTCTTGATTTAGTTGAAAAAGAAAAAATAGAACTTACTTTATGGGTGCCGGCAGTTATACTTTTTTTGCTTCAACATCCAAACGCAGAAAAAACTGATTTTAGCTCCTTGAAAGTTGTTGTTTATGGAGCTTCTCCTATTGCAGAAGACACAGTAGTAAATGCAATTAAATTAATGAATTGTGGGTTTTATCAAGTTTATGGATTAACAGAAACTTCTGGAGCAATTACTTGTTTGGTATCTGAGGATCATGATCCTAAAAAGAATAAATTAAGATCTTGTGGCAAGGCTCTCCCTGGAGTTGAGATAAAGGTAATTGATGATGCCGGAAAGGAAGTTGATCAAGGCGAGGTGGGAGAAATTATTACAAAGTCAGATTTAAATATGAAAGGTTATTGGAACAATTCAGAAGCAACCGAAAAGTCTATCCAAGATGGATGGTTTTATTCGGGTGATGCAGGTTTTTTGGATGAAGAAGGTTTTTTATATATTCACGATAGGGTCAAAGATATGATCGTCTCGGGCGGAGAAAATATTTATCCTGCTGAAGTTGAAAATGCCCTTATGAGTAATGAAGAAATTTTAGACGCTGCAGTAGTTGGAGTACCTGACGATAAATGGGGAGAATCTACAAAAGCTTTTGTCGTTCTATCTGAGGGAAGTTCTCTAAATGCAAAGGACATAATTTCTTATACCAAATCAAAAATAGCCTCTTATAAAAGTCCAAAGTCAGTTGAATTCATCGAAATGCTTCCAAGAAATCCCTCTGGAAAAGTATTAAGAAGAGAATTAAGAGCTCCATATTGGGAGGGAAGAGATAGAGGAGTGTCGGGATAGCCTAATTTCTAGATTTTAAAGGGTCTTTATAAACAGTGTATACAGAAGCAACAATAATTATTGCTATTAAAACGTATGTAAAGTACTCAACGAAAACGACTCCTAAAAAATAACCTGTTAAAACATAAAGACTTGCCCAAGCTGGAGAGGCTAAAACTTCGATTGGGAAAAAATATTTTGATTTCATTCCTAATGATCCGGCAATAAATGGAACGGTACATCTCAAAGGACCGGCAAATCTTCCCAGAGCTACACTCAACATCCCTCTTTTTTTCATAAATTTTCTGGCTTGGAAAATATAATGATGATATTTCTCAGGAATCCAATCTTCTACTTTATTACCAACGAGTTTCCCAATAAAAAAACTTACGGTGTCACCCATAATCATTCCTAAAGAAGCCCAAAAGACTATTACAACCGGACTTATGTTTATTGATGCTGCAAGTGCGCCTATGCCAGGAATGATAAGAGTCGCCGGTGTAAAAAGACCTAAAATGATTAAAGATTCTACAAAAACCAAAAGAAACATCATTAAATTGATCCAGTTTGGATTTTCTTCTAAAAATTCTAATATAGAACTGAACTCGAACATCAAATTTTGTTTCTAAGACTTATAATAGTTGCAATAATACCTCACATGAAAGATAAAAATAATATTTCTGATTTGAATGCTATCTTAGATAGTGCGAAAGCTTCTAAAGAAGAACTTAGAAGCGCTTCTAAAGATCAAAAAGATGAATCTTTAAAAAAAGCTGCAGAAAGCATCAATTCCAGTAGGGAAACTTTAAAAGCTGCTAATGAAAAAGATATGGAGGCAGCGAGCACTTTAAACTTGCAAGATAGCTTTATTGATAGATTAAAGCTAGACGATAAACGAATCGATTCAATGATTTCTGGATTAAAAAAAGTCATTGATTTGAATGATCCTGTTGGAGAAATGACAAATAAATCTAAATCTCCTTCAGGATTTTTAGTTAGTAAAATGAGAGTTCCTCTAGGAGTGATTGGAATAATTTATGAATCTAGACCAAATGTAACCGCTGATGCATCTGCGCTTTGTTTGAAATCAGGAAATGCTTGTATTTTGAGAGGAGGAACAGAAGCATCTGAGACTAATCAAGCAATTGAAAAATGTATGATTGATGGACTCGTTGCAGTTGATTTGCCAACTAAAGCGATACAATTGTTAAAAAATCAAGATAGGGAATTAGTAACTCAATTGATCAAATCTGAGAATCAAGTAGATTTGATCATTCCAAGAGGCGGGAAAAGTTTGATTAAAGTGATAGCAGAGGATTCCATGGTCCCGGTTTTAAAGCATTATGAAGGTTTATGTCACGTATTCGTTGATAAAAATGCTGACCTAAATAAAGCTATTGATATTTCTTTGAATGCCAAAGTTTATAGATACGGAATTTGTGGCGCAATGGAAACTCTTTTAGTTGCTAAATCTATTGCAAATGAATTTTTGCCTCTGATCTTCGATGAGTTTAAAAAATACGAAGTTGAACTGAGGGGATGTGAAAAGACTAATGAAATTATAAATATAAACCTTGCAACGGAAGAAGATTGGAAAACTGAATATCTTGAACCAATTCTTTCTATAAAAGTTGTTGAAGATATTAGTGAAGCCATCAGCCATATAAATCTTTTTGGTTCTGGGCATACAGATTGCATCGTTACCGAAGATGATTCTGCAAAAAAAACATTTTTGACTAATGTTGATTCTAGTTCTGTGATGCATAATTTACCTACTTGCTATGCCGATGGGTTTGAGTACGGTTTAGGGGCTGAGGTGGGTATATCTACAGATAAACTTCATGCCAGGGGGCCAGTTGGTCTTGAGGGCCTTACAAGTCAAAAATTCATTGTTGAAGGATCCGGTCAATTAAGAAAATAATATATAAATGTCTAAAACCATAGGAATTTTTGGGGGAGCCTTTGATCCCGTTCATATCGGACACTCTAAATTGGTTTTAGATATTCAAAATATATTTGATTTTGAAAAAATATTTGTAGTGCCATCGGGAAATCCGGTCTTCAAAAATTCTCATTTTATTGATTCAAAAAAAAGAATTGAAATGCTTAATATAGCTTTCAAAGATATCAAAAATGTTTACATAGATAATAGAGAAACTTTGAAAAAAGGAGTTTCTTTTACCATTGAAACTTTAAAGGAATATCGAAGCGAACATAAAAAAGAACAACATTTTAGTTTAATTTTAGGACATGATGCTTTTGCCACTTTCAAAAGCTGGAAGAATTGGAGTGAAATTCTTAGTCTTTCTTCTCTAATTGTAGTTAGTAGACCGAATTGTGACTTTCTAGAAGGTTATTTGGAAGAATTCAAAAAAAATATTGCTTTATCAAAATCTGATTTTTTAAGCGGACATGGAAAAATTAATTTTGTGGAAACTTCTTTGCTTGATATCTCCTCCAGTGATATTAGAAAAACAATTAATAATCCAGACTTTAAACAAGGCATTTTAGATGAAGATGTTTATGAGTACATAAAAAAAAATTCTCTTTATAAAAACTAAATGGATAAAAAATTAAATAATCTTATAAAAAAAAATTTAGAGGAATTAAAAGCTATTGATACCAGAATTTTAGATCTTTCTAAAATTGATGCTTTCACAGACCATTTAATCATAACCACTGGTACTTCTAAGCCTCACATATCTGCAATTTCTAAAAAAATTACCGAAGTTTTAAAAACAAATAAAGTTAAAGTTTATGGATACGAGGGCAGAGGTTCGAAAGATTGGGTATTGATAGATTTAGGTGAAGTTGTGCTGAATATTATGTCATCCTCTGCAAGAGAATTATACGATCTAGAAAGTTTGTGGGACCCTAATCTGTAATGTCTATTTTTGATAATAAAAAAGATTCAAATGAAACATATAGAATTGTTATTTTTTTAAGCCCTTTTTTAATTTTACTGTTTTTAGCTTTTTTACAGATATTAAACCTTTCTTATTTTAACGCTGACACATTTAAAACTCAGTCAGAATCAAATAGATTGTACCAATCAAAAATTATCCCTCAAAGAGGATTTATTTTTGATTCAAAAAATACTCTGCTAGTTGAAAATAATATTCAACAAGATTTAGAAATTAATCCTAGCTTTATAGAAAATCCTAGAATTTTTTTAAAGCAAATTGCCGATTTGCTTGAATTGAATTTAAATAAAATCGAAAGTGATTTTTATATCAGAGCAACAGGTAAAAGCCCTAATGAACCCTATATTTTGATAAAGAATTTAAATGAAAAACAAATTGCAAAACTTAGTGTTAATTTAAAAAAAATTAAAGGAGCCGAAATTATCTCTTCATTTTCTAGAAATGTGATTCATAAGGAAGTAATGGCTCCAGTCATAGGATATGTTGGAAATATTTCAAGAGAGGATATTTTTAATAATCCGGAATTGTCACAATTCAAAAGTTTAAAAATTGGAAAGACCGGCGTTGAGAAAGATTTTGATTCTATTCTTCGTGGAAATATGGGTTATAGAATTCAGGAAAGAGACTCAAATGGTAAATTAATAAGAAATATTTCATTAGAACCTCCCGTAAAAGGAAAAGATTTACAACTATCGATTGATTTAGATCTTCAAAAAGAGCTTTTTTCTGATTTTAAAGGCAGAAAAGGAGCTTTGGTAGCCATTGAGCCTAAAACTGGATTAATTAGAGCCCTAATTAGCTCTCCAACCTATAACCCAAACTTGCTAAATACAATCAATGATTATGATGAAGTAAAAAGCTTATTTGCTGACAAAGATAGTCCTCTTTTTAATAGAGCTTTATCAGGACAATATCCTCCAGCATCAACATTAAAACCTTTTGTAGGAATGGCTGCCCTGGAAGCTGAAACAATTTCTTGGGAAAAACAAATCATTGATTCTGGTGTGTATTATGTCGAAGGAGACGAGAGGCCCTATAAAGGTTGGAAAGAAGGTGGACATGGAAATGTCGATATGAAAAAAGCAATCGTAGAATCATCAGATGTTTATTTTTACTCCTTAGCGTATGACCTTACGATAAGTAATCTTTCTCCTTTTCTCGAGAAATTTGGTTATGGAAAGCAAAGTGGATTGTCTAAAAATGAAGCCAAAGGAATTTTGCCGTCAAGAAAATGGAAGCTGGGGTACATCGGCGAAGCATGGTTTAAAGGAGATACTATTAATATGGGAATTGGGCAAGGTTATATTACAGCAACTCCGATACAAATTGCGTTAGCTTATGCAGCCTTGGCAAATAAAGGAGAAATAGTGAAGCCAAGAATTATCGAAAAGGTTGGAAGCGATTCTACGGAAAAAGTTTCAAAATTAAATATATCTCTTAGTGATAATAAAAATTGGAAAAGAATAGAAGAAGCCCTCTTAGGAGTTGTGGAGGCCTCAAACGGAACGGCTAATAATATCTACGATAGAAATATTAGAATTGCAGGAAAAACTGGAACAGCTCAAGTAAAGAGTATTGGTGAGACTGAATATAAATTTCTTAGAGAAGACGAGTCACTGAGAGATCATGCGTTATTTGTTGGATATGGACCAGTCGAAAATCCAAAATTAGTTGTAGTAGCAATAATTGAAAATGGCGAATCAGGCAGTGCTGTGGCTGCACCTTTTGTCAGAAAAGCGATTAATTTTTATTCAAAAAATGAAAAATAGGCCATTAAGTTTTTCTGTAAATTTAAAAATAGATAAAAGTCAAAATAATTCTTCTCAATTTGATTATTGGATTTTATTTAGCGTAATTTTTCTTTGTTCTTTTGGATTAGCGATGATTTATAGTTCTAGTAACTCTCTAGAGATGACCATTAGGCAGGGCGCTTACTTTTTTTTAGGGCTTGTAGGAATGCTACTGTTAGCATTTTCAAATTTCAGAAAAATGGAAGTTTTTTATTTACATAGTTTTTGGCCAGCCTTATTTCTTCTTATTATTGTTTTATTTTTTCCATCAGAAAATTCTAAAACTAGTAGATGGATAGATTTAGGCTTATTTACATTTCAGCCCTCAGAGCTAATGAGATTTATTTTGCCAATTTCTGCTGCGTCCTTTCTAACTAAAAATTTAAAGACAAAAATGAAAGATATGTGGCTTGTAATTTTTGTTACTTTAGTTTGTTTCTATTTAGTTGCTGTTCAGCCTGATTTAGGGACTTCAATAATTGTTTTATTAGCTGGCTTATTGCCAGTCATCATTTCAGGTTTTCCTTGGATTTATATCTTTTTTGGAGGATTTTTAGCTACGCTTTCATTACCTTTAATTTGGATGAGTTTATATGATTATCAAAAACAAAGAATATTAACTCTTTTTAATCCCGAAGCTGATATTTACGGAGCAGGCTGGAATATAGTTCAATCAAAAATAGCCGTAGGTTCAGGCGGATTATATGGTAAGGGTTTTTTAAATGGCTCTCAAAGTCAATTAAACTTCATACCAGAAAGTCATTCAGATTTTATTTTTTCTGTAATCGCAGAAGAGTTTGGTCTATTAGGCATCAGCATTCTTTTTTTTATTTATGGAATTTTAATTTACAGATTATTGATAGTTTCATTTTACAGCTCTAATAAATTTGCAAAAATGGTTTCAGGGACTTTATCAATAATCCTTTTAGCGTATATTTCTATTAATATCTCTATGGTAATAGGGTTACTTCCAGTTGTAGGAATGCCTCTACCATTTTTAAGTCAGGGAGGAACTGCATTGGTAGTAAATTTGTTAACGATTGGTATTATCTTGTCGCTCAGAAAAGAGGTTTAAGTGAAAACATATTTTTATTTGTTTGCGTTACTATTTCTTAATCATTTATCGTTTGCGAATTACCTTGATAGAGACGACGTTCAAGATTTTATAGATTTCATGCATATTGAACATGGCTTTTCTAAAGAGTATGTTTCTAAAACCTTATCTCAAGCAAGTAAGCAGCAAAATATAATAGATTTAATGAATAACCCATCTGAAAAAGTAACTTCTTGGGACGATTATAAAAAAAGGGTTTCAATTACTAGAATTCAAAATGGCATAAGATTTATAAAGGCTTATAAAAAGTGGTTTATAAAAGCCGAAGAGGAGTTCGGAATCCCTAGAGAAGTAATAGCAGCAATAATTGGGCTGGAAACTAATTATGGCGGCTACAAGGGAAATACGAGAGTAATTGATGCGCTAGCTACAGCTGCATTTGACTATCCAAGGAGAAGAAATTTTTTTAAAACTCAATTAGAAGAGTTTTTTTTATTAACTAGAGAAGAAAATCTTGACCCTCTTGTCATAAAGGGCTCTTACGCTGGAGCCATGGGTTTTGCACAATTTATGCCTGATAATTATCGAAGACTTGCAGTAGACTTCGACGGAGATGGGAAAAAAGATATTTTGAGTAATCCAGCAGATGCAATTGGAAGTGTTGCTAACTTCCTGAGTTCTACCAAGGGAAATAAGAAAGGTTGGGAAAGAAATGGATTTATTGCGATCGAGGCAGATCCAAAAAAAAGAAGCAAACCTATAAAATCGTCTTTTAAGTTAAGGTCTTACGAAGATTTAGATATTAAAGCAAAAGAAAATTTTGATTTTTATGATGAATATATTCAGATTTCATTATTCCCAAATGACGATTCAAAAGATGAATTTTGGCTAGGAGATAAAAACCTTTACGCTATAACAAGATATAATCCTAGCAGTAAATATGCAATGACCGTCTTTCTTTTAAGTGAACAAATAGCAAAAATAGGAAATTAATTATGAAAAAAATAGCTCTGGTTTTTATTTTAATTACACAAAATATTTTTTCTCAGGCTTTAATACCAAATCCTCCAGAGGTTTCTGCAACTAGCTTTCTTCTTATTGATGCAAAAACTAAAATAGTCATAACATCGAACGAACCAAATCAATCAACTGGACTTGCCAGCATAACTAAAAT
Source organism: uncultured SAR86 cluster bacterium (assembly GCA_902525735.1). Classification (GTDB taxonomy): domain Bacteria; phylum Pseudomonadota; class Gammaproteobacteria; order Magnimaribacterales; family AG-339-G14; genus CASICS01. The sequence continues at coordinate 54,420 of CABZIF010000002.1, forward strand.
AATGACCTCGTATGTGGTGGCTGATCAAATTTCTAAGGGATTTATTACAGAAGATACCATGGTAGACATAAGTGAAGAATGCTGGCGCATGGAAGGATCACGAATGTTTATAAAAGAAGGAACCGAAGTATCCATTTCAGAATTACTTAAAGGAGTTATTATCCAATCTGGAAATGATGCCAGTTGTGCATTGGCAGAAAAAATAGCAGGCTCTCAATCTGCATTTGCAGATCTAATGAATAATTATGCTGAACAATTAGGTTTAAATAATACAAATTTTGTAAATCCAACAGGGCTTCCAGATATTAACCACTATTCTACGGCCAATGATATTGCAAAACTCAGCATAAGATTGATAGAAGATTTTCCTGACAATTATGCCTTATTCAAGGAGAAGGAATATACATTCAATAATATAAGGCAATTAAATAGAAATAGTCTTTTATGGCAAGACGACTCGATAGATGGAATAAAAACTGGACATACAAATGATTCAGGTTATTGTTTAGTTGCTTCGGCAAAAAGAGATGAGATGAGGCTGATTGCAGTAACTTTAAATAGTGCTTCTGAGAAAACAAGGTTACAGGACAGCAGACGACTACTAGATTATGGTTTTAGGTTTTTTAAAACCAAAAAAGTCTTGTCAAAGTCTCAGGAAGTCTCAACTGTCGATGTCTGGGCTGGATCAAAAGATAAATTATCTATAGGCCCTAAAGAGGATATTTATCTGACACTGACAAAACCTCAATTTAAAAACATAGAGATGATAGTTTCTAAAAATCTTGGAATAACTGCCCCAATTGAAGAAGGAGATATAATAGATAGGTTGGATATTTCAATAAATAATGAAGTTAACTCTTCTTTTGATTTAGTTGCTCTTGAAAACATTAATACAGAAGGATTCATATGGCCGTATCTAGAATCATTAGCTTTTTATGTATATTCTTTTTTCATGCAAGATGAAGTTAAATAAATGTCAGTCTGTTATTTAAATGGAGAATTTCTAGATTTAAAAGATGCAAAAATTTCTCCTCTAGATCGAGGATTTCTGTTTGGCGATTCTATATACGAAGTCTTTGCCGCTTACGACAAAAAAGCTTTTAAAATTGAAGAGCACCTTGATAGATTTTTTATAAATTTAAAAGAAATTAAGTTGACGTCTAATATCTCTCGCCAGGAACTAAAAAACATCATTGAATTGGTAATCCATAAGAATGATCTGAGTAATCAAATCATTTATTTACAAATCTCGAGAGGTTACGAAGCAATTAGAAACCATATACCAAACATCAAATCCGAATCGACCGTTTTCATTTGTTCTTTTCCTTTAAACGATTTACCAAACCAAAACTCAAATAAAGTAAAAATAAGTTTAAGAGAGGACTTTCGTTGGGGAAAAAGCAATGTTAAATCTACTTCTCTGTTGGCCAATGTACTGTATAAAATTCAGGCGAATGAAGAAAGTTTTGATGAAATTATTCTTCACGATAATGGCTTTATTACCGAGGGTGCTGTTAGCAATGTGTTTTGTGTAAAAGATAAGAAAGTAATTACTCCTTCTTTACAAAATAATATCCTTCCAGGAGTTACACGATCAGTAATAATTGATATCGTCAAAAAATTAAAAATTCCTATCTTGGAATCAAGAATGAGTGTTGAAGATTTAGAGATCGCTGATGAAATCTGGATTACAAACACAACTAAAGGAATACTTTTGGTCTCTGAAATTGATCAAAACAAAGTCACCAGTGCAGGCAAGATTTTTAAAAAAGTACAAGAAAAATTTATCCAAGAAACTCTGGTTTGATAAATTCAATGATTATTCTTTCAGCGCTTTTCCAAAAATTGTCATTGCCTTTTTTAAAATTGACATCTAAAGAAGCTATCTTTTTTTTAAAATAAATAATTTGATTTACGTTTAATTTATTAGTTTTTATTTTTAGATTATCTAGGTAATCAAATGGTCCACTAAACTTAGAAGTTGAATCTTCTTTCAAAAAAGAAATTCTCTCTATCTCTCGAAAAAGGCCCCAAATAATTAGTGCTTCAGATCCTCTTTGAAGTTTAAGGTGCTCAAGTATTTTTAGAGACTCCTCAAGATCTCCTTTTAAGATGGAATTAGATAAATTAAAAATATCGAAATTTGAGTTTTCCAAGATGAAATTACTCTCAGAATTATTGTTTAAGGTTTTAATCATTTTCAATTCTTGATAGGAAGAAACTAAATTTCCTTGAGTTTTTTCAATAATTAGGTCAATTTGTTCTTCAGAAATCGAGATATTAAATCTTTTCGAAAGATTCTTTAGCCAAGTTTTTTTTTGGTTGGGCCATATCTTTTGAACTTCAACCTCTTCACTATAATTTAAAAGTTTTTTAAACCAGACTCTGGTTTTGATTCTCTCTATTCCTATTACAGAAATAACTAAGCTAATTGTTTCTGACAAGTTTTTACAAAATTCTTCTAATAACTCTCCTTCGCTTTTAGATGGAGAGTTTTCTAACCTGAGATCGATTATTTTTTTTGAAGAAAATAAGTCACTGAGTTGTTCTGTCATTAGCTCTTCATAAGAAAAAGAACTTTTGGAAAAGAAAATTTTTCTTTCTTCAAAGCCATTTTTTTTCAATTCAAAGACTAATCTGTTCCTTTCAAGCTCTATAAGAAAATCTTCCGGACCATGAATAAGAAATATATTTTTTTTAATCATTGAAGTATAAATAAAGAAAATTTTTGAGTTGATTTTGAGCTTCAAAAAAGAACATTAATTGGAGTTCTTCCATTTTTTTTTCATTTGATAATATCTTATTTGTATCATATGGGAAAATTTCCGAAGAACTAAAATTAAATTCTTTGTTTTTACCAGATTTACTGATTTGCATAGAAATTTCATAATCCATCGTTCCGGTTGCAGCAAAGAAATTTCTATCTGTAGCTCCAGTATATTTAGATATTTTATGTTCAAGAATTGTTATATTTAAATCAGCGTCCTCAGAATCTGAAAATTGAAAGTTTAAGAAACCTCTCTTCTTTCGCATTTCATTTATAAATTGATTATTTAATAAAGTTTCATCGTAAAAAATAAAAACTTCAAAAGGTTCTTTCTTAGAAGAATCTATTGGTGAAAATCCACAAGAAACTAGGATAAAGGAGATCAAAACAATTAAAAGCTTCATTTAATAAACAACAAAATTGATAAGTTTTTTTTCTATAAAAATAGTTTTTTTTATTTTCTTATCAATGATAAACCTTTTAACATTTTCTAATTCCTTTGAAAGCATAATGACTTCCTCTTCAGATTTTTTTTCATCTAATTCTAAAGACCCTCTCAATTTCCCATTTACTTGAATAATTAATTTATAAGTCTTTTCCTCTAACAAATTAGAATCAAAAATAGGCCATGCTTCACTATAAATTTCCTTTCCATTTTGTAAAACATTCCAAAGTTCATGAGTTATGTGAGGAGTTATTGGGCTCAGCATAAGAAGAGATGAATCTATTATTTTTTTAAATAATTTTCTTTCTTCCTCAGGAATTTCACTTTTTTGAAATTCTTTTGGTATTGCATTCAATAGTTCCATTATTGCTGCTATAGCTGTATTGAATGAATTTCTTCGTTCGAAATCATCTGAGACCTTTTTTATAGTTTGATTTAATTTTATTTCTAATGGTTTTAAATCTAATGAAGAATTTAAGGCAAGATTTTTTTGGTTTTTTAGAATAGATGTAAGTTTCCATAGCTTGTTTAAAAATTTAAATGAACCTTTTACTCCATCATTAGACCACTCTAAAGATTGTTCAGGCGGAGAAGCGAACATTGAGAAAAGTCTTACTGTGTCGGCACCGTAACTATCAATAAGCTCTTGAGGATTCACAGTATTACCTTTAGATTTTGACATTTTATTTCCATCCTTGAGGACCATGCCTTGACACAATAGCTTATGGAAAGGCTCTCTAAATTTTACTAAACCCAAATCATTCAAAGCCTTGGAAAAAAATCTTGAATATAATAAATGCAGAATAGCATGTTCTATACCTCCAATGTATTGATCTACCGGTAACCAATAATCAACTTCTTCATCAAAAATTTTTTCTGACGATTTGTGAGAAGCAAATTTTGCAAAATACCACGAAGATTCAAGGAAAGTATCGAATGTATCAGTTTCTTTAACATATTCATTTCCATTTTTTACTAAAACCTCAGAGTTAATTTCTTCTTGATTAAGATCTGAAAATGGGATGACATCAGCGGAGTTTTTCTTATTTATCATCATTGGAATAGGTGCGCCCCATTTTCTTTGTCTCGAAATTCCCCAATTTTTAAGTCGGTAATTTACCTTTTTAGATCCAAAATTATTATCTTTGGCCAGTTTTAAAATCTTTTCAAAAGCTTTTTCAAAATCAAGGCCATCAAGTTCATTTCCTGAGTTAATGAGCAAACCTTTTTCTATAAGAGCTTTATCAAGTTCAAGTGCTCCTTCACCTGTGTCAATGACCTGCTTTATTTCAATATTATATTTTTTGGCAAATTCAAAATCTCTCTGGTCATGACCCGGAACAGCCATTAATGCACCAGATCCATAATCCATCAAAACAAAGTTAGCAACCCAGACTTCTATTTCTTCTTTTGAAATGGGGTGCTTAGCTTTGATGTTTAATTTGTATCCTTTTTTTTCTTCAGATATCCTCTCTGCTTCAGATGTAACTCCCTTGGAATTATTCTTTAACCATTCTTCAAGACTTTTATCCTCTTTAGCTAAACTGATGACAATAGGATGCGTAAGAGAAAACGCAAGAAAAGAAACTCCCATGATGGTATCTGGTCGAGTCGTAAAAACTTCAATATGTTCTTTATTTGACAGACTAAATTTGAACTCCATCCCAATCGATTTACCAATCCAATTTTTTTGCATTGTTTTTACTTGCTCAGGCCAATCTTTTAAGGAGTCAAGTTCAGAGAGAAGTTCTTCTGCATAGTCGCTTATTTTAAAAGCCCACTGATCTATAGTCTTTTTTTCAACATCTGCTCCTGATCTCCAGCCTTTGCCATCAATTACTTGTTCATTTGCCAAAACCGTTTGGTCTACTGGGTCCCAATTTACTTCTGCTTTTTCTTTAACAACTAATCCTTTTTTATACATTTCACAGAAAAGCCACTGCTCCCATTTGTAGTATTCCTCGTCACATGTTTTTAGTTCTCTTCGCCAATCATAAGCAAACCCTAAAGAAGAGAGTTGTTTTTTCATAAATTGGATATTTTCCTCAGTCCATTTTTTTGGTGAAACATTATTTTGAATAGCGGCATTTTCTGCTGGAAGACCAAATGCGTCCCACCCCATAGGCTGCATAACATTCTTACCTTTCATTCTCTGATATCTAGAAATCACGTCTCCGATTGTGTAATTTCTTACATGCCCCATGTGTAATTCTCCTGAGGGGTAAGGAAACATACTTAAACAGTAATATTTTTCTCTTTTATTATCAGGATTAGCTTCAAAAGATTTGTTTTTTTCCCAGTAAGCTTGAGCTTTTTTTTCTAAATCAGCAGGATTATAGGCATCTTCTTTCATTAATTTATATCTAAAACTTTTTCTAGGTAGTTTATAGATATATTTGCTTTTCTAAAGTTCTCTTCGCCTAAAATAATTTCTTGTAGTTCTTTGTTCGTATCTATTCCTTCAACAAAAAATTCTTCTAAAGCAAAGGACATTCGACACAAAGCCTCTTCTCTGTCTTTACCTTGTGTACAAATTTTTGCTATCAAAGCATCGTAATAAGGAGAAATAACGCATCCGTCATAAACGTGAGAATCGACTCTCACCCCAATACCCCCTGGCTTACCCCATTCTGTAATCTTTCCTGGAGACGGAATAAATGTTTTTGGATGTTCGGCATTTATTCGACACTGAATTGCATGACCGCGAACACTAATTTCTTCTTGTTTTATTTCAAGTTCTTCACCTGCTGCTATTTCAATTTGAAGCTTAACTAGATCATAATTGGTTATCATTTCCGAAACAGTATGTTCAACCTGTAATCTAGTATTCATTTCTATGAAATAAAATTCCTCATCTTTGTACAAAAACTCAAAAGTTCCAGCACCTTTATATTTCATTTTTTTACAGCACTCAGTACACAATCTAAATAATTCTTGTTTTTTTTCTTCAGGTATATTCAAAGCTGGAGCTTCTTCAACAATTTTTTGATTTTTCCTTTGAATCGAACAATCCCTTTCATAAAAATGAAGAGCATTTCCAAAATTATCTGCTAAAACTTGGACCTCAATATGTCGAGGACTATCAAGAAATTTCTCTAAATATATTTCATCGCTGCCAAAACTGTTTAATGCCTCTTGTTGAGTCAATTTCATTTTTGGAATTAAATCATCTTCTTCATAGACTATCGAGATTCCTCTTCCTCCACCTCCAGCCGCTGCTTTTATCATTATCGGATAACCAATTTCTTTAGCTTTTGACAAAGTTTCCCTATTAGTAGCAGAAACCCTTCCGCTTCCTGGTACGCACTTTAAACCAGCATCAACAGCCATTTCTTTTGCTGAAATTTTATTACCCATAATTCTTATAGATTCTGGATCTGGACCGATGAAAGTGTAGCCACTTGCTACTACTTGTTCAGCAAAATGATCGTTTTCCGCTAAAAAGCCTACCCCTGGATGAATGGCCTCAGCGTTAGTCAATTCACATGCACTTATAATTGCAGGAATATTCAAATAACTTTTTGATGACTCAGGAGGACCAATGCATACAGCCTCATCAGCCATTTTTACATGTTTTAAGTCTTTATCAGCCTCAGAATATATTGCAACCGTGCCGATACCCATTTCTTTGCATGCTTTAAGAACTCTAAGGGCAATCTCGCCTCTATTAGCGATTAATATTTTTGAGAACATTTATTCCTCGATTACAAAAAGAGCTTCCCCATATTCAACTGGCTCAGCATCAGCAATTAAGATCTCTTTAATTATTCCGTTGTAATCTGATTTGACCTCATTCATCATTTTCATAGCTTCGATGATGCATAACACATCGCCCTCAGATACTTTATCTCCGACTTTAACAAACGGATCAGCCCCAGGATTGGGAGAACTATAAAAAGTTCCAACCATAGGAGAATTTATACTTTTTCCTTCTATGACTTTGGCTTCAGCCGTTTCAGAAGTCTCTTTTTTAGTTTCTGTCTCCGAAGAAGGAGATTCCATTACTTGAGGTAAAGGATTAATCATTTGAGGGGTTTGAAAAGTTCCTGCAGATTTAACCAATTTAACCGATTCTTCACCTTCTTTAATTACAATTTCATTCAAAGAAGAATTTTCTAGCATCTCAATTAATTTTTTTACTTTTCTAATATCCATAATAACTCCTAGGTTTTTTCCATTGCCAAATTTAAGGCTGCCTCGTACCCTTTATCTCCAAATCCAGAAATAATTCCTAATGCAATATCAGAAAAGTAAGATTTTTCTCTGAAACTTTCCCTACCATAAATATTACTTATGTGAATTTCAATCATGGGAATGTCCACCCCTAAAATTGCATCTCTCAATGCAACACTTGTGTGCGTAAAGGCTCCAGGATTAAATAATATACAAGAGACTTTATTTTTTTTTGCTTCTTGAATTGCGTTTACCAATTCGTGTTCAGCATTGCTTTGAAAACATGAAAGATTGATAGAATTATTGCTAGCTATTTCTAAAAGATTTGACTCAATTTCCTCTAAAGTAAGCGAACCATAAATTTCTTTTTCTCTAGTGCCTAAGAGATTTAAGTTAGGTCCATTTAATAAAAGAATGCTTTTCATAGAAATTTTAAGGATTTGACGAATTTTAACGATTTTTCAAAGAAATTCAAAGAAAATGTTTGATTTGTTGTCCTTTTTGATTTTAATGTTTTTCGAAATTTTTGGGTAACAAATAATATTTTCCAAACATCCTTGGTAGGTAAGTGTTAAGGATTTGTTGGTATATTTATCTAAGTCTCTCACCAATAAGTCCAAATTATTCCTATATATTAAGCTTTCTCCAAGAAATTCATCTTTAATTTTTAATAATTCTCCAATACTCTCATAAGAAATATCATTTGGACCATCTTTTAAAGACAATTGTTCTGAGTATATATAAGATTTCTTATTTATTAATATGGAAATAATTAGATCGTCGTCACATTCTCTTGATGAAAGTTTGAATGAATCTTCAGAGGACAATATTTCAGAAGAAAAAAAATTTTCATCTGAAGAGTATGTATTCAGTGTTAAGAATAATAAAAGAATGAGTATTTTTTTCACCGGATTATAACTTTTCTTTAAATTGATTGTCTTATAGTCTACTCAACTAAATATTCTGATGATAAAGTCACAAAATAACAATCTATTCTTTTAAAAATGTCAAAAAAACGGAAATACTCTTCTTCTTTAGTTGATGGCCCACTTCAAGCAACTGCTAGGTCAATGTTGAGGGCTGCAGGATTTAGTGATGATGATTTTTCTAAACCACAAGTTGGGGTAGCTTCAACTTGGTCAATGGTTACGCCTTGCAACATGCACATTAATGATTTGGCCTCTCTAATATGCAGCTCTATTAATGATGAAAATTTGAAATCTGTGCTTTTTAATACAATCACGATCTCTGATGGAATATCAATGGGAACATTAGGAATGAGATATTCTTTAGTTTCAAGAGAAGTAATAGCTGATTCAATCGAAACAGTTGTTGAATGCCAGTCATTTGATGGAGTAGTTGCAATAGGTGGATGCGATAAAAATATGCCAGGTTGTTTGATAGGACTTGCAAGATTAAACAGACCTTCAATTTTTGTTTACGGTGGCTCAATCAGACCGGGTAAAAATCACACTGACTTAGTAACGGTCATGGAAGGTATTGGAAGCTATAGTAGCAACAAGATTTCGGAGAAAGAATTAATTGCAATTGAAAAAACTGCTCTACCTGGCCCTGGTTCTTGTGGGGGTATGTATACAGCTAATACTATGGCATCTGCAATAGAGGCTCTAGGAATGAGCTTACCAGGAAGTAGCTCTCAAGATGCCATTTCAAAAGAAAAAAAAATAGATTGTAAAAGTATTGGAAAAGCTATCGACAATCTCTTAGAAAAAGATATAAAACCATCAGACATAATGACGCGCAAAGCATTCGAAAATGCTATCAGAGTAATTATTGCGCTTGGCGGATCTACTAATGCGGTTTTGCATTTAATTGCAATGGCTAAAAGTATCAATGTTGAGTTAAATATTGATGATTTTGAAAAAATAGGGAAAAAAAGTCCGCTACTGGCAGATCTTAGACCATCAGGACATTATTTAATGTCTGAATTAAATGAAATAGGAGGCATTCAGCCATTAATGAAAACTCTTTTGGATGCTGATTTATTACATGGAGATTGTCTTACAGTTACAGGTAAAACTATTTCAGAGAATCTTAAAGATGTTGAACCATATCCTGAAAATCAAAAAATTATCTCGTCTTTGGATAAACCTATAAAAAAAGACAGCCATTTGAAAATTTTAAAAGGAAATTTAGCAGAAGAAGGCGCAGTAGCAAAAATAACAGGTAAAGAAGGATTGAGATTTGTTGGAAAAGCAAAAGTTTTTAATTCAGAAGAAGAAACTTTAGATGCAATTTATGGGTCTGAAATTAAGTCGGGAGATGTAATTGTTGTTAGATACGAAGGCCCAGTAGGAGGACCCGGAATGCGAGAAATGTTAAAGCCTACCTCAGCTATTATGGGACAGGGATTAGGCGATAAGGTTGCTTTTTTAACTGATGGTAGATTTTCTGGTGGTTCTCATGGGTTCGTTGTTGGACACATCACTCCTGAAGCTGCAACTGGAGGTTTAATAGGTTTGTTAGAAAACGGTGATGAGGTGACAATTGATGCAGAAAAAGGAACTATTGATGCAAATTTAACTGAAGATGAAATTACTTTGAGGAAGAAAAATTGGACCAATCCAAAACCAATTCCGAGCAAAGGAGTTCTTTCAAAGTATGCAAGAAGCGTTAAATCAGCATCTGAAGGAGCAGTAACTGATTAATCAATTAAACTTGTAAAAAAAAATTACTGCCTCATAATATTTCTATGTCTAAAACAATTGAGCTTACAGATGATAATTTCGAACAAGAAATCTCTAATAGAGAGGTTCCCATTTTAGTTGATTATTGGGCCGAATGGTGCGGACCTTGCAAAATGGTAGCACCAATACTGGAAGAGGTAGCTCAAGATTTAGAAGGGAAACTAATCATAGGAAAAGTTGACGTAGATCAAAATAAAGATTCTGCTTTAAAACAAAAAGTTATGAGTATTCCTACATTAGTTTTATTTAAAAACGGGGAGCCTGTTGATCAAAGGATAGGTGCATTAACGAAAACACAATTAGAGGATTTTTTAAGCCAACATATTTAACTAGTTAAGCTAGACTAGTTTTTCAATAGATGTTTAAATACATTTCTTAGCTTACCGCTAACAATTTCCAGACTTCAATTTTATTAACATAAAAAGTATGCATTTAGGCGAACTTAAAGCAAAACCCATAGACGAACTTCTCTCTATTGCAGGAGAGATGGGTATCGAAAATATTGCGAGATCAAAAAAACAAGACGTAATTTTTAGTATCCTAAAAAAACATTCAAAGTCTGGTGAGGATATAGAAGGAGAAGGAGTGTTAGAGATTCTGAATGATGGGTTTGGATTTTTAAGGTCCCCAACTGGATCTTATGTTGCTGGACCAGACGATATTTATGTTTCTCCTAGTCAAATTAGACGTTTCGGTCTAAAAACTGGAGATTCTATTTCTGGAAAGATCAGACCTCCAAAAGATGGTGAAAGATACTTTGCTCTCTTAAAAATTGATCTCATTAATTTTGAAGCAACAGACAAAACAAAAACAAAAATTGCTTTTGAAAATTTAACCCCATTATTTCCTGAAGAAAGAATTATTATGGAATCCGGCAATGGAACTACAGAAGACCTATCTGCAAGAATTATTGACTTAATTTCACCAACCGGAAAAGGACAAAGAGGACTTATTGTATCTCCACCCAAGGCTGGAAAAACTTTATTGCTTCAGAGTATCGCTCATTCAATTGAAAAAAATAGCCCTGAAAGTACTTTAATGGTTTTACTTATCGATGAGAGACCTGAAGAAGTTACTGACATGATTAGAACGGTCAAAGGCGAAGTAATAGCCAGTACTTTTGATGAGCCTCCTTCGAGACATGTCCAAGTAGCGGAAATGGCAATTGCTAAAGCAAAAAGATTAGTCGAGACAGGAAATGACGTAATAATTTTATTAGATTCGATTACTCGTTTAGGAAGAGCATATAATTCCACGCAGGCTTCTTCTGGAAAAATATTAACTGGTGGAGTGGATGCAAATGCCCTTGAAAAGCCAAAAAGATTTTTTGGTGCTGCTAGAAACATTGAAGGCGGTGGCAGTTTAACGATCATAGCTACAGCACTTATAGATACTGGTTCTAGAATGGATGAAGTTATTTATGAAGAATTTAAGGGAACCGGAAATCAAGAAATCCACTTAGATAGAGCTATTGCAGAAAAAAGAATTTTTCCCTCTATCAATATAAGAAGATCTGGAACTAGACGAGAAGAATTAATTACAGAAGAGGTCGACTTAGCTAGGATAAATATTTTGAGAAAACTTTTGCATGATATGGAAGATATTAATGCTACCGAATGGCTAATAGATAAGTTAAGAAAGCATAAAACTAATAATGAGTTTTTTGATTCTATGAAAAAATCAAAATAAATTATTAATTAATCTGTAAGATTTTCCGCCAAAACTCTTTTCTCTAATAATTTCTTGACCTTCAAAAAGAAAATCAATTTTTAAATTTTTTTCAGTTTCTAAATAGATAATTGTCTTTTTATCTAAATAGTTATTTTTTTTTAAAAGTTTAAAAATTTTTTCTGCAAGACCATTTTTAAATGGAGGATCAACAAAGATAACGTCTATTTTTTCTCCGGAGTAGGGTTTTTTTAACCATTCTAAACAATCAACATTATGTAGTTCTATTCTTTGATCTATGTCAAATGATGTTAAATTTTCATTTAAATTTTTAAAAGTTTTAATATCTTTTTCAATAAAAAAAACTTTTTTGGAACCTCTAGATAAAGATTCTAAGCCCATGGCTCCAGTTCCTGAAAATAAATCTAAACAAGTAAAGTCAAAAAGATCTTGACCAAGCCAGTTGAAGATCATTTCTTTGGCTCTGTCGGGAGTGGGCCTCAAAGTAGAATCTAAATTAAAAAGTATTTTTTTTCCTTTCCATTTTCCTCCAATAATTCTTACTTTTCCTGTTTTCATTTAATTAATTTAAGTAATTTATTCGTGACATAATAACTGATCTAATTTGTATGATTCCATGGAAAAAGAATTTTTAGAAATATTGAGAACATTATCTCAAACCGTTTTTGTTTTATCTGCTGATAATGAAAAAGAAAGACATGCAATGACGGTTTCTTCTGTAGCATCTTTAAGTTTAAATCCACCATCAATGATGGTTGGGGTAAATAAAGATGCGTCAATAAATAATGTTTTACGAAAGGGCTCAAATTTTTGTTTAAATCTTTTAAAAAACTCTCAAAGTAAAATTGCGGATACCTGCAGTGGAGTAGAAGAGGGTGAAGAGCGATTTAAAAATGATCCTTGGATTTCAAGTAATCCAGTTTTTTTAGACGAAGCGCAATCCAATATTTTTTGCAAAGTTGTAGAGATAATTCCTTTTTCAACTCACTCAATAGTTGTTGGAGAGGTTCTAAAATTAAATCATTCCGGAAAAATGGAACCATTGATTTATCAGAACGGCGATTATATTTGACTGCATTCTTTCTTCATACAAGTCCATTTTCCTTCTATTTTTTTTGCCTTTGAAATCTCAATATAAGTTGAACAAATTGAACACTTAACTAAAGCATTGCTGGATTGATTGATATCAAGATCCTCATTTTTAAAGAGGTACGATATTGAAAGAATAATTAAAACAAATAGTGAAATTAGAATAAGGTTTAACACTTTTTAAGTTTGTTTAACTTGGATTCAGATTTTTTTTAAACTTACTTAGGGCCTCCTCAACGTCTTTTTTCAAAACATCTTGTCCTAATTCTTCATAGGCAATGATCATTATTTCAAGCGCTCTCTTAACCTGAGGAGTTTTTGGCATATGTTTTAAAACATAATCGGCTCTTGTGAGAGCAGCAACGAAAGCTTTTCTTTCCAGATAAAACTCTGCAACGTAAATCTCTTGTTTAGCAATTAAATTTCTCAAATAGATCATCCTCTGTTTGGCATTTCCTGCATATTCACTTTCTGGAAATCTAGTAATGAAGTCACTTAAATCTTCAAATGATTCTTTGGCTTCTGAGAGCTCTCTTTTATGCGTCATTTCGCCTAAGAATGGGGCACTAGCAAATAAATCTTTATCATTATTGAACTTAGCAAGTCCTTTTATATAGTAAGCATAATCAACATTGGGGTGTCTTGGGTGCAAGCTAATAAACCTTTCAGCTGCTAATATGGCTTGGTCATAATTTACGCTCTTGTAATAAGCATAAACAAGTTCGATTTGTGCTTGTTCCGCATATTTACCAAAAGGGAATCTCTTTTCAAGAGTTTCTAGAGTCAAAATTGCTGAAATAAAATTGTTAGTTTTTAATCTCCTCTGAGCTTGGTCATAAAGCTTTTTTTCAGCAATATCCTTTGTAATAACTTCCTGATCGGAAGCACAGCTTATAAAAAAAACTGGAATTAGCAGTACAAGAGCAAGAACTAAAATATTTAGTTTTTTAAAAAGTTTCATAAATTTAGATTATCCTATATAGGAGATTATATATTTGAAAATGGAAAATTACGTAATAAAAATAGTTCCTTCAGATCATTCAGGTCAAAGACTAGACTCAGTAATTGCAAAGTTATTTCCAGATTTTTCGAGATCTAAATTAAAAAAATGGCTAGATTCAGGTTCTGTCTTTGTAAATGATAACCCTTTAATAAAACCTAGCAAAAAAGTAACTGGTGGCGAGGAAATCAAAATTTTTATTGAAGAAGAAAAAATGGTTTCTGCAAAACCGCAAGATATTACATTTGAAGTAATGTACGAATCGATAGATTTTTTAATAGTTAATAAAGACGCTGGAATGGTCGTTCATCCTGGAGCAGGAAACCATAAAAATACTTTATTAAATGCTCTTTTATTCAAATTTCCAGAGCTAGAAAACCTTCCAAGAGCTGGAATTGTTCATCGGTTAGATAAAGAAACCTCGGGTTTAATGATTGTTGCTCGAAGTCAAAATGCTTACAAAAACTTATCTGAACAAATTTCACAAAGGTCGGTCAAAAGAACCTATCAGGCTTTTGTGGTTGGAAACGTATCTAGATCAGGAAGAGTTGAAGAACCTGTAGGCAGACATCCGCGCAATCGTCAAAAGCAAGCTGTTACAGACAAAGGAAAACATGCATTAACTAAATATTCCATTGTAAAAAAATATGGAAATTACACTCATTTAGAAGTGAATTTGGAAACTGGACGGACGCATCAAATTCGTGTCCATATGAGTCACATCGGGTTTCCATTAATTGGCGATGTTCTTTATGGCAGAAAAAAAAGATTTGCAAAATCAACCAATTCTGACTTGAGGGAAGTAATTGAAAAATTTCCACGTCAAGCATTGCATGCTTCTAATCTATCTTTTGAAGAAGTAGATAAGAAAAAAATAGTGAGTTTTAAAAGTCCATTGCCTGAAGACATATTAAATTTAGAAAAAAACTTAAAAAACTTAACTTGAATTTTTCTTGACTTGGCATAAAGGGGTGTCAAAATTCGGTTCCTTATAACATTTTCAACTATTTTGTAACTGCAAATGGATAAAAATATGACTTCTGGTGGAGAGGCTCTAATTAGGGCGCTGTCAGATGAAAAAATAGACATCATTTTCGGCTATCCGGGCGGTGCCGCTTTGCATATATATGATGCAATTTATCAACAAGATAAAGTTCAACACATTTTAGTTAGACATGAGCAAGCAGCCGTCCATGCAGCAGACGGATTTGCTAGAGCTACTGGCAAAACTGGAGTTGCGTTAGTGACATCAGGTCCAGGAGCTACCAATGCCATCACAGGTATCGCAACGGCTTACATGGATTCAATTCCTTTAGTTGTTATTTCAGGACAAGTTGCCAGCCATTTAATTGGAACCGATGCTTTTCAGGAAACCGACATGATTGGTATTTCAAGACCAATTGTTAAGCATAGTTTTTTGGTACAAAGCGCCGAGGAAATTCCGGCAATAGTAAAAAAAGCTTTTCACATTGCCTCGTCAGGTAGGCCGGGACCAGTAGTTATTGATGTTCCAAAGGATATGACCGATCCTAAAGTTGAGTTTGAATACAAATTTCCAAAGGATCTTTATCTTAGATCTTATCCAATTTTAGGCGAAGCAGATTCTACAGAAGTATCTAATGCCGTCAAATTACTCAAAGCAGCAAAAAAACCAGTTATTTATTCTGGTGGTGGCGTTATTCAATCAGACGCTTCTGAAGAGTTAGTAAATTTATCGAAAATGATTGGAGCCCCAGTTACAAATACCTTAATGGGTTTAGGAGCATTTCCTGCAACGGATAATCAATTTATCGGCATGTTAGGTATGCATGGCACATATGAAGCAAACATGGTTATGAGTGAAGCCGATCTTATTTTTAATGTTGGCGCAAGGTTCGACGATAGAATTACCAACAATCCAAAAAAGTTTGGTTTGGAAGCAAAAAAAATTCATATTGATTCTGATCCTTCTTCGATAGATAAAATAATTAATGTCGATGTTGCATTGCAAGGCGACGCAAAACTTGTTTTGTCACAACTTTGCAAAGAATTTGAGAATTCTAAATTGGAAAACACAGATCTTAAGCCTTGGTGGAGTCAGATTAACGAATGGAGAGAAAAGTATGGTTTGAATCACAACATGCTAAATTTAGAAAACCAAAAAGATATAATTCTTCCACAACAAGTTATTCAATCACTCTATAAAGTTACAAAAGGAAAAGCTTTCATAACTTCTGACGTAGGGCAACATCAAATGTTCGCTGCTCAGTACTACAAATTTGACGAACCAAGAAAATGGATAAACTCAGGAGGTCTTGGAACTATGGGATTTGGGTTGCCCTCAGCAATGGGAGTCAAGTTTGCGTTTCCAGATGCAGATGTCGCTTGCGTCACAGGAGAAGGAAGCATTCAAATGTGTATTCAAGAGCTTTCAACCTGCAGTCAATATGGACTACCAGTAAAAATTATAAATCTTAATAATAGGGCATTGGGCATGGTCAAGCAGTGGCAAGATATGCAATACGGTGGCAGATATTCAAGTATTTCCTACGAAGACTCTCTTCCAGATTTTGTTAAATTAGCTGAATCGTTTGGGCATGTTGGCTTGAAGGTAGAAAAGTTTTCTGAATTGAACGATGCCATGGAGGAAGCTTTTTCCCTTAAAGATAAATTAGTTTTTTTAGATGTTTTAATTGACCCAGACGAACATGTTTATCCAATGTTAGAAGCCGGTGGATCGATGTCAGAAATGAGAATCAGTAAAAAAGATAAAACTTTCTAATGATAAGCCACATCGCTATATTAATGGAAAACCAACCAGGAGCTCTTTCAAGAGTAGTTGGTCTTTTCTCACAAAGAGGCTATAACATTGATTCTTTGTCTGTAGCGCCAACGCAAGATCCGACTTTATCCAGATTGACAATGACTACTTCCGAGAATCCAGAAATAATTAACCAAATTCTAAGACAACTATTCAAACTCGTTGATGTAGTCATGGTTCAAAATTTAACTGAAGCAGAAGCTTACTCAATTGAGTTAGCTATTATCAAATTAATAGCACCGCAAAAAAAAGTAGAGCAAATCATATCTAAAGCAAATAACTTAGAAGGTAAAATTCTTAACGAGCACGATGGCCATACGATGTTTGAAATCAGGGGCGACTCTGCGGATATAGATACTTTGTTGGCATCTTTAAAAGACGAAAAATTCTTAGAGGTAACAAGATCTGGATTGCTTGGAATGACTAAAGGAAATGTTGCACTTAATACTAACGATCAAACAAAAATATCATACGAATAAGGAGAGCTATGGAAGTATATTATGACAAAGATGCAAATCTTGATTTGCTTAAAGAAAAAACTATTGCAGTTATTGGTTATGGTTCACAAGGTCATGCCCATGCAAATAATTTAAAAGATTCTGGTCTGAATGTAATTCTTGGGCTTAGAGACGGTTCAGGCTCTGCTGAAAAAGCTTCCGAGGCAGGATTTGAAGTAATGAGTAATGCAGAAGCAGCTGCAAAAGCAGACATGGTAATGTTTTTAATTCCTGATGAGTTTCAAGGCAAAACATATGCAGAAGACATTGAACCTAATTTAAAAGAAGGGGCTACGATTGCTTTTGCACATGGTTTTAATATTCACTATGGTCAGATCAAGCCAAGATCTGATTTGGATGTTGTCATGATTGCACCAAAAGGGCCGGGCCATACTGTTAGAGGACAATATAACATTGGTGCAGGAGTACCTTGTTTAGTAGCAATTCAACAAGATGCATCAGGCGATGCTCTGGCAAATTCGATTGCATACGCAAGCGCCATCGGCGGCGGTCGCGCAGGTATAATTAAGACCACATTTAAGGATGAAACCGAAACTGATTTGTTTGGTGAACAAGCTGTACTTTGTGGTGGTTTGACTTCTTTAATAAGGGCTGGATATGAGACTCTTACCGAAGCAGGTTATCCCCCCGAGATGGCTTATTTTGAATGCGTCCACGAAGTCAAACTAATCGTTGACCTAATTTATGAAGGTGGCTTAGCTAATATGAGATATAGCATCTCCAACACTGCGGAATATGGAGACTATACTTCGGGCCCTAAAGTAGTAACCGAAGATGCAAAAAAAGCCATGAAAGAAGTATTGGAGCGTATTCAGTCGGGTGAGTTTGCTGAAGAATTTGTTGCAGATGCAAGACAAAGTAACAGTGGAGCTGGTGGGCCAGTCATGGAGTCTCACAGGAAAGAATCTAGAGAGCACCCCATCGAAAAAGTTGGTGCAGAGCTCAGAGGCATGATGCCTTGGATCGAAGCGAATAAATTGGTTGATAAGTCAAAAAATTAATAAGTATTTTTTAAAAAGATGATTTTTCTGGATGGAGCCTTGGGTAGCATTCTTCTTCACCGAGCAAATAAATCATCTACGGGCTTATGGTCGGCCCAGTTTTTGCTCAATGATCCGGCAGCGATTACAAAGCTTTATGAAGAATACGTGAGCATTGGCTCAGACTTGATAACGACTAATACCTACTCAACTATTCCAAGTTATTTGGATAAAGAAAATATTTCTACTCAAATGTCAGAACTTATTGATATTGCTGGCAGGCTTGCAAGAGAAGTTGCCGATAAACACGAAAACGTAAGAGTCGCGGGATCGCTTCCTCCTTTAGAAGAGAGTTACAGGCCCGATTTAGTTTTAGATGAAACCAAAGCTTTGCCAATTTATAAAACTTTAATAGAGGGGCTCTTGCCCTATGTAGATATTTTTCTATGTGAGACCATTTCATCAATTCAAGAAACCAAAAATGTTTTAAAGGCACTAGATTTGTATAATAAAAATATTCCCATTTGGCTTTCATGGACTCTGAAAGAAGATAAAAAAAATGTCTTACGAAGTGGAGAATCTATCGAAGAGGCTTTTGCTTTTGCAGAGCAATATAATCCTGAGGCTTATTTATTCAACTGCACAGATCCTAATGCTATCTCATCTGGTTTAGAAGTATTGCGAAATCTTACCAAAAAACCTATTGGCGGCTACCCAAATGTTTTTTCAGTTCCTGATGGTTGGACTTTGGATAATGATGTTGAGACGCTTAAGAACGACTTGACCAAGGAAAGTTTTCCAATTTTTTGCCAAGCTTGGCAGCAAAAGGGCGCATCGATTTTTGGCGGTTGTTGCGGCATTGGTCCAGAACTTATGGCCGAGATGATTGCGACACTGAAGAAGCAAAATTAAATTTTCGCTTACTATCTAAATCTATTTCTTGTACTATTGTCGTCCCATTTGTAATGGGTCTGTAGCTCAGCTGGTTAGAGCGCACCCCTGATAAGGGTGAGGTCGCAGATTCGAGTTCTGCCAGACCCACCAAAATAGCTTTCTTACAAACTTGGCGGTTTAATAAACCCGCCTCTAATATCTCTGATAATTTTTGCTATCTCAATGCATGTCAAATCTTCGAGATAAGGTCCAGTAATTTGCATTCCAATCGGTAAATTATCTTTTGAAAAACCAATCGGTACATTAGTGCTTGGAAGTCCCGCTGAAACTGCCGGACCAGCCCATAGATTAATGGTGAGATATTCTTTGTCTTTACCATTCACTTCTAGCTTTCTTTCATGCAAATTGGCATGATTGTGTTTGAAAGCTAGGACGTTGGTTGTTGGAGCAAGAATGGCATCAAAATCATTAAAAAAAGAACGCCATTTTTGACGAATCTTTTGTCTCATCGCATTTACGATAACCCAGTCGGTATATTTTAAAACTGAACCTCTAGCCACTTTTGCAAGCTCAGACATGTCATCTTTTTTTACAGAGTCATTGATTTCTGACAGCATTTCCATGGTTTCTTTAGGGGCGGTCACCAACATCAAAGGATTAAGCAAAAGAGAATATATGTTATCAATCTCTTCAAATGTAAAAGGCAGCTTAACTTCTTCTACTCTTGCACCAAGTTTCTTTAGTTCATTAGCAGTTTCTCTGATCATTGATGTTATTTCTTCGTCTACTTCTGCATAAGGTTCATTTGGCCACAAAGCAATTCTTAAATTTTTAACGTCATCAAATCTTGGTTTAGGTAAAGTTATTTTCCAAGCCAAGGCATCTTGTACTTGAGGCGAGGCTAAAATTTTAATGGAGACTTCAAGATCTTCTGGAGATCTGGCTAATGGACCGGCAACTGATAACCCATTGCCAGTTAAAATTGAACCAGGCCCTGGAGGTAGATGACCGACTTCTGAAACGATGTTGTAACTGGGTTTATGACCATACAAACCACAAAAATGAGCAGGAATTCTAATGGATCCGCCAATATCTGAGCCTAGCTCTAATGACGTCATTCCACTTGCTAATGCAGCAGCAGAACCTCCCGACGATCCTCCAGGTGTTCTTTCAAGATCCCAAGGATTATTTGTAGTACCAAAAATATCATTGAAACTTTGTGTATCTGCCGAAAGGTATGGAACGTTTGTTTTACCGAATATAATAGCGCCTTCATCGACAAGATTTTGAACTGCTTCTGCATTTTTTTTTGGAATGTTATTTTCCCAGCTTGGATTGCCACCTGTAGATCTGATTCCTTCAACTTCAAATGCGTCTTTGATAGTAATTGGCAATCCGAATAAAGCGCCTTTTTTATTTTTTTTATTGTCTGCTTTTTTTGCCTTTTCTATTGCCCTATCAGCATCAAGTGTTACAACAGCATTAATTTTTGGATTTTCTTTTTCAATTTGTTCTAGCTGAGCTTCTAATAATTCTAAAGAGGAAATCTCTTTTTTCTTTAATTTTTCTACCAGCTCAAATGCATTCTCAAAAATCATTATTTTGCTCAACTAAATATTAAAATCTCTTTTATCTAAATAGAGAAAAATACTTTCTTATTTCATCAATGAAAATTTCTGGTTTTTCAAATGCAGCAAAATGTCCACCAGAATCTAAAACATTGTAATAAGAAAGATTTGTATATCTCTTTTTAAGCCATCGTTCGGAGGCTCGAAAGATTTCTTTTGGATAAACGCTTACACCAGTCGGAGTTGTAACTTCTTCGCCATCAAAGTCACCAAAACTCTCCCAATAGAGTCTAGCCGAAGATGTGGCGCTTTCAGTTAACCAGTAAAACATAACATTGGTTAGCAAATCATCTCTTGAGATTGCATTTTCAGGATCGTCATTACAATCCGTCCATTGGTAAAATTTTTCTATAATCCAAGCTGCTTGTCCTATTGGAGAATCAGTTAATCCATAACCAAGAGTTTGAGGTCTAGTTGACTGTTGTTTTGAGTAACCCGAATCCCAATCTTGATAAAATTGAAAGCCTGCTAAAGCTGATTGTTCAAGTTCGGTTAAATCATTCATGGTTTCCATGTCAGGTGCAACGATCGCCATATTTAAATGGATAGCTTCACAATTTTCGTCTTGCATACCTAAGGCAGTTGTTACAGCTGAACCCCAGTCTCCGCCTTGAGCAAAATATTTTGTGTAGCCTAATTCTTTCATTAGTTTTGCAAATGTATCTGCAATTTTTTCAACTCCAAAACCTGGAGTTGTTGGTTTGCCTGAAAATCCAAAACCTGGAAGCGATGGCGTCACTATATGAAAGGCATCTTTTGAATCTCCTCCGTTTAGTGTTGGGTCGGTTAAAGGCTTGATGACTTGAAGAAACTCGACAATTGAACCCGGCCAACCATGTGTAATGATCAAAGGCTTAGCTTCAGGATGAGGAGATTTTAAGTGAATGAAATGAACATCTAAGTCATTAATTTTTGCCATGAATTGAGGAAAATCATTTATTTTTGCTACTTCTTTATTCCAATCGTACTTATTTAACCAATAAGAATGAATTTCTTTCATGTAAGACAATGGTATGCCTTGTGTCCAATCTGACGGAGTCTCTTTGTCAGGCCATCTTGTGAACTCGAGTCTCTTTTTTAAATCATCAAGTTTTTCTTCAGGTATGTTTATTGAAAAATCTTTTATTGTTGTCATTTTATTTTTTACTTGATTTTTCTTGGCACGATCGAGGCAAATTAATAGTTGGATTGCTATCAAAAAAACCAGATGGAATTAATTGGAATCCACAATATTCTACTGGCATAACAGGCCAATCTTCTGGTCTAGGCACATGCGTTACTCCGAAAGTATGCCAAGTCACTAGATCACACTTGCTAATATCTCTATCGCTTGCAGTCATTTCATCCAAACCTCCTTGACCTTGATGCATTACTGTAAATCTGCCACCACCAGAAATTTCACCTTTTTCAAAAGGCGTTGCCCATAAATTATATTTTGCAAATGAAGCTCTCTTCCCTGTAGGAGAATCAAAATCAGATAATAGAACAGGAGAATAGCCTGGTAAAAATTTATAGGCTGATTCACTTCCAATAGAATTCTTTTTATTTGGGTTAGTTATTTTCCATACTCTACTTTTTTCTGGTGCAATGTTTCTTTTTGCTTCTGACTCTTTTTTTAGATGATTTGAGATTGCTTGGAATTGTGTTCCATGAGGATTTTTATTTCCAATCGGAACTCTTTCCGCATTTGTCTCTATCAGTTTATTTTGACCGCCGTCTAAAAACCAATCTATCCTCACGTTGAAAAGATGTTGGTGAATAGGCGAAACCAGCTCTTCCGTAATTTTCATATCTTGTTTTGGATTATGAATTTCTTCATTGAGGGCACTTATTCCTAAAATTCCAGTCAGTTTCATTTCTAATTCAATTGTTCCATCTAAATATAGGTACCAAAAAATTCCGTAATCATAATTACCTACTGTGGAAAAAGAACTAATCACTAATCTTCTAGATCTTCTTACTTCGCTGTGGCCTTCGCCAATCAAATGAGAATGTTTCCACTGAATTCCATAATCCTCCTCATGCAAACAAATTGCGTTTTTAATCGTTTCAACAGAGCCATCGAAATTTAATTTATTGGCATCAAAGTAATAAATTTCTCCGAGACAATCACATCCTAAAGTCAAAGAATTAGACAATGATCCAAAACCATACTCCGTGCCATCGTGTACAGCCTTCCAAGAATGCATTGGGTCAGCAGAGCCATAAGGAACAACCATGTCAGACATGCTTGCACGGTAAAAAATTTCTCTTTTATTTAAATTTAAATTATGAATTACTAATCCTTCGATGGGATCAATTGAAACTCTTAAGTTCCATCCTTCCCAACTAATTTCATTATTAGAAACTTCGAAACCTGGTCCATCGGGTTGAGTAATAGAAATATCTTTAGGGCTATTTCGAAGAGCTTTTTGAGAAGCAGCATCATACTTTGCTGATTGCTGGGGTAAGTTGCTTATCCCTTGATCTTCAATTTCAACAATATATTTATCTGTTAGATCGACATGAGAAATTAGTCCAGATATTGGTCTGGCGTAAGCATTGTCTTCTGGGCTCTCCTTTAAAAAAGAGATTGTTTTAAGAGCTCTGTGACCTTCTTCAATTTTTTCATGAGTAATTCCTCCGCCTGGCCAAGGATCAATTTGAATAAGACTAAGATCTGTAATTCCTCTTTTTTCTAAAGCGGCTTGATATTCCTCATTTTCTAAAGTTAGTTGGATAGCTGTCATAATTTCTAACATTGTATAAGTTGGGCCGGCAGCATCAGGAATAACATTGAGCGAAGTAACTTTTTCTTTATTTAAATCGATTGACGCTTCGAACCCCTTTGATGATGAGTCGATGCCAACTATTTTTGTTTTTCTAGAAAAAAAATCCCCATATTTAAAATCTTTTACAAAGTTCTTATCAGGTTCATCTAATGTTATGTAGCTGAAAATTGAGTTTTCATCAGAATTAGCATCCGATTTAAATATAAAAATAGATTTGTCGATTTCTTCTTTTGAAAGAGAATCTAGTGGGTGAGTTTTGTTAATTATTTTTTTTTGAAGCATATAAATATAAATGTGAGAATTGAAAAATGTACTTTTTTGAAAATTAATATTTTAGTATGATCAATTTTGAAGATTGGTAAAGAAATTTCTAACTTAAACAATAAATAATTAACTTATCTTATTTGTCTAAAATGCGCAAAAAAAATATAACTTATTGGAAATCAAATTTAAGAATTTTAGGTTCATTGATGAGCATTTGGTTTTTAGCGTCTTTTGGTTTTGGAATAATTTGGTCTGATACATTAGACAAAATTCAAATTGGAGGGTTTAAATTAGGATTTTGGTTTGCACAACAAGGAAGTATTTATGTTTTTGTAATAATAATTTTCGTTTATGTTTTTTTATTAAACAGATTAGATAAAAAGCATTTTTTAGATTCTTCGAAGGAAGAGTGAATGGAAACGCAAGCTTTAACTTATCTATTCGTCGGAGCAAGTTTTGCTATTTATATAGGAATAGCTTTTTGGTCGAGAGCAAAATCGACCAATGATTTTTACGTAGCCGGAAAGGGAGTCAATCCAATAGCAAACGGAATGGCAACTGCAGCCGACTGGATGTCAGCTTCATCTTTCATTTCTATGGCCGGATTAATTGCATTTCTTGGAAAGGATGGTTCGGTATATTTAATGGGGTGGACCGGCGGATATGTTTTATTAGCTTTATTATTGGCTCCTTATTTACGAAAATTCGGGCAATATACAGTGCCAGACTTTGTTGGTACTCGCTATTATTCAAGCACTGCAAGATTAGTGGCAGTAATCTGTCTGATATTTATTTCATTTGTTTATATTGCTGGGCAAATGAGAGGAGTAGGAATTGTCTTTTCAAGATTTTTGGAAGTCGATATTAATACTGGCGTGATCATTGGTATGGTAATTGTGTTTTTTTATGCTGTCATGGGAGGCATGAAAGGGATAACCTATACCCAAGTTGCGCAGTATTGTGTAATGATCTTTGCCTATTTAGTGCCTGCTATTTTTATATCGATTTTGATTACAGGAAATCCAATTCCTCAAGTCGGATTCGGAGATACTTTGAACGGCTCTTCGATTTTTTTGTTAGATAAATTGGATCAAGTCACCATTGACTTAGGCTTTGGAGCCTATACAGAGAATACTAAAACCAACATAGATCTATTTTGTATTACAGCCGCACTAATGTTCGGCACAGGAGGATTACCTCATGTAATTGTAAGATTTTTTACCGTGCCCAAAGTAAGTGATGCTAGAAAATCAGCCGGTTATGCGTTAATTTTTATAGCTTTGTTATATACAACTGCTCCAGCAGTTGCTGCTTTTTCAAGAATAAATTTCATTGATTCTATACAAAACGTAGAGTATTCAGCTGCGCCAGATTGGTTTAAAAACTGGGAAAATATAGGGCTTCTAGCTTGGCAAGATAAAAACAATGATAGGTCTATTCAGTACTCATCAGGAAATGCTCTTGAGGGGATTAAGCCAGATTATTCTGAACAAAGAGGAAAAAGCGGAGAACGAATTCTTAATAATAAACCAAATAAAGCTAATAATAATGAAGTTTATATCGATCGTGACATCATGGTGTTAGCAAACCCAGAAATCGCTAAATTGCCTGGGTGGGTTATAGCTCTTGTAGCTGCAGGGGGCTTGGCTGCAGCGCTTTCAACTGCAGCAGGATTACTATTAGTCATATCGTCATCAATTTCTCATGATTTGTTAAAAAAAACTTTTATGCCAAAAATAAATGAAAAACAAGAACTTCTTTATGCTCGAATTGCCTCAACAATCGCAATCGCAATTGCCGGACTGTTTGGTATCTATCCGCCCGGATTTGTCGCTCAAGTAATAGCGTTTGCTTTTGGTATTGCAGCATCAACAATTTTTCCAGCCCTCTTAATGGGAATTTTTTCAAAGAGGCTTAATAAAGAAGGGGCAATTTCAGGCATGATTGTTGGGCTTGTATTTACTACTTCCTATATTGTCTATTTTAAATTTTTATTTACTTCAGCAAATATATCTGAAAATTGGTTTATGGGGGTATCTCCTGAAGGTATTGGATTTATAGGTATGTTAATAAATTTCGTAGTTGCATATACTGTTTCTAGTTTTACAAAAAAGCCACCGGAAAAAATAGATGAAATGGTTGAGAGCATAAGGCAGCCTTAAATTTAAGACAATCTTCAAGCCATTAACTTATTTATAAATAAATTATATATTTACTTTAATGAAAATTTTGAGAACACCGGATAAATGTTTTGAAAAGTTAAAAGATTATCCTTTTGAACCAAACTACACCACGATCAAAACAGAAGATGGCAGTGATTTGAGAATTCATCACATTGATGAAGGCCCAAAAGATGGGCCAGTCCTTTTAGCAATGCATGGACAACCTGTATGGAGTTATCTTTACTCAAAGATGATTCCCTTTCTTACGAATGCTGGTATTCGTGTCATCGCTCCCGATTTGCCTGGATATGGAAAATCTGATAAGCCTGCAGAAAGAGAAGACTACAGCTATCAGAAACAAGTAGATTGGATGACAGATTGGCTTATTGCCAATAACTTTAAAAATCTTACTTTTTTTGGACAAGATTGGGGCGGCTTGATTGGATTGAGAATGGTCGCAAATGAGCCAAGTCGATTCGATAAAGTTTCGATGGGTAATACTGGGTTGCCTTATAATCCCGAAGCACCCAAAGAAGTTTTAGAAAAAATAAAAGAGTTTAGAGAAAGCAGTCTCAAGCTTACTCCCATGTCGATGGCTAAAGAAATTAGCGAAATGGATGGGAAAAGTTTGTCCCAAGAAGATACAGAATTTCATCCAGCACTGAAATTTATGTACTGGCAAAAATTCTGTTGGGATACAGTTGATTTACCAACAGGCCTCTTGATGACCAATATGATGGAAAAAAATTCCAGATTAAATTCAGCGGCATATTATTTATTTGTTTCACTAGGGTTAGGAAAATATTTTCCATTCAAATCCGACGTTGCTAAGGCATATGAGGCACCATTTCCCGACCCAAGTTATAAAATGGGGCCTAGAGCTATGCCAAGTCATGTTCCAACAATACCGGATCAGTCACTTGAAGCACAAAGAAAAGCAAGAGAAGTATTTAAAAATTGGGATAAACCTTTTTTGAGTGTATTTGCTGGCGATGACCCTGTTACAAATGGAATAGAAAGAGATGTTTTGTCAATGTGCCCCAATGCAAAAAGCGCCCCTCATATAGGTGGCGGTCATTTTTATCAATGGACGAGACCCAAAGAATTATCAAACTTATTAATTAATTTTATCAACACTTAAGGAGAATAATTATGTTGAAACTTCATTATGCGCCAAACTCCAGAGCCGAAAGAGTTTTGTGGTTATTAGAGGAATTGGAATTACCCTATGAGCTAAACTCGATGCCTTTTCATCCAGAAGCACTTAAGTCAGATGAACACCGCAAAAGACATCCTCTTGGAAGAATACCGGTTTTAGAAGATGGTGATGTGAGTATTTATGAATCTGGTGCGATAATCGATTATGTTCTGGAAAAACATAAAAATGGCGGTTTAAAGCCCTCAGTTGATTCTTCTGAGTATCCATATTACTTACAATGGTTTCATTTCTGTGAGGGCATGATCGCACAACCGATGAATACCATTGTTGTTCATACTATTCTTCTGCCGCCTGAGAGAAGAGACGAAACTGTTCTGGGTCAAGCACAGCGTTTAGCCTCTAAATCCTTAGCTGCGATTGAGATGGCTTTGGATGGCAAAGAGTATTTGGTGGGAGATTTTTCTGGTGTTGAATTTATGACTGGTCATTGCTGTACTAAATTATCAGATTTGGGATGCGTAACAGACGAAATGCCAAACTTAAAAGCATATGTTGAAAGAATCAAAGCAAGACCAGCTTTCCAGAAAGCTATTTCAACAACTTAAAAGGTGAAGTTATGAAAGTAGAAAATAAAGTAAACCCTAACGAAGAGCAAATGGCAGGATTTTTAGAGGGAGATGTTGATTCCCCAATAGAAATGGTGAATCTACTTAAATTCAAGGAAAAAGCTGAGTACGAAGATGGAAGGGAAACAAATCTTTCTGGAGAAGAAGCATACGCAATTTACGGGCTAGAAGTACTAGAACATTTAAAAAAAGTTGGTGCCGAATCGGTTTTTTTTGGCAAAGTCGAACGTCTGATGCTTGGAGAAGTTGAAGAGTTATGGGATATGGTAGCTATCGCCAGATATCCATCCAGAAAGGCAATGTTGAAAATGATCACAGATCCTGATTACATGGAAAGTGCTAAACATAGATCTGCAGGATTAAAGGGACAACTAAATATAGAAACCAAAACAGATAATAGTTAATTTGGAGCCTTTAACTTTAATAGGTGCTCCTCCGTCACCTTATACTAGAAAAATGATTGCCTTAATGAGGTATCGTCACATACCCTATAATATTATTTGGGGAGACCCACAAAGTTTGCTTTCTGGCGAGTTTAAAAACCTTGGTATTGATCCACCTAAACCTGTTTTGCTTCCAACTTTTATACTTCCGGATGAAAAGGGAATTTTAAAAGCAGAGACAGATTCAACTCCATTAATTAGAAGATTTGAAGTCGAGTACGAAGATAGAAAATGCCTTCCAGGAGATCCCGCCTTAAATTTTTTAAATTTCCTTTTGGAAGATTTCGCTGATGAATGGGTTACTAAGTTTATGTTTCATTATCGTTGGCATTTTAACGAAGACGCTGATAATGCCGGTACTTTGTTGCCTCTAGCTCAGACAACTAATCTTCCTGACGAAATTCATCAATCAGCAAAAAAATATATTTCTGAAAGACAAATTGAGCGACTTAGAGTGGTTGGTTCCAATGACACAACGGCTCCAATTATTGAAGCTAGTTATAAAAGATTTTTGAGTATTTTAGAAAAACACTTTAAAAATTCTCCTTTCTTATTGGGGCAAAGAGCAAGCTCAGCAGATTTTGGTCTATATGGGCAATTGAGTCAGCTTATTGGCTTTGATCCTACGTCTAGAAAAATTGCTCATGATTTGTCTCCTAGAACAGTAGCTTGGATAAATGTCATTGAAGACTTATCTGGACTTGAAATTACTGAGGAGGGATGGACTAAATTAGAAGAATTGCCAGAAAGTATTTTTGACCTTCTCAACGAGGTGGGCCGAGGCTATGTACCGGCTCTTTTAACAAACAAAGCAGCACATGAAAAAGGTGAGAAAACATGGGAAGCTGAAATAGATGGCTGTCCTTGGGTTCAACAAACATTTCCCTATCAATCAAAATGCTTAAAATGGATAAACGAAGAATATTTAAAACTCAGTGAAATGGATAGAAGCAGAATTGACAATGTGCTTAAAGACACAGGCTGTGAAAAATTATTTATCGAATGAAATTAATCAATAATTTATTTCCAAAAGATGCCTCTTTATATAATGGCAGTAAAATAGCTTTTTATGGTTTTATTCTCTTTCTGGCTTTGATGACTTGGCGGGCAATCATACATATGTTCTTTTGGGAGACTGGATTGCATGACATTGCGAATGTAATTGTTCTAGAAGGAAAGCCCGATCCAATGATTCCTATCTATTTATTTTTTTCCTTGTGGGGTCTTCAACAAATCTTAACATGCCTAATTAGCTTAATAGTTCTATTGAAATATCAAGGACTGATTCCCTTAATGATTTTAATTTTTGCTCTCGAATGGTGGATAAGAACTTTTTACGGTTTAATGGGAATGCCATCGATTATTGCTGAATATACTGATGGCGTTACACCTGGGGCAGTTGGAGCACCATTTGCGGGTATTTTGCTTTTAATAATGTTAGCTCTGTCTCTGCGATCTAAAAATGCTTAAAAAAATCTTCTATATTTCAGGTGCGCTTTTATTAATTGTCTCTATCGTCTGGGAATATAAGGTAAATATATTAATTTGGACCATTCCAACATTGATGAACATTGCTAATCCAGTTCAAGAAAATATTCCTACTAATTGGTCTAGTGGGCCAAGCGAAATTCAAAAAAGAACAGACGAAAGACCAAATATAATTTTAATATTGGCCGATGACATGGGTTACAACGACATATCTCTGCATAATGGCGGAGCTGCAGATGGCTCTCTTAAGACACCAAACATTGATTCGTTAGCTCAAAGCGGAGCTTGGTTTTCTAGAGGCTATGCTGCTAATGCAACCTGCGCACCGTCGAGAGCTTCAATAATGTCAGGCAAATATCCTACAAGATTTGGATACGAATTTACTCCTGTTCCAGATGCCTCAAGATTTATCGTTAGTTGGTTAGTCGAAGAAGATGACCCTGTTTTGAGAGCAAGAATCGATTCGGAGGTAGCGAATAGTCTGCCTAGTTTTATGGAAATGGGCATGCCAACAGAACAAATTACAATTGCTGAGGTTCTGCGGGATGCTGGCTATTATACTGCTCACATTGGCAAATGGCATTTAGGACACGCATATGGAATGGATCCCCATAGTCAAGGATTTGAAGATTCCTTAACTTTGGCAGGAAGTAGCTATTTGCCGGAAAATGATCCTGAGGTGGTAAATGCAAAATTTGATACGAATATAGACAAAATGGTATGGACAAGTAGTCAATATGCAGCCAGGTTTAATGGTGGCGATCTTTTTAAACCTGACAAATACGTCACTGACTACTATACCGATGAAGCATTGAAAGTTATAGAAAAAAATCAAAATAGGCCGTTTTTCTTATATTTAAGTCATTGGGCAATTCATAATCCTCTTCAAGCATTGAGAAGTGATGTGGAGCAGATGACTCATATGCCCGATCATAACCTTCAAGTTTATTCTGGGATGATCGCTGCTTTAGATAGAAGTGTTGGAAAAGTTATAGATAAACTTAAAGAGTTAAAAATTTATGGAAAAACTTTAATCATCTTTACAAGCGACAACGGAGGAGCAAATTATATTGAGTTAGAAGATATTAATAAGCCTTATCGAGGTTGGAAAATAAGTTTTTTTGATGGCGGAATAAGAGTGCCATTTATATTCAGCTGGCCAGATGAAATAAGTTCAGATGTAAAAATAGATAGTGCAATACATCATTTTGATATTTTTTCTACGATTGCTTCTGCAGCAGAAATTAACACTGATAATTTAAATTTAGATGGAGTGAATCTACTGCCATATATCAAAAAGGAAAATTTAGACAGACCTCATAAAACTCTTTTTTGGCGCTCTGGAAATCATCAAGCTGTCTTGCATGAAAATTGGAAATATATAATTAGCAAAAAAGAAAACTTTAGCTGGTTATTCGATACTGCTAATGATCCACTTGAAAAAAATAATTTAATTAAAAGTTATCCGGAGAAGGAGTTGCTAATGAAGGGGCTTTTAGCAGAACATAATTCCAAACAAAGTGAGCCTTTATTCCCGTCTGTCTTCGAAATGCCGATTTTAATTGATAAGTTTGAAGGTCAAGAATTTGAAAAAGGTGACGAATATATTTATTGGTCAAATTAATTTGAATTAAGTTCAAAAATTAAAGAAAATAGAAATATGTTATCTAATCTAATTGAAGGAATATTCAACCATTTAACTAATTTTGGAGTTTTTTGGTTTGGTTTTTTGTTTTTTGGGAGTATTTTTGGCGCAATATTGACTTTAATTTTTTCTACATATGACTCAAAAATCATACTTCTTGCGGGTTATTTTTTAGGAGCGATTTTCGGATTGATAGCAAATTATAAGGAATGGTCATGGATCAACTAGTAGAGCAAAAAGATTTATTTCAAAATCATCAGGAAGAAAATTTAGATCTTTCTTTAGAAGCTGAAAAAAAAATAGCTAGGTCATTTATGGGTCGAATAGAATGGGAAATGATAGCTATTGGATTAACTCAATGCCTATTTTGGTTTGGTGTTTGGGCGATGGTTTTGAATGGTTTTATGCCTCTCTGGGTCGGATGTCTCACTTTGATAATTTCTACAACCTTTGCCTATTTGCCCTCACATGCTGGACAGCATGGCCATTTATCTGGAAACAAAAAACATCTAGATTGGTTAAATTTTTGGGTAGGTCAGATTTCATTGATACCCCTAGCTCAATCGCATGAGATTTTAAAAATAACTCATCTTAAACATCATGCGCATACCAATGATCCGAATAATGATCCTGACTATAATCATACTCATACAAGTGGCTGGTTTGAATCGGCTTTAGCTGTGCACCTCCAAACTGGTACTAGAGATGAAAGACTAAATAACATGATCGAAAAGTGGACGGAGACAGATCCTGAATTTAAAGCTGCAAGCGAAAGAGGAGGAATGGTTCTGGTTGGTTTTTATATATTACAGATTGTCGCTGCAATTAATTTTCCTCTAGAAACTTTGCTTTTGTGGTGGCTTCCACGAAAATTGGCTACCTCATATTTGGGTGTAATATTTTCTCATATGCCTCACAAGGATCTTCCTGTTGGTAGACACTCCGATACTAGATTTTGGTCAAACGGTATCGTTAGGTTTTTTAATCACTCAATGCAAATACACGCTATGCATCACATGTACCCAAAAATTTGTCATCATGACGAGCCAAAAGCAATTGAAGCTTTGAGACCTTTCATGATTGCTAAAGGCATACCCGGAGCAGATAGAATTCCCAAGAGAATCACTAACAATCCTCTTACAAGGTTAAAAACAGTTTAGAGCTTTTTTGTTAAAGCTGTAATCAACATTAATAAATAAAATTAAGGAGTAATTAAAATGAAATTTAATGTTTTAAAAAAACTTGGCTTAAGCCATTTATTAGTAATCTTTTTGACTTTATCAGGAAGTATTGCTGCTTTCGAAGTAGAAGGAGATAACTTTGAAGCAAATTTTACTATCTCTTCTTGGACAGCTTATGAAGGTAAAAGCGTCATTACTTCAGAAGGATTAGTAGGTGAAGGTTATGGCAAGGTTTATTTAACCCATACTTTCAATGTCACTTCTTCCGATGGGATGTCCGGAGATTTTGTCGGACAGGCAAGGACTATTGATAAGGGCGGAGAAATGAGATTTGCTTCTTTACA
This sequence comes from uncultured SAR86 cluster bacterium, assembly GCA_902525735.1. Classification (GTDB taxonomy): domain Bacteria; phylum Pseudomonadota; class Gammaproteobacteria; order Magnimaribacterales; family AG-339-G14; genus CASICS01. The sequence goes on from CABZIF010000002.1 coordinate 87,194, forward strand.
AGGCATATGGAAAAGAGAGGGAACCATTGTCATTATGTATACTTTAGACTCAGTAACAAATGGAGTAATGAACTATGCGAAAGGCTCAGTTGATTTATATGCAGGTACGCTTAAATTTAGTGTCTATCCTATAGAATAAACTCTAAGAAAGCGGCTAAGGCCGCTTTCTTTTTATTAAATTTATATTTTTTTTAAAGTCTTTATCCTGACTGACCGTGAGATGAAATGTCCATTTCAGTTTCCATGTCCTCTTAAGTACTAAATAGACTTCGATCTTCAAATATTAGTCTTTGAAAAAATCTTTTGTGGGATTATCGAGAGAACTGCGACTAAAACAATATTTAAAAGAGCTTGAAATAATAATAATTGCGTCGCAAGAAGCTCATTACTCAAAATGTTTCCAGGGAGAATAAGTGCTAAAACTATGATTGATTTAGTTATCTCGGGAAGAACTTTGAGATTGAAGCTTTCAAAAGCCATTAAAGAAATAGTTACAGATGCTGTAAGAATTAAAGCGAATAGACTAGTTTCTAAATAAGATTGCGCGCTTACTGTGGAAGTGATTACTGCGGAAATAACTAAAAGAAATAACAGTTGAATCCATCCATATACTTTTACTTGAGAGCTTACTTCTGGGTCGTAGGGTTTAAAATTATTTAAATCATTTTTGATTATTGGATATTTATTTTTGACATCTTCAGGGCGCCAATTTGGTTTTGAGAACCAAACTCTAACTTTATCTTTAACTGACTTAGTTCTAGATGAATCAAGTAACATTTCTCTAAAAATATCTAAATTAGCTTTAAAGGGGTTCCAACTTCTAAGAGGTTTTGCAGTTCCATAGATAGGCTTGAGCTCTTCCATTTCCTCTTTGTAAGTTCCAAAAATTCTATCCCATAAAATAAAAACACCGCCGTAATTTGCATCGACATAATGTTTATTTTGGGCATGATGAATTCTGTGATTTGAAGGCGAGACAAAAACATACTCATACCATCCAAGTTTAGGAATATGTTCTGTATGAACCCAAAATTGGTAAACAAGATTAATCCCCGCTACTGTCACAAAAACTTCCGGGGGAATTCCAACTATAAAAATGGGTAAATAAAATATCCATTTCCAAAGAAAACCCGTGCTTGTTTGCCTAAGTGCTGTTGAAAGATTGAATTCTTCTCCGTGATGATGAACTACGTGAGTTGCCCACAAGACTTTAACTTCGTGATGCAACCGATGCATCCAGTAATAACAAAAATCATATAAAAAGAATGCAAACACCCAAACCCATAAAGAGGAAGAAGAAAATAATTTTAGATTGTAATATTGAGCAACGTACGCAAAAGCCGCTCCTTGCAGACCCAAACCAAGCAAAGGAATGTATCTACTAATAAGACCTAGACTTATACTTGTAAAAGAATCATTCAAACGGTAATTATTTTTGCCTGCAACTAAACCATATATTAACTCAATAAAAATTAACGCAAAGAAAGCGGGTACAGCTAGAGTAATAATTATAGATGAATCGAATGAGCCAATTTTTTCCATTGAAGAATTTTAGTTCAAATGTAGGAAAATACAAAAAATTATTGCTTTTAACAAAAAGTTAACTAACCTTAGAAGATGTCATTCACTTTGCAATTGGGCCAAAAAGCTCCAGAATTTAACCTAATTTCGACAAGCAACGAAAATATCTCTGTTTCAAGCTTTGATTCTAAATTTCTAGTCATTTTTTTTACGTGCAATCATTGTCCTTACGTTACCGGATCGGACGAGGTAACTAGACAAACTGCAAATAAATTCAAAGACAAAGATGTGTGCTTTATTGCTATCAACTCAAACAGTGCAAATACGTATGAAGAAGACAGCTTTGAAAATATGGTTTTGAGAATGGAAGAATATAATTTTCCTTGGGTTTATTTACATGATGACAATCAGGAAACGGCATTGAAATATGGGGCTTTAAAAACTCCGCATTTTTATGTTTTCGATGAGCAAAGGGAACTAGTTTATACAGGCAGAGGGGTAGATTCACCATTGGATGCAAACAAAATTAAAATCAACAATCTAGAATTAGTTCTTGATGAGCTTACTTCAAATACATTAATATCTATTCCCATCACAAACCCTATTGGATGCAGTGTTAAGTGGGAAGGCAAGGATTCTCATTGGATGCCACCTGAGGCATGTGATCTTGTATAAATTTAAGGAGAAAATATGACTGATTTAGCAACATTAACAAAAAAAGGAGAGGTCTCGATAATTAAATTAGACGATGGAAAGGCAAATGCCTTTTCTCTAGACATGTTGGAAAGTCTAAATGCCTGTTTAGCAGAAGTACCAAGAGACTCCGGTTCCTTAATAATTACTGGAAGAGAAGGGCTCTTCTCTGCTGGTTTTGATCTTAAAACTTTAGCCTCAGGAGATGCAGCAGCCGCTCAAAAGATGGTTAAACTTGGTTTCAATACGCTTTTAGACCTCTATTCATTCCCTAGACCTATCGTAGCTGCAATTTCCGGCCATGCCGTCGCACTAGGAATTTTTGTTGCTTGTTGTTGTGATTATAGAATTGGAATTGAAGGAAAGTTTATCTGTCAAGCTAATGAAGTAAGAAATAACATGGACATTCCTGTGCAGATTATGGAGATAGTTAAAGATAGGCTTGATAAAAAACATTTTTATAAAGCGATATATCATGCGGAAGTTTATCCAATGCATGAAGCTATTTCAGCAGGTTATATTGACGAAATAGTACCCCCAGCGGAGTTAATGGATAAAGCTTTAGAAAAAGCAGAGGATTTAGCTACTTTAGGACATCCCTATTACATGAATACCAAAAATGTATATCAAGCAGATGTAGTAGCTAAAATTAAAGAAGGAATAGAAGGAGCGAGAATTCCAGGACAAACTGCTTAAATTATTTTTTTTCTAAAAGGTAATGGTTAACAAACCATTCGTTACCATTGTTAATTTTGAAAAATTCTTCGACGGTTAGAAAAAAAATTCGCCATCTTTGAAACCATAAATTTGCATCGTCATAATGGTTTGCGAACATAGCTAAAGTTTCTTTTTTATTTTTATAATGATTTGATAGCCAGTCTCTCGATGTAAGAGAATAATGGGTTCCGTTTACTTTCCAATCTTTTATGACAGTCATATCATTGGAAAAATAACTGAAGATATCTTGTGACGGCATTATTCCTCCTAAAAAGAAGAATTTAGTCATCCAGTCAGCATCACCGGAAATTTCATAAGGATACAAAAAATCTTTGTGACAAAAAATATGAACAAATAGTTTGCCGTTTTCTGTAAGCATATTAGCTACTTTTGAAAGAAGCTTTTCATAATTTCTCATATGCTCAAACATTTCTATTGAAACAATTCGATCAAATTTATCTTCAAGATTTAATTCGTTTATATCTACTTTTAATGCAGTGATATTATCTAAGCCTCTTGATTTTGCTTCGGTGGTAATAAAGTCTATCTGGTCTTGAGAATTGCTAATTGAAGTAAAAGAATTTTTAGGAAATCTTTGTGCTGCAAATAAACTAAAACTTCCCCAGCCGCAACCTAAGTCTAGAATCTTTTGACCATCACAAATTTCAGCTCTACTGAGATAAAGCTCAAGCATTTTTTCTTCTGCTTCGACTAAGGTTTCTTTTTGAGTTTCATATAAACAACAGGAATATTTTAAATTCTTACCCAATACTTTAGTAAAAAATGATGGCGGAACCTCGTAATGCTGTTCATTAGCCTCAAGGGTTTGTTCGGCTATTGATCCTTCCTTGAAAGAAGCTGCAATGTTTGATTTTTCAGTCAATAAGGACTTATCTTCTAATCTGCTTAAGCTAAGTTTTCTTATTGCAATTCTTAATAAGAAGTCTGGAATAAAGCCTTTTTCAGCTAACCATAATCCTAATCTCATCATTTTACTTTTAATAAGTATTGCGAAACTTCTAATTGACCATTCAAGAAACCCCCTCTGCAGTAAGCTAAATACATATCCCAAGTTCTTTTGAATTTTGCATCAAATCCCATTTCTTCTATATCACTCCAGGCGATCTGAAAATTTTCATACCAAGTTTCCAATGTTTTTGCATATGATTTTGCAAAATTAGTAGTTTTTATATTTTCTAAATCAAACTTTCTTGCTTCATCTATAAATAATTGATCTGATGCTAATTCTCCGCCAGGAAAAATGTAAGTCTGGATAAAATCTGGCCATTTGTCATAACCTTCAAAGTAATCTTTAGTCATTGTTATTGTTTGAATGACAGCCTTACCATTTGGTTTAAGGACATTTTGAATTTTTTGAAAGTAAGAATTCCAATATTCAGAACCAACTGCCTCAAACATTTCGATAGAGACGACAGCGTCAAATTTACCTTCAAGCAATCTGTAATCGATTAATTCAATATCTGGAACTGTTTCTAAATTTTTGATTCTATCCTTAGCAAATTTGAATTGACTTGGTGAAATAGTTATCCCTTTTACTAAATAACCTTTCTTTGATGCATGTTCTAGAAAACCTCCCCAGCCACAACCTATTTCTAAAATACGAGATCCAACAGGAAGATCCAAGGTATCTAGAATTAATTGATATTTAGCTTTTTGAGCTTCTTCAATAGTTTCATTGCTCTCTTTATAAAAACCAGAAGAGTAGGTCATGGTTTTATCAAGCCACATAGAATAAAAATCATTCCCTAAGTCGTAGTGAGCTTGAATATTTTTTTTGCTTCCTGAAATCGAATTTTTATTTAATCGGTGTTGAATTTTTGTAAAGATTCTCCCCAAAACTTTTCCATCAACAATTGTACTTATCGAAGAATAGTTTTTAGTGAGAAATTCCATTAAAAATATTAAGTTAGAAGTTGACCAATAATTCTTGATATAACCTTCGGTGAAACCAAGACTGCCTCTACTGAATAAAAGCAAAATACTTTTCCAAGAGGTAATAACCAAATCTGCTTTTTCGAATCCTTCTCCAAGTTGAAGGACGGTTTTGTTGGGAAAAGTGATTACTAAAGAACCAGATTCTAAATTAACAATCTTTTTCTCAAGCCATTTTTTAAAAAATTTAGTCAACATAACCTTTGCCGTTATGAGCGAACACCTTAACTTTTTTCATCCAAAGGAACAAAGCTTGAAGGTGAATTCTAGCCAAAACTAGAGAAGAATTAATAAATATAGAAAAGAAAATTAACAATTTATTTCGCCATGAAAAGTTTATTCTTTGTCCGGACAAATTCGATAGAATCTCAAGTTCTCCATTAGGATCGTATTCGTTGATCTTTATATTTAATGGATCACCAGAAATTTTAAATTGATAAAGCCCTTGCTTATCGGCAAAGGGCGATACATACATTCTTTTTTGAATTGGTATCCATTTTTTTCCATCAAGAATATTTAGTGAATCATGGACGTAATAAATTTGCCTTTCATAAAAGGTGTTTGTTACTTCAGCTACCATCATTAAATCATTTTCATTTTTTTTTAAAAACCAAAAACATACAGGGTTGAAAGTTTTGAGAAAATAAAAATTAGGAGTTTTTAAAAGATTTATTTTTAGATTTTCCTTCGAGATATTATTTTTTTTAATGTATTTAAGAATGTTATTTAAAATTTTTTTTGAATCGTCATTTTTTAAAAAAGAAAAATTAAAAAAAGTAGATTTAATATGATTGATCTTATCTTCTTGAAAATCATAAATATTTTCTAGAAAGATACTTCGATAGGGATAGTCAAAACCATGTTTTTTTGATTTGACTCTTCTATGAGAAACAACTCCTTTAAAAAAATATTTTTTCATATATCTCTAGTATTAATGAGCTTGCAGATTGCTTGAGAAGATTTTATGCCATCTTCATGAAAACCGTAACCCAAATAAGCACCCGTAAAATAAGTATTTTTTTCAGATTGGAGTTCTTTAAATTTCTTTTGACCCATTAGAGCTTTAAAATCAAATATTGGATGTTCGTATTCCATTTCGTTAAAGATTAAATTGGGCTTAGGAAAGTCTCCTAAGGTGACAAAAATATTTTTACTAGTATTAATTTTTTGAAGATTATTCATCCAGTAAGTAACGTATTCGTAATTTTCATCCTTATACACATTCCAAGAACACCATTGTTTTTTATCCTTTGGCATTAAACTTTTATCTCCGTGCAAAATAGTTATATTTTTTTGATATTTGATTGAATCAATAGCATTTTTTTCTTTCTCATTTAAATCATCAATGCATTCCGCTATCTGATTTGGGTGATTTGCCATTATCAGTAAATCGAATTCATATGATTCATCTTTATTAGAAATGAATATTTTATTGTCATATCTATTTATTTTGACTTTTGAATTAAGCTTTACATCAAAGACTTTTAAATCTAATAATTTCTCAACGTAAGTATTACTTCCTCCTAAAACCGAATACCACTGTGGACGGTCATAAAGATTTAATAAACCATGATTATTCAAGAAATTATTCATTGATTCGGCTGGGTAGTTTCTTATCTCTTTAGAAGTGGAAGACCAAATTGCTGAAGTCATGGGAAGCAAATAACTTTCAACAAAAAGTTTAGAGAATTTAGAGTTTTTAAGCCACTCACCAATATTTTCTTTGCTCTTGAGATTTTTAGCTAAAAAATTAAATCTCACAATATCAATTAGTAGTTTTATTTTTTTTAAACTTGTTAGAAAAGAAAAATTAAAAAACTCTTTAGAATTCCAAATTAGGAACTTTGAATTTACTGAAAAAGACATCTCTGTTTGATATAAATCAATATCAATTTTATTAAAAAATTCCATTAGATTTTTATAATTCTTATCATTAAGCACGATAAAGCCTGAATCTACGTTTATTGTGGTTTCAAGTTCGAGCTGATGAGTATGGGTATGCCCACCTAATCTATCTGACTTTTCAAAAATAGTTACTTCATGTTTTTTGCCTAAAAAGTAAGCTGCAGACAATCCACTAATTCCCGAACCAATAACAGCAATTCGCATGAGTCACATTTTAGGTTATTTATCTGTTTGTAGAAGGAATAAAAATAGAAGAGATTTATATTTTTAATATATAATTCTTCGCCTTGGGGCTATAGCTCAGCTGGGAGAGCGCCTGATTTGCATTCAGGAGGTCCGCGGTTCGATCCCGCGTAGCTCCACCATTTCCTTATAAAAAAATAAACTTAGAAATAAATATCAACGTAAGAAACCAGGCTCCGGAAGAAATTTTAGTTATTTCACCATAGCCTACTTTTAAAACGACATAAGATAAAAATCCCAAAGCAATTCCATCTGCTATAGAAAAGGTAAGGGGAATCATCACAATAATGATTAAAGCAGGTAATAAATCGACCATATTGGACCAATTCAATTTTTCCATTCCACTTAGCATTAAAATAGCCACATAAATTAGAGCTCCGGCAGTCGCATAAGCCGGAACAATCAGTGCCAAAGGAGAGAGAAAAATTGCTAATAAAAAAAACAATCCTATAAAAATAGCAGTAAGACCAGTCCTTCCGCCTGCCTCAACACCCGCAGAACTTTCCACGTAACTTGTTACAGGAGAGCACCCCAAAAGAGCGCCTAAAAAACTTGCACTGCTGTCTGCTTTCAAAGCTTTATCAAAATTATTCGCATCTCCAGAATTATTTATAAGATTTGCCCTATCAGCTACTCCCAAAAGAGTTCCTGTTGTATCAAAAAGATTAACAAATAAAAAAGACATGATTATAGTAATCATCGTCAAATCTAGCGCACCTAAAATATCTAGTTTCAATAGGACAGGATCAATTGATGGCGGCATTGAAATTAAGCCATTGAATTGAACTAAATTTAACAAAAGGGCAGATATTGTTATAGCCAGAACACCTAATAAAATTGCACCAGGAATTTTTCTTATTGCTAAAACAGAAATTAAAAGAAAACCTAAAGCAGCTAACAACGTTTCAACATTTGAAAAATCTCCTAATTTTAAAAAAGTAGCATCATTACTGATAATGATGCCACCATTTTTAAGACCTATGAATCCGATAAAAAGTCCAACACCAGAACCCATCGCAATTCTTAAATTCAATGGAATACTTTCAATCATCCAGCTTCTTAATCTTGTTATGCTCATTAAGAAAAACAAAACTCCAGCTAAAAAAACAGCCCCAAGAGCTATTTCCCATGAGTACCCCATTTCACCAACCACGGTAAAAGTAAAAAACGCGTTTAGACCCATTCCAGGAGCCAAGCCAACTGGCCAATTTGCAAATAATCCCATAAGGATACAGGCTAGCGCGGCGGCAAGGCAGGTTCCAACAAAAACAGCACCTTGATCCATTCCACTAAGCGACATTATTTGAGGGTTAACAAAAATAATGTACGCCATAGTTATAAAAGAAGTGAATCCACCTAAAAATTCACTTTTCAAGTTAGTATTATTTTCTTTCAGCTTAAAAAATTGCTCTACTAAATCATTCATCTAATTATTTAAGCATACCCCTATAAAAAAAATTCAGATTTTTTTTCATTGAAACTTTATTAATCTAACTTGCACTTTCTTAAATCAGTAAAATAAAATTTTTTGTATAAAAATGGTGCATTTTCAAAAAAAAAGGCAAAAATGAATATTAATTTTGGAGAAAAAAACATGACATAATTTTAATTGGAGAGTCTTTACAAAAAACAGAATTATTATGAAAATTTTAAAACAAAATTTAGCTTTTATAGCTATCTTAACTTTATTTAACACCTCAACTTTCGCCCAAAGTGATGGATTTTTCGAAGATGTTATTGTTACAGCTGAAAAAAGAAATGAAAGTCTACAAGACGTTTCCCAAGCTGTTACTGCCCTAACTTCTAGTGAAATAGAAATTAAAAAGATTGATTCTATCGTTGATTTAAGTTCTATTGTTCCAGGAGTTACTGTTGCTAAAAACGAAGGTTATAAAACAGTAATATCCATCAGAGGTATCGGGAATGAAACAAATCAAAACGCTATAGCAGCGCCTTCTGTTGCCTATCACATTGACGGTATTTTTGTTGCTTCCCCTTTTTCTCTTCAAACAGATTTTATAGGCGTTGATCGGATAGAAGTTTTAAGAGGACCTCAAGGAACATTATTTGGCCAAAACTCTACGGGTGGAGCAATTAATGTAATTACAAAAGCACCTTCTTTAAACGAATCATATACTTCCGCATCTGTGACAGTTGGTGAATACAACATGACTAAGTTTACTGGATCTGCAAGTGGACCAATTTTTGATAATGTAGCTGCAACTTTCTCAGTTTCCAATACTAAAAGAGATGGTTTTTCTACCAACTTAATTAATGGGCAAGACTTAGACGATGCTGATAATATTTCAATTAGAAACGACTTTTTCATTGAGTTGGATGATACTTCGTCATTAAGGTTGTTTGGACAATATGCAACCGTCGATAGGAATGGATCTGCAATGAAAGGTATAGATGATTCAACAGCTGGCATAAGGAATTTGAAACAAGATTCGTTATCGTCTTTAGAACTCAGCTCATCTCTATTTGCAGGAATTTATGAAAAGGATTTAGGTTTTGCAAATTTAAAAATTCTAGCTAGTACACAACAAGACTTTATATCTGTTGATAGAGATAATGATAGGCATGTTTATGGAGATTTATCTCCTTCTCTTCCAGGGGTATCAGCATATACTCCGGCCGAATTTAGACCAGAGACTTCAGATGTTGATACTGACACCTTTGAAGTTAATTTAATTTCTAATGAACCGATCTTAGATGGAAAGCTTGATTGGACAGTTGGATTTTTTTATATGAATCATGAAATAGAAAATCATATTAGAGAATATCTCGATAAAACTGGAGATGGTAAATTCATGTATGTTTGTTCAGAGCCTTTTGCTGATCAAAATAGTTGTTTTAATACTGTCACTGGTAACGCTTTTGCTGACACTAATGACTTTGGTTTCGTTACTGACGCATTTCCTACAAGAGAATCAAAATCTTTCTATGGTCAGACGACTTACAGCTTTAGTGAGGATTTAAGACTTATTTCTGGTTTTAGATACACAGAGGATATTTTTGAAACAAATGTTTCTAATTTCTTTGGACTTCAACCTTTTTCAGCAAGCAACAAAGATCAGGATCACAGTGAAGTTTCAGGAAGAATTACCTTTGAGTATGATTTAGATACAGATGCAATGATTTACTTTTCTCAAAATAGAGGCATTAAACCAGGAGGCTCTAATTTGACATATGGTTACACGAAAGCTGAAGATGCTGCTTCTCAAAGCCTGCCAGTTTTCCTTAGAAGACAGTCTGTTGATCCACTTGTTTTCCAAACATTTGAAACGGAAACTCTTGATGCGACAGAAATCGGTTTAAAAGCTGATTTTTATGATGGGCTAGCAAGAGCAAACATTGCAATATTTGACTATACTTACGAAAATTTACAGGTTCAAGGAACGGATCCAGATGTCTTTAGAGGCGGTGTAGTAAATTTACCTGAATCAGAAGTAACTGGTCTCGAGGTTGAATTCACTGGTGCGTTATCAGATTCTTTAACAGTTGATGTAAATCTTGCTTTTTTGGATACTGAAATATCTGAATCTTATCTCTATCTGGATAATGTTAAAGCCCAACAACATAACACTGGTAGCGAAATAGCAAGAGATAACCTTAAAGAAGACGTACTAGGAAACGATCTTGCTAAGGCTCCTAAGTTTTCAGGTGATATTAGTTTGATATATTCGACTGAACTTTCTTCAGGCGATATCAGCACTACAGCCCTACAATTTGTCAAAAGAGGAAAATTTTATCAAAGGATCGTAAATAACCCAGTTCAAGATGTAGTTGATGGCTACGAAGTAGTTAATTTCTCATCTGGAGTAGATTTTTCTAGCGGCTATGGGTTCGATATTATTGTTACGAATTTAGGAGATGAAGAAGGCATGAACTCAGCGATGACGGATGTTTTCGGTGTCGGAGCTACAGGTATTGAATATATACCTCCAAGACAGGTTATGGTTCGATTAAGTTACGATTTCTAGTTAAGCATTCAGAAATCAGTCTTTTAAATAAATAGTTTTATACATTATGGATAAGCTGTTTATTAAAGCCAATGAATTGCTGGAAGATTCTTTCAATCTTGCATGGCAAATTTACGAAAGCGGTTACAAACCAAACTACATTGTTGGAGTCTGGCGAGGAGGAGCTCCGGTTGGAATTGCTGTTCAAGAGTTTTTGAATGTTCTTGGTTTAAAATCAGACCATATTGCGATAAGAACATCCTATTACTCCGGAATTGACGAACGAAAAGATAAAGTTCAAGTTTACGGTTTGAATTACGTAATAAACAAAGTCAAGGCAGGGGATAAACTTCTAGTTGTGGATGATGTCCACGACACAGGTAATTCTATTAACCAAATTATCTTAGACCTTAGAGAAGCTTGTAAGGAAAATACTCCAGAAATCAAAGTTGCAACTCCTTACTTCAAACCTAATAAAAACCAAACAGACAGACAACCTGATTTTTTCATTCATGAAACAGATCAATGGCTTATTTTTCCTCACGAACTTGAGGGACTAACTTTTGAAGATATAAAAGAAAACAAGCCCGAATTAAAAAATTTGTTAGAGCAAATTAAAACTAAAATATAGTTGGTTTTAATGAGTAAGTTAAGCAGTTACCCGAGGCTGAGAATTCCAACTATACAGTAAAGCGTAAAACCAAAATCCATTTATCAAAGGTTCAACTAATGCGTCAATTGCAGCTAAGCTCAAATCAACTCCGATTATAAAAAAGCTCCATGAAGTAGCAATTAAAAAATGTCCGGTAGTATAAACCACAGCAAGAAGGGCAGGTTTAAGCTTATCGTGTGCGTATTTATGCAGCAAGAAGAACCAAAAGCCGTTAATTATTGGTTCTATTATTGCGTCAGCTGATGCCAAGAAAAAGCTTGTTTGAAATATAATTGTTGCACAAGCCCATGCAATGATCACATGCCCAATTGTGTAAACAATTGATAGACCGAAGCTGCTCAAAGAGTGAATTAGAGTATTCACTCTACTTAGTTGTATAACAAAACTCTTCATTAGAAATATTTAAACATTTTGTAAAAAAGATACAAGATCAAAAAGGGTGCATATAAAAAAATTATTTAATTATTATTTAAAATTATTTAATAAACTTTAGATCTTAGATAGCCTTTTTTTAAAAATTGTAATTAACTCTTCTACTTTCTTTAATCCCGTATAAGTTGGCCTTATGATTACTGCCAGTTCTCTATGAGGACCTGGTTCATCCAGTTTAGTTTTTACCAAATCAGGAATTGTATCTACAACTTGGTTAATAGCTAATTTGGGCACCAATGTTTTTCCCATTTTTCCTGCAACCAATTGAATTAATGTGCTCATAGAGGAAGACTCCATGGCAAATCTTTTTTTAGGAGATATTTTGCAAGCTGAGAGAATATGTTTTTTTAAACAATGTCCATCTTCAAGAAGAAGCAAATTTGTTGCATCAATATTTTTAGCTTTTATCTTTTTTCCATAATGAGGCAGCTCATCTTTGTGAGAAATTAAGTATAGATTTTCTTCCCAAAACTTTAATGTTAGCAAACCTTTCACATCGAACGGCAATGCTAAGATGGCCATATCAATTTCGCCTTCCTTAATTTTATTCACTAATTGAGTTGACTGAGCTTCTATGATTTTTAAATTTAAATTAGGAAATTTTTTATTTAAATCTGGCAGCACTAAGGGAAGAAAATAAGGACCCACAGTAGGAATAATGCCTAGAGAAATAGAGGAGTTTGCAATTGAGTTGTTTTCGCCTAGATTATAAATATCTTGCATTTGAATTTTAACTTCTCTTGCTTTTTTTAAAATTTTTTCTCCTGATTTTGTAACTATTACTTTTTTATTATCTCTCTCAAAAATTTGAGTCCCCAATTTTATTTCCATTTCGTTAATTGCATTACTTAAAGTAGAAGGAGAAACAAAACATTCGTCTGCTGCCTTTTTGAAATGTAGATTTTTTTGAACGCTTAATGCGTAATTTAATTGTTTGAGAGTAATCATTTAATGTTCATTATAATCGAATATAAAATTCATTTTAAGTATATTTAGTAAATATTAAAAGAATGTTAAATTTTCTTTACTAAATAATTTGGAGTTATAAATGGAAGATAAATCTGAAGGAAAATGTCCTGTCATGCATGGTGCTATGACAAGAAACAGCACTTCTGGTACTGCTAATCAGGATTGGTGGCCAGACCAACTAAACTTAAATATTCTTCATCAGCATGATAAAAAATCAAATCCGATGGGAGAGGATTTTGATTATAGAGCTGAGTTTGAAAAAATAGATTATGCAGCTTTAAAGAAAGATTTGAACGATCTAATGACCGATTCACAAGATTGGTGGCCTGCTGATTACGGACATTATGGTCCTTTCTTTATTAGGCTTACTTGGCACGCGGCTGGAACATATAGAAGTACCGATGGCAGGGGTGGCGGAGGAACAGGCGCACAGAGATTTGCTCCATTAAACAGCTGGCCCGATAACGGTAACCTAGACAAAGCAAGAAGATTGCTTTGGCCTATTAAAGAAAAATATGGAAATAAGATTAGTTGGGCTGACTTATTAATTTTGGCGGGTAACGTTGCAATTGAATCGATGGGCGGCAAGACATTTGGTTTTAGTGGCGGCAGACCTGATATTTGGGCACCTGAAGAAGACATCTTGTGGGGTGTGGAAGACGAATGGCTTGAAAATAGACGTTATCAAGGAGAAAGAGAGTTAGACAACCCATTGGCAGCAGTTCAAATGGGGTTAATTTATGTCAATCCTCAAGGACCCGATGCTAATCCTGATCCTTTAGCGAGTGCTCATGACATTAGGGAGACTTTTGGTCGAATGGCCATGAATGATTATGAAACAGTGGCTTTAGTCGCTGGAGGACACACTTTTGGCAAATGTCATGGTGCAGGAGATGCTGATCTTGTCCAAGTAGAGCCGGAAGGAGCTCCCATTGAGCAAATGGGTTTTGGTTGGGCTAATAAATTCGGTCTTGGTCAAGGTTCGGATACTATCACTAGTGGATTAGAGGGTGCATGGACAGCAAATCCAACTGTTTGGGACAATGGTTATTTTGACCTCTTATTTAAATATGAGTGGAAACTTGGAAAAAGTCCTGCTGGAGCCCATCAGTGGTATGCGGTAGATCAAAAAGAAGAAGATATGGCACCTGATGCTCATGATCCTTCGAAAAAAGTACCGACAATGATGGCTACAACCGATATTGCTTTGAGAGAAGATCCTAGTTATAAAAAAATATCAAAAAGGTTTCATGAAAATCCTGAAGAATTCGCAGACGCTTTTGCAGAAGCTTGGTTTAAGCTTCTCCATAGAGATATGGGTCCAAAAACAAGGTACATGGGCCCTGAAGTTCCTAAAGAAGAATTGATCTGGATGGATCCGGTTCCTGCTGGAAACGCTAACTTTGACATAGATTCCGCTAGGGAAAAGATTTTATCAAGCGAGTTAACAATCCAAGAAATGGTTGAAACTGCCTGGGCTAGTGCTTTTACGTACAGAGGTTCTGACATGAGAGGCGGTGCAAATGGAGCAAGAATTCGTTTAGCCCCGCAAAAAGATTGGGAAGTTAACAAACCACAGCAACTTTCCAAAGTACTTGATGTCTACGAATCTATCGCAAAAGATACTGATGCATCAATCGCTGATCTTATTGTTCTAGGAGGTAATTTAGGAATTGAAAAAGCTTGTGGTTCCGAAGTTCCCTTTACGCCTGGAAGAGGAGATGCTACTCAAGAGCAAACAGATCCAGAATCTTTCGAGTATCTCGAGCCTATGTCGGATGCTTTTAGGAATTATCATAGAACGGGATTATCTGTTAGCGCAGAAGAAATTATGCTCGATAAATCTCAACTTTTAGGGCTCACGGCTCCTGAGATGACAGTATTATTGGGAGGTATGCGTTCTCTTGGTATAACGTCAAGTGACTATGGATTACTTTCTGACAATCCAGACGAATTGACCAATGATTACTTTAAAACGTTGTTAGATATGAGAGTTCAGTGGAAACCTAACGGAACTGGAAACTCTTATGAGGCTCTAGATAGAGTAACTGGTGAGAAAAAAAGAACAGCTTCCAGAGCTGATCTTGTTTTTGGTTCTAATTCTCAATTGAGGGCTTTAGTTGAGGTTTATGCTCAAGACGACAATAAAGATAAGTTTACTAGAGACTTTATCAGCGCTTGGAATAAAGTTATGAATCTCGATAGATTTGATATTTCCTAAAATTATCTATTAAATAGATATTAAGAAGGGAGATTTATAAGATGCACGATCTTGTCATTAGAAATGGTCTTATTGTTGATGGTTCAGGAAAGAAACCATTCATCGGTGATATAGCAATCGATAACGAAAACATATCTTTAGTTTCCAATTCTATAACAGAAAGAGGGAAAGAGGAGATTGATGCTGAAGGGAATTTAGTTACACCCGGATGGGTTGATATCCATACTCATTATGACGGACAAGTATGTTGGGATCCTTATTTGACTCCATCGAGTTGGCATGGAGTTACGACTGCTGTCATGGGAAATTGTGGAGTAGGCTTTGCCCCAGTTAGACCAGGTGAGGAAAATTTTTTGATACAGTTAATGGAAGGAGTCGAGGATATTCCAGGATCAGCCTTGCATGAAGGAATAGAATGGGGATGGGAAACTTTCCCAGAATTTTTAGATGCGATAGATAAGAAAGAATTTGTCATGGATCTTGGCTTTATGATAGGACATGGCCCTTTGAGAAGTTATGTTATGGGACACGATAGATGTCAAAATCAAGTCGATGCTTCTGATACAGAAATAGATAAGATGTCTGAACTTGTAACAGAGGCTATCAATGCCGGGGCTTTAGGATTTAGCACCTCAAGAACTATTTTACACAGGGACATTTACGGAAAATATGTTCCTGGAACTGAGGCTAGTTCTGAAGAGATGAGAGCGCTTGCGTTTGGTGTGGACAAGGCTGGCGAAGGAACTTTAGAAATAACCTCTGATTGGCTAGATGAAGAGATTGAGATGTCTTGGATGAAAGAATATGTGAAAAAAAGTAATTGTGGATTAACTTTTTTACAGACGAATGGAGATGCAGTTAAAACCATTTTATTTTCAGAAGAGCATTATTTGAAGGGCAAAAATATTCGACCTCAATTTCCTGGAAGAAATGTAGGCTTAATGTTTGGCTTTGAAAGTTCTCTCAATCCTTTTATGCAATATCCGGCCTACAGAGAAATAGCTCATTTACCTCATGAGCAAAAATATGAAATCATGAAAGATCCTGATTTCAAAAATAAATTGTTGAGTCAAAAACCTGATCTCAAATCAGAAATAGATAAAAGACTTGCTGAACCCGATAATACTAAAACTAGAGAAGAGATTGAAAAAGATGCAGAACTGTTATCAAGTCTAACTACAAATTATAAAACTCAATTCATTTTAGGTACTCCTCCAAATTACGAACCTAAACAAGAAGATAGTATTGCTGCAATTTCCTCAAATAAAGGTATTTCTGAACTAGAAGTTATGTTTGATGAAATGATGAAGAACAATGGCACAAATTTAATTTATGCTGCTTTTACTCCATACGATGACTACAAACTTAATTTTGTAGAACGAGCTTATGGATTGAAATCTTCTGTTGCGGGGGGAAGCGACGGGGGAGCGCACTGTGGATTAATATGTGACGCAAGCATGCCAACGACAAATTTATCTCACTGGGCTAGAGATCGTGAAGTAGGGAAAAAGGTTCCTCTTGAAAAGTTAGTGAGAAAACAAACAAAAGATACAGCTGAAACTTTTGGATTATTTGATCGCGGCGAAATTAAGTCAGGAATGTTGGCCGACATCAATGTTATAGATTTTAAAAAATTAAATGTTGGTCACCCAAAAATGATTCATGATTTGCCTCTTGGAGGAAAGCGTTTGGTTCAGGATGCTACAGGATATGTTGCCACAATAAAGAGAGGCCAAATAGTGAGTGAAAATGGAAGAGCAACTGGCTCACTTCCTGGAAATTTAATTAGAGGAAAGCAGACCTGCAAGGTCAAATCTGAAATCTCTAAAGTTTCTCTGTTTGACAGAACAGTAAGGCTAATTTTGATAAAAATAGCCCAAATGTATTGGAAATTTAACAAGAAAACAGTTAAGTCAACTATTGTTTCTTCGTCTAGTTAGTATCTAACTAAAATGTTTGTTTTGGGTATAACGGGTGGCATAGGCTCAGGCAAAACTGCTGTCACAGATATTTTTTCTGAATTCAATATAGACGTTATAGATGCTGATATTGCCTCAAGGAAAGCGGTAGAAAAAGGATCTTCCTGCCTCAAAGAAATAGAAGATCATTTTGGAAGTGAAATGATTTTAGAGGACGGTAATCTAGACAGGCAAAAACTTAGAGAAGTTATATTTGATAAAGAAGAAGAAAAAGATTGGCTGGAGAAATTATTACATCCTCAAATTTTAAAAATAATTAATAGCGAGCTAGCTGAATCAAAAACAATTTATACAATTCTTGTTTCTCCTCTGTTATTTGAAACTGGACAAAGTAAATTATGTTCCAGAACTTTATTAGTCGATGTCGAAGAAAAATTACAAATTTCCAGAGCTTCCAAAAGAGACAATGTTTCAGAGGAACAAATCAAGGATATTATCGAAGCTCAAATGTCTAGATCAGATAAAATAAGTCATGCGGACGATATAGTAATAAATAATGGCTCTCTAGAAGACCTAAAAAAAGAAATAATTTCTTTGCATCATAATTATTTAAAATTGAGTAATAAAAAGTGAAATGTCATCACTGTAAAAAAAAATTTCAAGTTGAAGATAAAAAATATTTACCATTTTGTTCTTCAAGGTGTAAATCTTTAGATTTGTCGAATTGGTTATCTGAAGTTAATAAGATTTCTAGTTCAGAAATTCCGGAACAAGATAAATTTTAAAAAAAACAATCAATCCCTGAAATTCCTGTTCCACCGTGATTAATAGACTCACTCAAGTCTTCTCTTTTGACTCCGCCCAATGCATAGCTAATTCCATTAAAATTTTTAGCAAGTTCTCCGAATTTTTTCCAGCCAATTTTTTTATTGCCATGTTTATTTTTAAGAACAGGTGAAATCAATATGTAGTCACATTTCAATTGATTAGCTTTTTCTACTTCATTTTGATTGTGACATGAAGCGCCCAATAAAAAATTACATTCACGCTTTTCTTTATAATTCATTAAATCAATAGAAGTTAAATGAATGTTTTTTTTGCTGCCAATATCGTTTCTAGAATTATAGATAACAATTGAATTACTTTTTTTAGATGAGTTTTCTATTTCTTCTAATAAGTCTTGAGTATAAAAAGCTTCGTCTAATCTGATGATTAAAGCCTTTTTTACTCCTTCAAAAAAATTTTCAACCTTTTTAAGAAAATCTTTTTTTGGACGAAGAGGCGTTATACCAATGTACTTAACTTCTGTAATCACTATTTATTGATATATATTCTTTCGAAAGATCAGAGCCTATAACGGTAAATGAATTTTTAGACTTTCCGATTGATAATTCCAAATTAATTTTTCTTTTTCTAAATTCTTTTTGCCCAAAATTTTCCTTATAATTTTTGGATAAATTTCCATTTTTTAGCACATTATATTTTCCAATTTTCAGGGACAAATTTTCGATCTTAAATTCATCAACCTCCGCATTTCCAGCAGCTACAATTATTCTTCCCCAATTAGGATCCTCACCGTAAGCTGCAGTTTTAACTAAAGGCGAGTTAGCTATCTTCATCGCAACTTTTTTACAATTAGCCTCAGAAGATAACCCCGTAACTTTTATGTTGAGTAATTTTGTTGATCCTTCGCCATCTAATACTAGCTTTTCAGACAATTTGCTAAAAATTGAAAAAATATCTTTTTCTATTTTTTTAGAATAGTTTTTAAAATTAACTTTGCTCGAGCCAGTTGCAACAAGAATACTAGAATCACTAGGCGATTGATCGCCATCAATAGAAATAGCGTTGAAGGTCTTATCACAAATTCTTTTATGTAATTTTCTCAAAGTAAGCTCTGGAATCTTCAAATCTGTAAAAACATAGCTAAGCGTAGTAGCCATATTTGGTTCTATCATTCCAACACCTTTTGCGATACCAACTATGTGATACTTTTTGGAACCCGCTTTAAAAGGAAGTTTAATAATTTTACTTTTCGTATCTGTGGTCATAATGGCTTTTGCAAAATCATCCCATGAATTTTTACTCAAGTTTTTAAAACATTTGTTAAAAGCCGAAGAAAGTTGCTTCACATCCAAAAGTTGTCCTACGACACCTGTTGAGAAAGGTAATATTTGAGTAGTTGAAATATTAGTTAAATTAGATATTTCTTGAATAAGTTTTTTTGCATCTGAAACTCCCTTTTTTCCAGTTGCTGCATTCGCATTACCTGCATTTATTGCCAGCATCTTTTTGCCTTTCATTTTCGCTTCAAGTTGATCTAGGCATATTTGAACAGGAGCAGATTTAAATTTATTTGAAGTGAATAAACCTGAAATCTTTGCATCAGAATTCAATTCAACTAATGTTGTATCTAAGCGATGCCCATAAGTTGTTTTTGTTGAAGCACAACCTATTTTTATTTGCTCTATCATTTTCTTTTTTTTCGATTTGCTTTGGCTTGCATTCTTCTTAACTTTCTATTTCCTTCTGAAAGAGAAGGCTTTTCAACGACTTTTGGACTTTCTAATTCTTTTGTATCAAATAATGATGGGGTGTCAGGACGCTGAGAAACCATTTTTTTCGATTCTGGTTGAGACAAATTATTTTCGTTAGAAGAAATTGTTATTTTTGATAAGTATCTTATTGATTCAAATTTAATATTTTCTAATAACCCCTGAAACATTTCGAAAGATTCTCGTTTGTACTCTAATCTAGGGTCTTTACCCGCATAACTTCTAAAACCAATATTTTGCCTTAACTGTTCCAAAGAATTGATATGATTTTTCCAAGATTGGTCTATAACTTGCAAGACTATTTGCTTTTCTACCTCACTAAAAATATCTTTATGTAAATCTGATTTCTCATCATATTTTTTTTGCAAGGCTATAATTATTTCTTCATTTGATTTTTCTAAATCTAATTCTTCATTATCTAAAATATCTTTAACACCGATTCTTAAATCATATTCATTATCTAAAACCTCTTCAAAGTCTTTAATTTTCCAATTAGATTCAATTTCATATTCTGGTATAAATTTTTGAAACAGATTAGACATAACATCTAGTCTCATAGTTCTTACAAGCTCAGAAATGTTATCTTCCCGCAATATTTCTTTTCTTTGTTCATATATAACTTTTCTCTGTTCGTTTAGCACATCATCAAATTCAAGAATCCTTTTTCTAATGTCAAAATTTCTACCCTCAACTCTTCTTTGAGCTCTTTCTATGGCATTAGTTAGCATTCGATGCTCAATCGCCTCTCCTGGTTGCATTCCACCAACGGATTTCATTAAATTTTTCATTCTATCGGGTGCAAAAATTTGCATTAAAGGATCTTCTAGAGATAAAAAAAATTGAGTAGAACCAGGATCTCCTTGACGTGCGCACCTACCTCTTAACTGGTTATCAATTCTTCTAGATTCATGTCTTTCAGTGCCAATGACATGGAGGCCCCCTGTATTTAAAACTTGATTTTTATTTTCTAAATTTTCTGGAAGTCCTCCTAACACTATATCAGTTCCTCTTCCAGCCATATTTGTCGCAATCGTCACAGATCCTGATCTGCCGGCTTGAGCAATTATGTCTGCTTCTTGTTCATTTTGTCGCGCATTTAATACTCTGTGGTCTATTTTCTTTTCTTTTAATTTTCGTGAAATTAATTCAGAGGTTTCGACTGATATTGTTCCGACCAAGATAGGATTACCTTGTTTATTAACTTCAATTATATTTTCAACGATTGCGTTATATTTTTCTTCAAGAGTCAAAAAGATTTTGTCTTCTCCATCAACCCTAATCATAGGAAGATTAGTAGGAATTGCCACAGTTTCTAAACCATAAATTTCTTCGAATTCAGCTGCTTCTGTTTTTGCTGTACCTGTCATACCAGAAAGAACTTCGAAGGATCTAAAAAAATTCTGAAAAGTTGTTGAAGCAAGAGTTTGACTCTCAACTTGAATTTGAAGACCTTCTTTCATTTCTAAAGCCTGGTGAACTCCACCGGATAGCCTTCTACCTGGCATTGCTCTTCCAGTATTAGTATCAATAAGTACAATTTTTTTATCGTTTACTAAATAGTCTATGTTCTTTTGAAAAAGTAGGTTTGCTCTTAAAATTGAGGTAAGCATATCTAAATGTTTTAAATTTTCTGTGGCATATAGAGTATCCGTAGTAGCGATGATTCCACTTTCTTTAAGATTTTTTTCAATTTTTTCATGACCTTGATTTGAAAATTCTATTGAATTAGAAGCAAGGTCAATTAGGTAATCGCCTTTCTTTACAACTTCTCCAGTTTCTGGATCTAAGAGTTCTTCTTTTAAAGAGGGAATGATTTTTCTTAGCTCTCTATATAAAGAAGAATTATCCTCAGCAACACCGCTTATAATTAGGGGGGTCCTAGCCTCATCAATTAAAATAGAATCAACCTCGTCAACTACTGCAAAGTAAGGGTCTCTCATAGCTTGATGTTCTTTTTTTAAAATCATGTTATCTCTAAGAAAATCAAAACCAATTTCATTATTTGTTACATATACAACGTCATTTGAGTAAGCATCTTTTCTTGAAATTTGGTCTAAATCAGACAGAACGTAACCTACGGTCATATTTAATTTTTCATAGATTGGACGCATCCATAAAGCATCTCTTTTAGCAAGATATTCATTTGCAGTAATTACTAAAGTACTTTTTTCAGTTAAAGCATTTAAGTAGCAGGGAAGAGTGGCAACCAGAGTTTTACCTTCACCAGTTGCCATTTCAGCGATTTTTCCATCATTAAGAATTATTCCACCTAATAATTGGCAATCATAATGTCTCAGACCTATAGATCTTTTGCTTGCTTCTCTAACAGCGGCAAATGCCTCAGGTAAAATACTCTCTAAAGAATTTCCTTCAGATAGAGATGTCTTAAATAAATTAGTTTTAGATTTTAATTCTTCGTCAGACAAGACTTCGAATTCTTTTTCAAGACCATTTATTGTTGCAACAATTTTTTCAGCATTCTTTAAAGCTTTTTTATCTTTATCGCCAAATACAAAGCTTAAAAATGACATGCTGTATTTAATAAAAATTATCCCGAACTAGGATCAATTATAGGCTCAATATATCTTATTTCAGGGGCATCACCGTCTGAAGATATTACTTCCCAAGCATCTGGCAATTCTAATAATCTGTTAAGTAGTAAATTGTTAAGTGAATGACCTGATTTGTAACCTTCAAATTCGGCTACGATATTGTATTGAAGTAGATATAGATCTCCTATTACATCTAATATTTTGTGTTTAACTAATTCTTCACTTGATCTGAGTCCTTCTTGGTTTAATATTTCGTCTTCTCCAATTACAACAGCATTTTTCTCGCTACCACCTAAAGCAAGTTTATTTTTTTTCATGTAGTCAATATCACTAACAAAACCATATGTTCTAGCTCTAGAAATTTCTTTTAAAAAAGTAGTTGAATTAAAGTCAACTGTTGATGTGCTGTTATATTTTTTTTGTTTTTCGTCGTCATAGACCAGGGCGTAAGTTACCTTAAATCCGTTGTAGGGAGCCAACTTTGCATATGCTCCGTCAGGCGTTTCGACCTTAATTTCTTCTTTTATTTTTATGAATTTTTTTGGTTTAGATTGCTGTTTTATTCCCGCAGATTGAATCAAAAATACAAATGGACTTGCACTACCATCCATAATAGGTACTTCCATGTCATCAACTTCAACAATTACGTTATCTATTCCTAAACCAGCAAATGCAGACATTAAATGTTCAATAGTTGCTATTTGGGTCTCTCCTTCAACTAAAGTAGTTGCTAAAGTAGTCGCTCCTACATTATCAACAATAGCCTTGATTTCAACTTGTGGATTTAAATCTATTCTTCTAAAAATAATTCCGGTGTCCTCATCTGCTGGAAATAAATTTAATTTTATTTGTCTTCCAGAGTGCAATCCTACGCCGGTTGCGCTGATAGGATTAGTGAGTGTTCTTTGAACTAACATCTTTTATTATTTTAAGTTCTTTGTCTTTTCGCTTCAAATAGAATAACAGATGTTGCATTAGAGACGTTAAGGCTTTCCAATCTCGAATCAATAGGAATTTTAATTTGTCTATCGGCTTCATTTGCTAAAAATTTTTGAATTCCTTTTTCCTCTGAGCCGAATATTAAAGCTTTAGGGCCTTCAAAATCTAAGTCAAAATAATTTTTCTTAGCTTCACCCGAACATGCATAAATTTCAACAGAATAATTTTTTAGTATTTTGACTGTATTTCGTAAATTGCTTACAACGATTACAGGAATTATTTCTGAAGCAGCCTTAGATACTTTCCTCACAGTAGGGGTGAGATGACAAGCTCTATCCTTTGGAATAATAACTGCATCAACACTTGCCCCAAGGGAACTTCTTAAAATAGATCCTAGATTTTGCGGATCCTGTATATGATCTAAAACAACTAAGAGAGGATCTTTTTTCTTCATAATATTATTTTCTAAAAATTTTATATCTTCCATCTCTCTAGGATAGAAATAAGCTTCAAACCTTTTAGTTTTATCAAAGATTATTGCAGTAGAATTTTTTTCTGCAAGAGAAATAATATTCAGAATTCTTGAATCTTTAGATTTTCTTTTTACTATAATTTTTTCAATTTTTTTTGGATCATTCTCCAAAAGAGTTTTGATAAAATTAATATCTTGAGTGTTTAACGATCTACTCATATTTAATGCAATGAAAGATTTACTCTTCCTTTGAAAGACTCAACAGACTCAATTTTTACCCTTAGAATATCTCCAACATAAAAACTTTTTTTATTTTTTGTTGATTTCATTGATATTGAAGCTTCATCAAACACTAGATAGTCCTTCTTGCTCAACTTACTTACATGAATAAAACCCTCTATATTCAGCTCTAATATTTTTACAAAAATACCGAATTCAAATGCTGAAGTTATAGAGCCTTCAAAGTTTTTTCCAATATAATTTTCAGCACACTTACATTGTAAATACTTAATTTCTTTTCTGCTGATTTTTTCTGCATTTCTATCTTTTATAGAAATATCTTCTGCAATATCAGACACAGCATTAAATGAGTAAGGGAAAGAATTGCTTTTAATAAATTTTCTTTTTGAAGAAAGAGAATTTATATTTTGAGATATTAGTTCTTTAATGCATCTATGTACGACTAAGTCCGCATACCTTCTTATTGGAGATGTAAAGTGTGTATATTTATCTAAAGATAATGCGAAGTGAGAAGACAATTTTGGATCATACTTTGCAAGAGACATGCTTCTTAAAATCTGAATCGTTATAACTTCAAAAATTTTTTTTGCTTTTGCAGCTTTCATCCAAGAAATCAAATTCTCCCTTGTTTTATAAGAGTCCATGTTATTTTTAATTTGCCTACTTGTCAGAAAATTCTTTAGATTCATAATTTTAAGTGGATCTGGCTTTTCATGTGACCTATATATTGAAGGAATTTCTGATTTACTAATTAATTCAGCAGCACAAACATTAGCAAGTATCATGCATTCTTCCACGAGTTGATGGGAATGATTTCTCTCTATTGGCCTAAAATTTTTAATTTTTTGTTTGTCATAAAAGGGATAATATTCCGGCAAGTCAAAATCTATCGCATTTCTTTTCGATCTATTTGCTGAAAGAAGTCTATAAATCTTTTCCAAAGATCCTAAACTTATAGAGATTTCCTTGGGCAAAGAAGTTTTCTCTTTTTCAAATTGGGTACCTAATTTTTCATATGTTAGTCTAGCCTTGGAATTTATAATTGAATTATAAAATCTAAAGTTTTTTAATTGGCCTTTATCATCTATATCGATTTCACAAGTAAGTGTTAATTTATCTTTCCCAGGCTTTAAAGAACAAAGATCGTTAGAAATTTTTTCAGGCAACATTGGGACAACCTTTCTTTTAAAATAAATTGACGTTCCTCTATTAAGTGCCTCCAAATCTAAGGCAGATTCAAATTCAACATATTCGGAAACATCTGCTATTGATACAAACAAAACGAAACCCGAATCAGTTTTTTTTGCAAAAAGAGCGTCATCAAAATCTTTCGCAGACTTTCCATCAATAGTTACGAAAGGTAAATTCCTAAGATCTTCGCGGATGTAACTATTCTTATCTACAAAAGACGTATCAAGCCTATTTGTTTCAGAAATTACAGATTTAGGCCAATTTACTGTAATTTCCGAGCCTTCTAAGGCAACTTCAAAAGCCTCTTCAAAAGGATCTGTTAGTTTTTTAGATGAAATAATTTTTGCGGAAGGTTTATATTTTAAATTAGGTTGTTTAATGATCTTTGCTTCGCAAATGTCACCAATTTTTTTTGAAATGGATTTTTTTGAATCTATTAAAACATCAAGGTGATAAGAAGAATCAAGAGAGGAAAGGTAATATCTTTTCTTGCTGTAATTAAGGATTCCTTTTATGGTTTTAGTATTTCTTTCAAGCACTTGAACTATTTTTGCTCTGTCCTTTAGTGTTATAGAACACTTTACTTTATCATTAGGAAAAACCTTAAACATTTCTCTTTTTGGTAGGAAATATTTTTCATCTTCTGATACCACTAAAATGCCTTTACCTGATTTGTTGAGTTTTACTCGACCTATTAAGAGTTCTTTTTTTGACATTTATAAAGAGTATAATTTTTGTTAAGCAAAGTATTGATCATAAGAGTTAACTTAAGATAATAAATTATAGATTTATAATGAATAGTACACCCGATATTAGTGACAAATTTCCTGATTTAAAATTTTTAAACATTCAGTTTAAGAGTTTTGGTGCAATAAACTTTTTTTCTGGACAGATTGTTACTGCAATTTGTCCGGAAGACAATTCAAAAATAAAGAAAATATTAAATGAATCTGGAAATAAAAAGGTATTAATTGTTGATGGACAAGCTAGTTTTAAAGTAGCACTGCTTGGAGATTTAATTGCTAATGCAGCAGTAAAGAACAATTGGTCAGGAGTAATTATAAATGGCTGCGTAAGAGACGTAGAGATTTTGAAAAACATTGATTTAGGTATTTTAGCTATTGGAGCTGTCCCAAGAAAAAGTGAAAAATTAGAAAGAGGTTCGCTTGGGGAAGACATAAGGATAGGAGACATTCGTATTTCAAACGGCAACTGGGTTTATGCTGATAAAAATGGCGTAATAATTTCAGAAAAAGAACTGGAGTTGGATTGAATAAAATTAGCTTGCTTCTGATTCTTTCTGCTTTTTTCTATATTACAATTTCTATTTTTCAAATATCAGCGGTTGCCGATGCTATAAAACTTATTTTAATGATTGACAATACTTTCTTAGAGGGAATTATTTTTATTGTTTCGCTTTTCATAACTTTCACGCCTTTAGTAGGTCCTATATTAGGCATAATTGGAGCTGTTTTCGTTTGGGATTGGAACATCTTATTTGCCCTATTATTATTTTTTTGGCCTTATTTTTTTGGAGGAATTGCTTGGACCTTATTCAATAAAAACAAAGCGAGAAAAAAAGAAGAAGAAAAATCTTTTGATGCTGAAGACGCTGAAATTATAGAAGAATGGAAAAAGTAGTAAGATTAAACTTTCTCCAAAGTTCCACCCATTAACTCATGAATCAATTGAACACCTTTTAAAGGTCTTATAAGAACTCTGAATTCAATAATTTTATTTTTTTTATTCCAAGAAATTAAATCAACACCATTTATTTTTATATTATTCAATTCCAACTCAAATTCAAGACATGCATTATTTTCATTTATAATTTCTTTGGTATAAGTAAAAGATTCGTCCCCAAACACTAAAGCAGCAGCTGAAAGATATTTCAACGTAATCTCTTTTCCTTCCTGAGGCGTAAAAACTACAGGAGAATAAAAAATACAATCCTGATCAATAAGTGTAGATAGTTTTTCAGTATTTCCTGATTTAACTATTTCGTGCCATTCTTTAATTGGGTTCATCGCTTCTAAAATGGAGCTGGCGATTGGATTTGAACCAACGACCGCCTGATTACAAATCAGGAGCTCTACCAACTGAGCTACGCCAGCAAAAAATAAGATTATATATTTATTTTTGTATCTTTAAAGACACTTCTCCAGAAGTTACTTTTTGCTTAAAATTGTCAATAAGTAAATTCAATGAACCATCTTCATTGACATCAAGAGCAATACAGTTAGATGATGAGAAATTCGATACCAGAACTTTCTTATTTTTCAATATATTGCGTTTATCAAAATCTTTTTTAAATGCTTTAAAACCTTTTTCTAAAAAATTATTCAAGTTATTTGAAATTTCTGAAATTATTTTTGATATTAATAAATTTCTATCTATCTCTAGAAAAGGCTTCTCAATATGTAGAGAGGTCCATTCTTGATTAATAAATTCATTGGTTTTCATAAAAATATTAAGTCCAATACCAATTACTATTGATAACTTTTTATCCACCATCTTTGTCTCGATTAAAATTCCCCCAAATTTTTTATTATTGAGATACAGATCATTCGGCCATTTTATTTTGGCCTTAATTTTATAAAGATCCTCTAAAGCATTACATATCATAAGAGCGATTAGAATACTAAACCCATCTAGTTCTGATATTTCTTTGTTTAAAAGAGTTCCAATTGATAAATATATATTTTTCTCTTTAGGACTTTCCCAAACTTTTCCTGATCTTCCTTTTCCTTTTGTTTGCATTTCAGCAATGCAAATATTCAATTCATTAATGACTTGTTTTTTATTTAATAAATATGAATTGGTTGAGTCGATTTGGTTGAAAACTTCTACATTTACTTTTATTTTTTTATCAATATTTAAATAGAAGAGAATATTTTCTCCGTTTAGGCTGTTTTGATTGACATCTTTCATCGGTAGCAAGAAAATACTCCTCCCGATAGGAGGGGTTGGGGAGCGGTCAAACCCAGCTGACTGTAAATCAGCCGCTTCGGCTTCGCAGGTTCGAATCCTGCCCCCTCCACCACGACGTATTTTATTTTCACAATAATATAACTATAATTTTGTTGCATTTATTCTCAGAATTGAGTATAAACGCGAACGGAGTTTTGGGTCTAGGCTTGTTGATTTTAAACATTCATTTTTGTCTTGTATTCAATGTTCCAAACTTAGGAATGCTCATATAGCTCAGTCGGTAGAGCACTTCCTTGGTAAGGAAGAGGTCACCGGTTCAAATCCGGTTATGAGCTCCATAGATTAAAATTTACAGTACAAATTAAAGAGGAAGATTAAATGTCTAAGGAAAAATTTGAAAGAACGAAACCACATTTAAATGTGGGTACTATTGGCCACGTAGATCACGGAAAAACTACGTTGACTGCAGCTTTGACGAAAGTTTGTGCTGAAGCTTATGGATCTGGAGAAGCAGTGGCATTTGATGGTATTGATAATGCTCCAGAAGAAAGAGAAAGAGGAATAACAATTGCAACTTCTCACGTCGAATATGATTCTCCTGCAAGACATTATGCGCATGTCGATTGTCCAGGACACGCGGATTATATTAAAAACATGATTACTGGTGCAGCTCAAATGGACGGAGCAATTCTCGTTGTAAATTGTGCAGATGGACCTATGCCCCAAACTAGAGAACATATACTTTTAGCTAGACAGGTAGGAGTACCTTTTATAGTTGTTTACCTTAATAAAGCCGACCAAGTTGATGATGAAGAATTAATTATGCTTGTTGAAGAAGAAATTAGAGAATTACTAACTGAATATGATTTTCCTGGAGCAGATACACCAGTTATAGTTGGTTCAGCGCTTAAAGCCTTGGAGGGAGATACATCCGATCATGGAGTAGAATCTGTAAAAAAATTAGTTGAATCTATAGATTCGTACATACCAGAACCAACCAGAGAAACCGATAAACCTTTTTTAATGCCAATTGAAGATATTTTTTCTATTCAAGGTAGAGGAACAGTTGTAACTGGAAGAATTGAAAGAGGAATGGTAAACGTAAATGATGAAATGGAAATTGTTGGAATTAAAGACACTGAAAAAACTGTTTGCACTGGTGTTGAGATGTTTAGGAAACTCCTAGACCAAGGAAGAGCAGGAGAAAATGTCGGAGTACTTTTAAGAGGAACTAAAAGAGAGGACGTAGAAAGAGGTCAAGTTCTTTCTGCTCCAGGTTCTATAAAACCACACACAAAATTTGAAGCTCAGGTATATGTGTTGAGTAAAGAAGAAGGAGGAAGACACACCCCTTTCTTCAAAGGTTATAGACCTCAGTTCTATGTTAGAACTACAGATGTTACTGGAGAAGTAACGCTTCCAGATGGAGTAGAGATGGTAATGCCGGGCGATGATATCGCAGTGACAGTAGAATTAATTTCTCCTGTAGCAATGGAAGATGGCATGAAGTTTGCCATCAGAGAGGGTGGAAGAACAGTTGGAGCTGGAGTAGTTTCAAAAATTATAGAGTAGGCCAGTAGCTCAATTGGTAGAGCGGCGGTCTCCAAAACCGCAGGTTGGGGGTTCGATTCCCTCCTGGCCTGCCAGAGTTTGAAGGATTTATTTATGGCACAACAAAGTTCAAAAACATTTAATATACAGAGTAAGATTCTTTGGGTTTTGGCTTTGGGTTTAATATTTTTGGCCGTCTGGGCTAACTCTTTTTATAGTTATGTGGGTCTACTATATAGAGTGATAGGCGTCATACTTGTTTTGTCTGCTTCACTGGCAATTCTAAGATACACAGAATTTGGAAACCAGGCTTATGTTTTAATTACTCAATCATTTGTTGAGGTTAGAAAGGTCGTTTGGCCAAACAGAACCGAAACGACTCAAACAACTTTCATCGTAGCAGCAGCAGTTATTGCTGCATCATTGATTTTATGGGGCTTGGATTCGTTATTTTCTTTTTTAATGAAAGCAATCATAGGGTAATAGATGTCTAAATCTTGGTATGTAGTTAATTCTTATTCCGGCTATGAAAACAAAGCCAAAGAACAGCTTTTAGAGAGAATTGAAAGAGAAAATCTTCATGAATTCTTTGGTGGCATTGAAGTTCCAACTCAAACAATTACAGAAATGAAAGCAGGAAAAGAAAAAGTCACTGAAAAAAAGTTCTTCCCCGGCTACGTGCTTGTTCAAATGGAAATGAATGATGAAACTTGGCATTTGGTTAAAGAAACACCTAGAGTTTTAGGCTTCATTGGAGGAACTAAAAATAATCCTAAGCCTATTTCTGAAACTGAGGCTAATAAAATACTTCAACAGCAAGAAGAAGGAATTGAGCCTAGTTCTCAAATTACAGCTTTTGAACCAGGTGAAATGATTAGAGTCATAGATGGTCCATTTAATGATTTCAGTGGTGTTGTTGAGGAGATAGATCAGGAAAAAAGTAAGGTCAAAGTTGCAGTAATGATTTTTGGACGCTCAACTCCAGTAGAATTGGATTTTACTCAAATTGAGAGAAGTTAGTGGCTAAAAATAAAGAAATAATTACATACATTAAGTTACAAGTCCCGGCGGGCGCAGCTTCTCCTAGCCCTCCTGTTGGACCCGCTCTCGGGCAGCATGGAGTCAATTTAATGGACTTCTGCAATGCATTTAATGCACAAACTAACGAGTTGGAGAAAAATCTCCCTGTTCCAGTAGTAATAACTGTTTACGAAGACAGAAGTTTTGATTTCATAGTTAAAACAACCCCAGCTAGTGTTTTACTAAAAAAAGCAGCAGGTTTGAGTAAGGGAAGTGGTACACCAAATTCGGAAAAGGTTGGAAAAGTTACGAGAGCGCAATTAGAAGAAATAGCAACAGCAAAGATGAAAGATCTAAATGCAACCGATATGGATGCAGCTGTGAAAATTATTGAAGGTAGCGCTAGAAGCATGGGAATTGAGGTAAGTTAAAATGGACTCAAAAGATAAAAAATTTTCAATCGACGAAGCTGTAAAAATTATAACTGATGAGGCCTCAAAGAAATTTGTGGAAGCAATTGATGTTGCAGTAAATCTTGGTATTGATCCAGTAAAAACCGATCAAGCGGTTAGAGGAGCAACGAATCTTCCTCACGGAAATGGAAAAACTTATAAAGTAGCAGTTTTTGCTGAAGGTGATGAAGCAAAAGAAGCAAAAGATGCTGGAGCTGATCAAGTTGGAATGGAAGATCTAGCAGAAGATATGAAAAAAGGAAATATTGATTTTGATGTAATTATTGCTACTCCAGAAACTATGAGAGTTGTAAGTCCATTGGGTCAGATTTTGGGTCCTAAAGGTTTGATGCCTAATCCTAAATCAGAAACAGTTACAAAAGATGTTTCTACTGCAGTTAAAAATTCTAAAGCAGGACAAATTAGGTATAAATCAGATAAGCAAGGTATAATACATTCTCGAATTGGTCAGGTTGGATATACAGATAAACAATTAGAAGAAAATTTAGTTACTTTTTTAGCAGATGTTAAAAAAGCTAAACCTCCTTCTGCAAAAGGAGTTTATATTTCTAAGGTTTCTATTTCATCCACGATGGGCAAGGGTTTAGAACTTGATATGTCCGCCTTAAGTTTTTGAGAACGGTTTTGATAGTTTTAAAAAGATTTTTGGGCTATTGCGATTCTATTGCAATTGTCGAAGACCGCAGGTGTTTAAATTTTAAACTTAATTTCCTGCGCAGATGGTTCTTAGCACAAACTTCGGTTTAGCTAGGGTTTTTTATTTCTCAAATATAGAGAGATTAATAAATGTCGAACTTAGACGAAAAGAAAGTACAAGTAGATGAATTGAAGCAAATTGCAGAACACGCGTTTTCTGCTATAGCTGTTGATTACAGAGGTACTGACGTACCTAAATTAACAAACTTTAGAAGAGACGCGAAAGGACAATCTGTATATGTAAAAATCATCAAAAATACTTTAGCGAAAAAAGCTTTAGAAGATACAAAATTTGATTCTTTAAGTGAGGTGCTTACAGGTCCTACATTATTAGCTTTTTCATTGGAAGATTATCAAAGCGCAGCAAAATTAATTAAAGATTTTTCTGCCAACGAGGAGTCTTTCGAAGTTAAAGGCTTATCGATTGGTGAAGGGTTTTTATCAGCACAAGAATTGAATAGTTTGGCTTCACTTCCTTCAAAGGAAGAAGCTATTTCTATGATGCTTGGGTTATTAAATGCGCCTGTTCAAAAATTAGCGAGCACAATAAACGAAGTGCCTTCTGGTTTTGTTAGAGCATTAGCAGCATTTGGTGAAAGTAAGTCTTAAGTTTGAATTGAATAGGAGTTAAAAATGGCTTTATCAAAAGAAGAAATTTTAGATGCTATTTCAGAAATGAGTGTTATGGATGTCGTTGACTTAGTGAAACTCATGGAAGAAAAGTTTGGAGTTACAGCTGCTGCGCCTGTTGCCGCCGTTGCCGCCCCAGCAGTTGGAGGCGAAGCCGAAGCTGCAGAAGAACAAAGCGAGTTTGAAATTTTCTTAGCCGATGTTGGTGATAAAAAGATTGACGTTATTAAAGCAGTCAGAACTATCACAGGACTTGGCTTGAAAGAAGCGAAAGCGATCGTTGACGGAGCTCCGGCATCTGTCAAAGAAGGAGCTAATAAAGAGGAGGCAGAAACTGCTAAATCTCAATTAGAAGAAGCTGGCGCGACAGTAGAACTTAAGTAATTAAAACAAATTTATAGAGTATTTATGGCTGAAAATTATTCCTTTGCAGAGAAAAAAAGAATTAGAAAAAGTTTTGAAAAAATTTCAAGCGTTATGTCACTTCCCGACATACTTGAAGTGCAAACAAATTCATATAAGCATTTTCTGCAAAGTGCCGTTAATAAAGATAAAAGATTAGATCAAGGTTTAGAACATGTTTTCAAATCTATTTTTCCAATAGTAAGCGTTTCAGGTAATGCGAAAATAGATTATCTTGGCTATGAGCTCGGAGAACCTGAGTTTGACGTATTTGAATGCCTTCCTAGAGGAAGAACCTATGAAGCCCCACTAAATATATGGTGTCGAATAACTTTTATCGACAAATCGACGGGTGAAGAAAATCTAAAAAGCGCAAAAGACGAAAGAGTTTATATGGGCACGATGCCTTTAATGACAGAACACGGAACATTCGTTATTAACGGCACTGAAAGAGTTGTAGTTTCTCAGCTTCATAGATCTCCTGGATTAATATTTGACCATGATAAAGGTAAAACTCATTCATCTGGAAAACTACTCTATTCATCTAGAGTAATTCCATACAGAGGATCATGGTTAGATTTTGAATTTGACCATAAAGATCTTGTTTACATCAGAATTGATAGAAGAAGAAAGCTCTATGCTTCTATATTATTAAAATCTTTAGGCTTAACTCCGCAAGAAATTCTTGATACTTTTTATGAGAATGAGTCTTATACCTTTAATAAAGACGGTAGTTACACATTACCTGTTAATACTCAGAAGCTTGTTGGAAGACTTGCCCCTGTAGATATTGTTTCTCCAAAAGACAAGAGTCTCATTATTGAACAAGGAAAAAGGATAACAGCAAGACATATTAGACAAATTGATTCCAATAAAATTAAGAACTTGAGTTTACCCAGAGAGGCTCTCTATGGATTGGCTCTCTCTAAAGATTATATTGACGAAAGTTCAGGAGAACTTTTATTTAGTTGTAATTCACTTATTGACGAGGAGCTTCTGACCGCTATGGAAGAGGCAAAAATAAAAGTAATAAGCGTTCTTTATATAAATGAACTTGAGTCAGGTCCCTATATTTCTGACACTTTAAGAGCTGATACAACAGCTACAAATTTAGAAGCCCTAGCTGAAATATATAGGATGATGCGTCCAGGAGAGCCGCCAACAAAAGAAGCAGCCACTTTACTTTTTGAGAATTTATTTTTTAACCCTGAAAAATATGATCTCTCTGCAGTAGGGAGAATGAAGTTCAACAAAAGATTGGCTAGAGAAGAACTTATAGGTGAAGGAGTTTTATGTAAAGAGGATGTTCTCGAGGTTATGAAGACTTTGGTAGACATAAGAAATGGTAAACAAAATTGTGATGATATTGATCATTTAGGTAATAGAAGAATTAGATCCGTTGGAGAAATGGTAGCGAACCAAGTAAGAGTAGGTCTTTTGAGAGTTGAGAGAGCCGTAAGAGAAAGATTGAACGTAGCCGAGACTGAAGGTTTTGGCCCATCTGATTTGATAAACGCCAAGCCAGTTACTGCAGCTATTAATGAGTTTTTTGGATCTAGTCAGTTATCGCAATTCATGGATCAGAATAACCCCTTATCCGAAGTAACGCACAAAAGAAGAGTTTCAGCCTTAGGCCCTGGAGGTTTAACTAGAGAAAGAGCAGGTTTCGAGGTGAGAGATGTGCATCCTACTCATTACGGAAGAGTTTGTCCTATAGAGACACCGGAAGGACCAAATATTGGATTAATAAATTCCCTATCTGTTTATTCTAGAGTAAATGAATATGGTTTTATCGAAACTCCATATAGAGAAGTTAAAAATGGAAAAGTTACCGAAGATATTAAATTTGTTTCTGCTATTGAAGAGGGAGAGTTTGTAATTGCTCAGGCGAGTGCAAAGATAGATAAAAACAATAAATTTACTGAAGAACTTGTGCCAGTCAGATATAGAAATGAATTTGAGCTAATGAATCCTTCTAGAGTTGACTTGATGGACGTTTCGCCTCAGCAGGTTGTTTCTATAGCTGCAGCTTTGATTCCTTTTTTAGAGCATGATGATGCAAATAGAGCTCTGATGGGTTCGAATATGATGAGGCAGGCAGTCCCTACATTGTCAACTGAAACTCCACTTGTAGGAACAGGTATGGAGAGAACAGTTGCTAGATTTTCCGGAGATTGTGTAATCGCCCAAAATGCTGGAACTATCGAAAAAGTAGATTCTGGTAAAATTGTAGTCAGAAAAAATCTAAAAGATATAAGTGGTTCTGGTTCGGCAGTAGATATTTATAACCTTGTTAAATACACGAGATCAAATCAAAACACTTGCATAAACCAAAGGCCAATTGTTAAAAAAGGAGATAAAGTTTCTAAGGGAGACATTCTTGCTGATGGTTCTTCAATCGATCTAGGAGAATTAGCCCTGGGTCAAAATATTAAAATTGCTTTCATGCCTTGGCATGGCTACAACTATGAAGATTCAATTCTTATTTCTGATAGATTAGTTCAAGAAGATAAGCTTACTAGTGTTCATATTCAAGAATTGACATGTACGTCTAGAGATACAAAATTAGGTCCAGATGAAATAACTGGGGATATTCCAAATGTCGGCGATTCGGCTTTATCTAAATTAGATGAATGTGGAATTGTTCACATTGGGGCTGAAGTAAATGCTGGAGATATTCTTGTTGGAAAAGTAACTCCCAAGGGGGAAACTCAGCTTTCTCCAGAAGAAAAGCTTTTGAGAGCGATCTTTGGAGAAAAAGCGTCGGATGTTAAAGATACGTCTTTGAGAGTTCCTTCTGGAGCAGATGGAACTGTCATTGATGTTCAAATATTCACAAGAGAAGGGCTAGAAAAAAATTCAAGAGCAAGCGTTATTGAATCAGTTTCTTTATCTGAAATTCAAAAAGATATTGATCAAGAATTCGAGATCGTTTCTGCAGCAACTTTGAATTCTTTGAAATCAGAATTATTAGGTAAAAAAGTCATCAGTGGTAGAGGACTTTCAAAAGGCGATGCTTTAGACGAAGAATTCTTATCGAATTTGGCTCCTTCGGAATGGTTTAAATTAAGAATGAAAGATGAGCCTTTGAATGATTCAATAAAAGAAGCTAAAGATAAATTAAAAGCTTATGAAAGTGTTTTAAAAAGCAGATTTGAAGATAAAAAGAAGAAAATTGTATCCGGCGATGATTTGCCTCCAGGAGTCCAGCAAGTAATTAAAGTTTATCTTTCTATCAAAAGAAGAATTCAACCAGGAGACAAACTTGCAGGAAGACATGGAAATAAAGGAGTTATATCAGTCATTATGCCTGTTGAAGACATGCCTTTTGACGAAAATGGCGAGCCTGTCGATGTCGTTTTAAATCCACTTGGTGTTCCATCAAGAATGAATGTTGGTCAATTAATGGAAACTCACTTAGGGTGGGCATCGAAAGAACTAGGAAAGAAAATAGGACAACTAGTTAGTAATGCCTCAAACTTAGCTGAAACTAAGAAATTTGTAGATAAAGTCTATTCTGCCACTGGAAGGCCTGAAGATTTATCCAAACTTACTGACAAGGATTTCAGGGAACTTTGTGAAAACCTTAAATCAGGAGTTCCAATGGCTACACCTGTATTCGACGGAGCATCTGAGAAAGAAATTAAAAGTATGCTTGAATTGGCAGATCTTCCTTTATCAGGCCAAACTACGCTTTATGACGGAAGAACAGGAGATGCTTTTGAGAGACCTGTAACAATAGGATATATGTACATATTAAAGCTTAATCATTTAATCGAAGATAAAATGCATGCTAGATCCACAGGATCATATAGCCTTGTAACTCAGCAACCTTTAGGGGGTAAAGCTCAATTTGGAGGACAAAGGTTAGGAGAAATGGAAGTTTGGGCTTTAGAGGCATATGGGGCTGCAAATACCTTACAGGAGATGTTAACAGTTAAATCTGATGATGTACCAGGGAGAACTAAAGTTTATAAAAATATTGTAGATGGTAACTACGAAATGGAAGCTGGTATTCCTGAATCATATAACGTCTTAACTAAAGAAATAAGGTCTTTAGGAATTGACATTGACTTTGAAGAGGTTGAATAATTTATGAAAGACTTACTTAAACTTTTTAATCAAGATACTGAAAATAATTTCAACTCAATAAAAGCCGGGTTGGCTTCCCCTCAACAAGTTAGATCTTGGTCTTTTGGAGAAGTAAAAAAACCTGAAACAATAAATTATCGAACTTTCAAACCAGAAAGAGATGGGTTGTTTTGTGCAAAAATTTTCGGTCCTGTAAAAGACTACGAATGTATCTGTGGAAAATACAAGAGAATGAAACACAGAGGAGTTGTTTGCGAAAAGTGTGGAGTTGAGGTCACTCTCGCCAAAGTCAGAAGAGAAAGAATGGGCCACATAGAATTAGCTGCACCAGTAGCTCATATATGGTTCTTAAAATCCTTGCCTTCAAGAATATCTCTCCTTTTAGACATGACTCTGCGTGAAATAGAGAGAATTCTTTATTTTGAATCTTTTGTCGTTACTGATCCAGGTATGACTGACTTAGAAAAAGGTCAAATACTAGACGAAGAAGAATACTATGAAGCTTTAGAAAATTATGGCGAAGAATTCGAAGCAGGGATGGGAGCTGAATCTGTAAAAATTCTTCTTCAAGACATGAATTTAGAAGAGGAAATTGCTGAGGTTATCGGTCAGATAGAAGGCACTAACAGTGAGGCGAAAATTAAAAAATTATCCAAAAGACTAAAAATCTTAAAAGGTTTCGTCAATTCTACAAATAAACCTGAATGGATGATTCTGGATGTTCTACCTGTTTTACCGCCTGATTTAAGACCTCTGGTGCCCTTGGAAGGAGGTAGATTTGCTACTTCAGACTTGAATGACTTATATAGAAGAGTAATAAATAGAAATAACAGATTAAAAAGATTACTGGAGCTAAGTGCACCTGAAATAATTGTTAGAAATGAAAAAAGAATGCTGCAAGAATCTGTGGATGCGCTGCTTGATAACGGAAGAAGAGGAAGAGCAATAACAGGTTCTAATAAAAGACCTCTCAAATCATTATCAGATATGATCAAAGGTAAGCAAGGAAGATTCAGACAGAATCTCTTAGGGAAAAGAGTAGATTATTCTGGAAGATCAGTGATTGTAGTTGGACCTACTTTGAAACTTCATCAATGTGGTTTGCCTAAGAAAATGGCTCTTGAATTGTTTAAACCTTTTGTTTTTGGAAAACTTCAAAATATGGAGCTAGCTAATACGATTAAAGGCGCAAAAAGAATGGTCGAAAGAGAAGAGCCTGTCGTTTGGGATATTCTTGCAGACGTTATTAGAGAACACCCCATTTTGCTTAATAGGGCGCCTACTCTTCACAGGTTAGGAATACAGGCATTTGAACCTATTCTTATTGAGGGAAAAGCGATTCAACTCCATCCTTTAGTTTGTAAAGCTTACAATGCTGATTTTGACGGGGATCAAATGGCAGTGCATGTCCCTCTTACACTTGAGTCTCAACTTGAATGTCGAGCCTTAATGATGGCAAGTAATAATATTTTGTCACCTTCTAATGGAAAGCCAATTATTGATCCGTCTCAGGATGTAGTTTTAGGTCTATATTACATGACAAGATCAAAAATAAATTCAAAAGGAGAAGGCTCTATATTTGCCGATTGTGATGAAGTTCTCAGAGCTTACAACACCAATAATGTAGCTCTTCAAGCAAAAGTCAAAGTAAGAATAGAAAACGAGGATGGAGAAAAAGAGCTAATTGATACAACAGTTGGTAGATCAATACTATGGGAAGTTGTACCAAAAGGTATCTCTTTCGATCAAATCAACAAAACTTTAACTAGTAAGGTAATTACAGATCTTATTAATACTTCTTATAGGTATAGTGGATTAAAGGCTACCGTAATTTTCGCGGATAAACTGAAAAACCTTGGTTATGAATACTCTACTAAATCAGGTTCTTCAATTTGTGTCGATGATTGCGTTATTCCAGATAATAAAGAAAGCATAATTTCAAAAGCCGAAAATGAAGTAAAAGAAATCGAAGCTCAATATTCTTCGGGTTTAGTCACTCAAGGAGAAAAATATAATAAAGTTATCGACATTTGGTCTAGAGCGAATGAAACAGTTGCAAGCTCTCTTATGGATACAATTTCAACCGATGTTGTAGTAAACAAAGAGGGTAAAGAAGAAGAGGAAGCATCTTTTAATTCTGTATACATGTATCTTGATTCCGGTGCTAGAAGTTCGCCTGCGCAAGTTAGACAGCTTGCTGGTATGAGAGGATTAATGGCCAAACCGGATGGTTCTATAATTGAAACTCCTATAACTGCAAATTTTAGAGAAGGATTAACTGTTTTACAGTACTTTACTTCTACGCATGGAGCTAGAAAGGGACTAGCAGATACGGCACTTAAAACTGCCAACTCTGGTTATTTGACAAGAAGATTAGTAGATGTAGCTCAAGATTTAGTTATAAGAGAGGAAGATTGTGGAACTAAAGAAGGCCTTGAAATAAGGACTATTATTGAGGGTGGCGAGGTAGTTGAAGCCCTAAAAGACAGGATTTTAGGAAGAGTTCTAGCTGAGGATATTGTTTCTAAAGATGGAGATTTTAAAATAAAAAAAGGAACTCTTATCGATGAAGCTCTCGCTGAAGAATTAGACAATAATAATATTAATTCTGCCAAAGTAAGATCAGCTATAACTTGTGAAACCAGTTTTGGTATTTGTTCTATGTGTTACGGAAGAGATTTAGGAAGAGGTCACCTAGTTGATCCAGGAGAAGCTGTTGGCATTGTCGCGGCTCAATCAATAGGAGAACCCGGTACTCAATTAACAATGAGAACATTCCATATCGGTGGGGCTGCTTCTAGATCTTCAGAGGAAGATAAAATAGAAGTGAAATTCGATGGGGTTGTTAAGTATCACAACATTAGCTCTGTTCAAAATAAAAACAAAAATGCCGTGTGCATATCTAGATCGGCTGAAATAATTTTAATGGATGAAAATGATTCAGAAAAAGAACGTTACAAGCTTCCCTACGGTGGAATTGTAAACGTCAAAGATGGCGCTAAAGTTACTGCTGGAGATGTTATTGCCACATGGGATCCACTTAATCACCCTATAATTTCAGAAGTGAAAGGAAAAGCGAAACTGTTAGATATGGAAAGTGGAATTTCTGTAAGAGTTGTGGAAGATCCTTTGACAGGTTTATCTAATATAGAAGTTCTAGATGCAGCGGAAAGGACAGCAGCAGGAAAAGATCTTGCCCCAACAATATCAATTGTTGATGCGAAGGGTAAAGAGGTATTACTACCTAATGGCAAAAGACCTGCAAACTATATTTTGGAATTAAAATCTTTAGTCAATATTTCAGATGGTCAAGCAATTGAAGTTGGGGATGTTATTGCAAGAATCCCGAAAGAGTCTTCAAAAACAAAAGATATTACGGGTGGATTGCCTAGAGTAGCAGACCTTTTTGAAGCTAGAAAACCAAAAGAAGTTGCGATCTTGGCTGAACTATCAGGGGTGGTTTCTTGGGGTAAAGAAACTAAAGGCAAAAGAAGACTCATTATCACCGGTAAAGAGGGAACGGAAGAAGTTGTAAGTGAAAACTTAATTCCTAAA
Organism: uncultured SAR86 cluster bacterium; assembly: GCA_902525735.1. Classification (GTDB taxonomy): domain Bacteria; phylum Pseudomonadota; class Gammaproteobacteria; order Magnimaribacterales; family AG-339-G14; genus CASICS01. The sequence goes on from CABZIF010000002.1 coordinate 127,704, forward strand.
ACCAGAAGCATTAATGTTTTTGAAGGCGAAACTGTTAATAAGGGCGATGTTATTAGTGAAGGAGCTCTGAGTCCACATGATATTTTAGCTTTAAAGGGTGTAGCTGAATTAACTGACTATGTTGTAAACGAAATACAAGACGTTTATAGACTTCAAGGAGTCGAAATAAGTGATAAACATATTGAATGTATTCTTAGACAAATGCTAAAGAAGGTTGAAATAACTTCAGCTGGAGATTCTGAATTTATCACAGGAGACCAGGTAGAATATTCAGAAGTGATTAACGTTAATAAAAAGTTAATCAATGAAGGAAGTATTCCAGCTGAATTCAATAGAATGTTACTCGGTATCACAAAAGCTTCATTAGCTACTGAATCTTTTATCTCAGCCGCTTCATTCCAAGAAACTACAAGAGTTCTTACCGAAGCTGCAGTAACAGGGAAGGTCGACAAGCTTAGAGGACTAAAAGAAAATGTTGTTATTGGTAGATTAGTCCCTTCTGGAACTGGATATAATGTTAGAGAAGAAGAAGCTGATATATCTTTATCCGATTTAGAATCAGAAATGGCTGATGCCTTAGATTTAAAAGATTCGGATTCAAAAGATTCTTCGGAAGAATCTTAAATAATATTGACCAGTGTCTAATTGATCCTTACAATCGCAACAAAAAATTATGGCAACTGTTAATCAATTAATTAAAAAACCAAGAAAGTCAAAAAAGGCTAAGAGTGATGTACCCGCATTAAATGGGTCTCCTCAAAAAAGAGGAGTTTGTACAAGGGTTTATACTACCACTCCTAAAAAGCCTAATTCAGCTTTAAGAAAAGTTTGTAAGGTTAGGTTAACCTCTGGTTATGAAGTTATTTCATACATTGGAGGAGAAGGTCATAATCTCCAAGAACACTCAGTCGTTTTGCTAAGAGGCGGAAGAGTAAAAGATCTCCCGGGTGTTAGATATCATACTGTTCGAGGAACTTTAGATACGACCGGTGTAGATGACAGAAAACAGAGACGTTCCAAGTACGGATCTAAAAAACCTAAGTAAAAATGCCAAGAAAAGGACCAATACCTAAAAGAGAGATACTTCCTGATCCAAAATATGGAAATTTAAAACTAGCAAAGTTTGTTAATAACTTAATGGAAAGAGGTAAAAAAAGTACTGCTGAAAAAATTATTTACTCTGCTTTGGACGAAATCTCAAATAAAGCAAAAAGGGATCCTTTAGAGATTTTTGAGGAGGCTTTAGATCAAGTTGGTCCTCAGGTTGAGGTTAAATCCAGAAGAGTAGGAGGAGCAACTTATCAAGTTCCTTTAGAAGTAAAATCAGGAAGAAAAATGGCTTTGGCCATGAGATGGCTGGTAATCAGCGCAAAAAAAAGATCAGAAAAAAAGATGTCTATTAAATTAGCTAATGAGTTGATGGATGCTTCCGAAGGAAAAGGCGAAGCTGTTAAAAAAAGACAAGATACCCATAAAATGGCTGAAGCTAACAAAGCTTTCTCTCATTTTAGATTTTAAAATATTTAAAAAAAATAATGAGTTCAAGAAAATTTCCATTAGATTTGTATAGAAATATAGGAATATGTGCTCACGTTGATGCCGGGAAAACAACTACCACTGAAAGAGTTTTATATTACACAGGCATTTCTCATAAAATTGGTGAAGTTCACGATGGAGCTGCAACAATGGACTGGATGGAACAAGAGCAGGAAAGAGGAATAACAATTACTTCAGCGGCTACTACCTGTTTTTGGAGCGGGATGAGAAAAAATTTTTCCGAACATAGAATTAATATAATCGATACTCCAGGTCACGTTGATTTTACCATTGAGGTCGAAAGATCTTTAAGAGTCTTAGATGGTGCAGTTGTTGTCTTTTGCGGAAGTTCAGGTGTAGAACCTCAATCTGAAACAGTTTGGAGACAGGCTAATAGATATAAAGTTCCTAGAATTGCTTTCATTAACAAAATGGATAGAGCTGGAGCAGATTTTGAAAGAGTTGTGGATCAAATCAAAAATAGACTTGGTGCTTCTGCCGTACCGATTCAATTGCCAATTGGAGCAGAAGACGATTTTTCAGGGATTGTAGATCTTATTAAAATGAAAGCCCTTTACTGGGATGGTGACGATAAGGGACTTTCATATGAAGAAAAAGATATACCAGAAAACCTTTTAGAAAAAGCTGAAAAGTTTCGAGAAGAAATGCTTGAAAGTGTTGCAGAGGCATCTGAAGAATTGATGGATAAATACTTGAATGAGGGAGATTTGTCGGAAGAAGATATAAATTCCGGTTTAAGAATAAGGACTTTATCTAATGAAATCGTTGTTTGCACTTGTGGTTCAGCTTTCAAGAACAAAGGGGTTCAGCCTATGTTAGACGCAGTAGTTGATTATTTGCCTTCGCCTACTGAAGTGGAAGCTATTCAAGGAATCTTAGAAGATGAAGAAACTACCGAAGCAAGAAATTCAGACGATGCAGAACCTTTTTCAGCTTTAGCCTTTAAAATAGCTACAGATCCTTTCGTTGGAACCTTAACTTTTATAAGAGTTTATTCAGGTGTTTTATCTCAAGGAGATTCTGTCTATGCGCCTTCCAAAAGGTCCAAAGAAAGAGTCGGTAGAATGTTGCAAATGCACGCAAATAATAGAGAAGAAATTTCTGAGGTAAGGGCTGGAGATATTGCTGCAGTAATAGGTCTAAAGGATGTCACTACTGGTGATACATTGTGCGATTTAAAAAAACCAATCATCTTAGAAAAAATGACTTTTCCAGAGCCAGTTATTTCTGTTGCGGTTGAACCAAAAACTAAATCCGATCAAGAAAAAATGGGTACAGCTCTAGGAAGATTAGCTCAAGAAGATCCTTCTTTTAGAGTGCAAACAGACGAGGAATCTGGTCAAACAATTATTTCTGGGATGGGAGAACTTCACCTAGATGTCCTTGTGGATAGAATGAAAAGAGAATTTGATGTTGAGGCTAATATTGGAAAACCTCAGGTTGCTTATAGAGAATCCATAAGAAAACCGATAGAGTCAGAAGGCAAATTCGTTCGTCAATCTGGAGGAAAAGGACAATATGGGCATGTCTGGCTTAAAATTGAACCTTTACCAGAAGAAGAAAAAGAAGACGAAAAACAAACTTTTCAATTCATTAATAAAATTGTTGGAGGCACAATTCCTAGAGAATTTATTCCAGCAGTTGAAAAGGGTGCTAAAGAGCAAATGGAGTCAGGTGTTATCGCAGGCTATCCTTTAATAGATGTTAAAGTCACAGTTTATGACGGTTCATTCCATGATGTTGATTCAAGTGAGATAGCCTTTAAAGTCGCTTCTTCGATGGCTTTAAAAGACGGAGCACTCAAAGCTAATCCAGCGTTATTAGAGCCAGTTATGAAGCTTGAAGTAGTGACACCTGAAGAATATATGGGAGATGTTGTGGGAGATTTAAATAGACGTAGAGGGATAGTTTCTGGAATGACTGATGTCCACGCCGGTAAGGTTTTAGATGGAGAAGTTCCACTTGCCGAAATGTTCGGATATGCTACTGATTTAAGATCTGCCACCCAAGGTAGAGCGACTTTTACGATGGAGCCTCTAAAATATTCTGAAGTTCCCTCAAATGTTGCCGAGGCAATTATAAATAAGAATTAATTAATAGTTAGTCCAGATTTGAAATGTATTTTCCTTTGTGGCTTAAATGGACTGCTTTTTTTATAGTTCTTTTTACCTCACTGATTCTTCCACTTATTTTCTTTGAATCCTCTTTTGAAATTTATGGAGAAAATCTTTTGGCTTGGGCAAAGGATAATTCTTTTTTGATTTCTATTACAGTAATTTTAGCTTTAACAGCAGACGTTTTTTTACCCGTTCCAAACGGTTTAACAAATACACTTGCTGGAGTTGCTCTAGGATGGCCAATTGCGTCATTTGTTGTTTGGGTAGGACTAAATCTGGGCGCTATTTCTGGTTATTGTATAGGAAGATTTTTTGGAAGACCGATAGCAAAATTCATTGTCGGAGAAAAAGATATGTATAAAGCAGAAGAATCTTCGAAAAATTTCAATGTAATTGGCTTGATTATATCTAGACCTGTTCCTGGATTTGCTGAACTTTTCACATTAGCGGCTGGAATTACTAAGATGAATTTCTTAAAATTTATAACTGTAGTTTTTTTAACAAATATAGGCGTTGCGGTTGTATTTGCAGGTTTGGGCGCTGCGGCTCTAGAATCTAACTCTTCTGCTATTGCTTTCTTTGGCGCGGCCGTTTTGCCTGCATTATTTTATTTTCTTTACAAGAAATTTAATAAAATTTAAATCTGAGAAAACTTAATATTTTTATAGGTTGACACCCTCAGCCTGCAATCATAGAATTGCCCTCCATTTGCTTATTTATGAGAGGTTTGCTCTCTATAAGTTGTGAGTTTTTTAACAATTTTGTATTTTTTTTGAGGTGTAGGTTTTGCAAAACCAAAACATTAGAATAAGGCTGAAAGCCTTTGATAATAAATTAATTGATAAATCTGCTAAAGAGATTGTCGAGACCGTAAAAAGAACTGGGGCTTTAATCAAAGGCCCAATTCCTATGCCTGTTAGAAAGAGACTTACAACCATTCTTATTTCTCCTCACAAGGACAAGGATGCAAGAGATCAATACGAAATTAGAACTTATAAAAGAGTAATGGACATAATTAAGCCTACGGAAAAAACTGTAGACGCTTTGATGAAATTAGATTTATCTGCAGGTGTGGATGTTCAAATTTCTCTAGACGAATTAACTAAATAAAAAGGTATTTAAAGTGATTGGTTTAATAGCGACAAAAGAGGGTATGACAAGACTTTTCCAAGAAGATGGAAAATCTCTACCCGTGAGCGTTCTTAAAGTTGACACAAATTTTATTTCCCAAATAAAAACAAAAAAATCCGATGGTTACGACTCCATTCAATTATCTACAAAAGAACAAAAAGAAAAAAATCAGACAAAATCAAAAATAGGCCACTTCAGCAAGAACAATCTTTCCCTAAAAAAATATATAAAAGAATTCAGATTAGATGAAAGTGAGTTAGATGGCCTCGAACTAGGAAAAGAATTTGATGTAAATATTTTTGAAGAAGGTCAATTAGTAGATGTTTCAGGAATTTCAAAAGGTAAAGGTTTTGCCGGAACAGTTAAAAGATGGAATTTTGCTACTCAAGACGCGACTCATGGCAATTCACTTGCCCATCGAAAACCCGGATCCATAGGCCAATGTCAAACTCCTGGAAGAGTATGGAAAGGAAAAAAAATGGCAGGTCATATGGGAAACGTAAAAAAAACCGTTCAGAATTTAAGAGTTGTAAAGATTGATGAGGAAAACAGCTTGCTCTTAGTTCAAGGAGCAATCCCTGGGTTTAATGGTTCATCTGTAATAATCAAACCCGCAGTGAAGGCTAACTAATGGATCTGCCAGTAATAAACTCTAAATCTAAGACTTCGGTATCCGAAGTTATTTTTAATCAGTCTGTAAATAAGGAGTTAATCACTCAGCTAATTAATAGCTTTGTTTCAAATAGTCATCAAGGTACTAAGGCTCAGAAAAATAGATCTGGTGTAAGAGGTGGAGGAAAAAAACCTTGGAGACAAAAAGGAACTGGGCGAGCAAGAGCAGGAACAATCAGGAGCCCTATTTGGAGGGGCGGCGGAGTTACTTTCGCTGCTAGATCAAAAAGTGCTGAACCAAAAAAAATTAACAAAAAAATGTACAAATCCGCAATGAGATCTATTTTTTCATCCTTAGCAGAAAACAATAAAATTTTCCTTTCAAAAGATATTTCTATTGAAAATCCAAAAACCAAAGAATTATTGGAGCTTCTAAAAAAAATTAAATTTAATAGTGGATTAATAATAGTAAGCAACTTAAGTTCTAACTTAGAACTTGCTGCAAGAAATATTCCACACGTTGAAATAACAGATGCTAATTTTATAAATCCAATTAAGTTACTTAAGCATGATTCAATACTAATAGCAGAAGATTGTTTGCCTAAATTAGAAGAGCTTTTCACATGAGTTCTTTATTTCCAAATCAAGTGATTGTTTCTGCTCATCTTACTGAGAAGGCATCTTTAGTGGGGCAATTTGCCAATACTTATGTTTTTAAAGTGGCTGGTAAAGCTACTAAACTTGAAATTAAAAAAGCAGTGGAAAACAAATTTAATGTAACCGTAACAAAAGTGAATCTTTTAAATGTTAAGGGAAAAATGAAAAGAGGTGGAAAGGGAAAACTTACAAAAAAATCTAATTGGAAAAAAGCATACATTTCACTTAAAAATGAAGACAGGATAGAAATTTCTCAAGATTAATATGGCTATAACAAAGGCAAAACCAACTTCACCAGGAAGAAGATTTAGAAGTCTTTCTTCTGATTTGGGTTTATACAAAGGTAGGTCTTATGCGCCTCTAACTCAGCAAAAGTCCAAAAGTGGAGGAAGAAACAATAATGGACGAATAACTACTCGTCACATTGGAGGAGGGCACAAACACCATTATAGGGTCATCGACTTCAAAAGAAATAAAGATGGAATTCCTGCGTTAGTGGAAAGAATTGAATACGATCCTAACCGATCTGCATTTATTGCTTTGGTGCTTTATGAAGATGGAGAAAGAAAATATATTATCGCGCCAAAAGGACTGAAAGAGGGATCAAAAATTATTTCAGGTGCAGACGCCGAAATTAGTGTCGGTAATACTTTAGAGTTAAACAATATTCCCGTTGGAACTACAGTTCATTGTGTTGAGCTTAAACCTTTGAAGGGAGCGCAACTAGCAAGAAGTGCTGGAACTTCTGTGCAGTATGTTGCGAAAGAAGACGGATATGCATCTATCAGATTAAAAAGCGGAGAATTTAGAAAAGTACTCACCACTTGTAGAGCTACTATTGGAGAAGTTTCTAATCAAGAGCATTCTTTGAAATCCTTTGGAAAAGCTGGTGCTAAAAGATGGGTTGGAGTCAGACCTACTGTGAGAGGTGTAGCGATGAACCCTATAGATCATCCTCATGGAGGTGGAGAGGGAAGAACTTCTGGAGGAAGGCATCCTGTGTCGCCTTGGGGAACGCCTACTAAAGGTTATAGGACAAGAAGTAACAAGAGGACAGACTCTTTAATAATTAGAAGAAGGAAAAAATAATGCCAAGATCAATTAAAAAAGGACCATTTGTCGATCATCATTTAATGGATAAAGTTTTGAAAGCTTCATCAACTAATGACAAAAAACCTATAAAAACCTGGTCAAGAAGATCTATGGTTTTGCCAGAAATGGTAGGACTGACAATCTCAGTACACAACGGAAGAGTACACGTTCCAATTTCAATTAAAGAAGACATGGTTGGTCATAAATTGGGAGAATTTGTTTTAACAAGGACTTTTAAAATTCATTCAGGAGATAGAAAGACTTAAGATGGAACAAGTAACAGCAAAACTAAGTAGACTTCCTGTTTCTGGCTTTAAAGTTAGATTAATAGCTGATCAAATCAGAGGAAAACAGGTTGGAGAGGCTCTTGAAATTCTAAAATTTAGCAAGAAAGCATCTGCTAAAAATGTAAAAAAACTATTAGATTCTGCAATTGCCAATGCAGAACATAACAAAGGATTGGATGTTGATAATTTAATCATTTCTAGGATAACTGTTGATGAAGCTCTTCTGTTTAAAAGAATTCAAGCTAGAGCCAGGGGAAGAGCCGACAGAATTCAAAAAAGAAACTGTCACGTAAATATCACTTTAGAAAACGTAGGTAATTAAATGGGACAAAAAGTTAATCCAGTTGGTTTTAGATTAGGTATTTCTAGGGACCATAATTCAACTTGGTATGCTGAAAAAGGGAAATATCAAGAACTTTTATTAAACGATTTTGCAGTTAGAGAGTTCTTAAAAAAGGAATTAGATAATTCTTTTGTAAGCAAAATAGAAATAGAAAGACCTTCTGAAAGCGCCAAGGTATCAATTCACACATCAAGACCGGGAATGATTATTGGTAAAAAAGGTGAGGATATAGATAAATTGAGAAATAAGCTTACGACGATAATGGGAGTTCCGGTTAGTTTAAACATTAAAGAAATTAGGAAACCTGATTTAGACGCGCAATTAGTGGCAGCCAATATAGCTGTCCAATTAGAAAAAAGAGCCATGTTTAGAAGAGTTATAAAAAGAGCTGCTCAGAATTGTACTAGACAAGGCGCACTCGGAGTTAAAGTGAGAGTAGCAGGAAGGCTTGGAGGTGCAGAGATTGCTCGAGCAGAATGGCACAAGGAGGGAAGAGTGCCTCTTCAGACTTTAAAAGCTGATATAGATTATGGAGTAGCTGAAGCTAATACTACCTATGGAATTATTGGAGTTAAGGTCTGGATTTTCCGAGGCGAAGTTAACCCAAAAAAAAATAAACAAATTACAGAATAAAAATGTTTCAACCTAAAAGAACAAAATATAGAAAACAGATGAAAGGAAGGAACACCGGACTTTCAAATAGAGCAAATACTTTAGACTTTGGAACATATGGCCTTAAAGCTACTTCCAGAGGACAAATAACTTCTCGACAAATTGAAGCAGCGAGAAGAGCCATGACCAGATATGTGAAAAGAGGAGCTCAAATTTGGATTAGGATTTTTCCTGACAAACCAATAACAAAAAAACCTCTAGAAGTTAGACAAGGAAAAGGTAAGGGAAACGTGGAGTATTATGTGTGCCCAATAAAACCTGGAAAGGTTCTTTACGAAATGGAAGGCGTAGATGAAGAAATTGCCATGGAGGCATTCAGATTGGCTGCTTCCAAACTTCCAGTAGAAACTAAATTTATAGCGAGAAAAACAGTTTAATGGCTAAGAAAAAGACAAATACTAAAGTTAGTGAGCTAGAAAAACTAAATCAAGATCTTCTAGATTTAAGACTAAAACACGCTTCTATGGCTTTGAAAGAAACACATAAAATTTCAGAAACCAAAAAAGATATAGCTAGATTAAAGACAAAAACGAACATGAAGGTTAAAGCAAATGACTGATAACTTAAAGAGAACAAAAGTTGGCTCGGTTGTAAGCCTTTCTGGAAATAAATCTAGGGTCGCTCTGATTCAAAGGACAGTAAAGCATGAGTTATTGGGAAAAATAATGAAACGTTCAACAAAAATTAGTTTTCATGATGAAGAAAATATTTCGTCAGTAGGAGATAAAGTGAAAATTAAAGAAATCAAACCTATTTCTAAGAATAAATCTTGGGAACTAGTCGAAGTTATCAAGAAATTTGAAGGTGCATCAGAATGATTCAAGAACAATCTATACTTTCAATAGCTGACAACAGCGGCGCTAGAAGAGTGATGTGTATCAAAGTTCTTGGTGGTTCAAAGAGACGTTATGCACATGTTGGAGATGTAATTAAAGTAGCAATTAAAGAAGCAATTCCAACCGGAAAAGTTAAGAAAGGATCAGTGGCAGACGCCGTAGTTGTCAGAACAAGAAAAGACATTAAAAGAGAAGATGGCTCAAGTATAAGGTTCGATGATAATGCTGCTGTTCTCATAAACACACAAAAACAACCAATTGGTACAAGAATATTTGGGCCAGTTTCTAGAGAACTAAGAAGTAAAGACTTTATGAAAATAATTTCTCTAGCTCCAGAGGTAATATGATGAACAAGTTAAGAACTGGAGATGAAGTGATTGTTATTTCTGGAAAGGACAAGGGAAGAACTGGAACTATTACAAAGTTTTTAGCTAATGATAAATGTGAGGTTTCAGGAATAAAAATTGTAAAAAAACATCAAAAGCCAAATCCTCAAGCAAATATTCAAGGAGGAATTATTGAAAAAGAATCTCCTATCCATATTTCTAATATTGCTATTTACAATAAAAAAACAAAAAAAGCAGATAGGGTGAAAATAGAAGTTACTGAAAAATTAAAAAAAAGAATCTTTAAATCAGATGGAAAAGAAATTAAATGAGTAATTCAATAATCAGTAATGTTTATAAGGAGGCAGTCCCATCTTTAATGACAGAACTAGGGCTTAAGTCTCCTATGGCAGTTCCAAAAATTTCTAAAGTAACTTTAAACATGGGTTTAGGTGCTGAGGCTATTAATGATAGAAAGGTCGTTGAAAATGCTATGGAAGATCTTAAATTGATTTCTGGCCAGCAGCCAATTAAGACTAATGCGAGAAAATCTGTAGCAAGCTTTAAATTAAGGGAAGGCTTTACCATTGGATGCAAAGTGACACTTCGAGGAAAAATGATGTTTGATTTTCTTGATCGTCTTTTGAGTGTTGCTATTCCTAGAGAAAGAGACTTTAGAGGACTAAATCCAAAGTCTTTCGATGGAAGAGGTAATTACACTATTGGAATTAAAGAGCACATTATATTCCCTGAAATTGACTACGATAAAGTCGATAAGATAAGAGGCTTAGACGTTTGTATAACAACAACAGCAACAAATAATGAGGAAGGTTTAAAGCTTTTGAGCGCTTTAAAATTTCCCTTTAAAACGTGAGGAAATATGGCTAAAGAATCTATGATTGCTAGAGAGCAAAAGAGAATAAAAACAGTTAAAAAGTTTGCTGCTAAAAGAGCTGCTTTGAAAGCTATTTTATCTGATACAAAAAAAACTGAGGGTGAAAAACAGGTGGCTAGATTAAAATTACAAAAACTTCCTAGAGACGCAAGCCCAGTTAGACTTCAAAGAAGATGTCAGATAACAGGTAGGCCCCATGCAGTTTACAGAAAGTTTGGTTTATCAAGAAATAAATTAAGAGAACTTGCTATGAAAGGAGACGTTCCTGGATTAGTTAAGGCAAGTTGGTAAGGAGATAATATGAGTTTGCAAGATCCCATTTCCGATATGATTTTAAGAATAAAGAATGCTCAAGCCAGAGGGCATTCAAAAGTTTCTTTTGGTTCATCCAAGCTTAAACAAGCGATATGTGAGGTTTTATCTGATGAAGGTTTCATTAAAAAAGTTGAAGTCATAGAGGCGGATTCGAAAAAGAATATTGAAGTCACCCTTAAATATTTTGAGGATAAGCCAGTTATTAAAGAATTTCAAAGAGAGAGTAAACCAGGCCTAAGAAGGTATTTTGGTAGCAAAGATATACCAGAAGTTAAGGGAGGCTTGGGAGTAGCAATTTTAACCACTAGCAAGGGAGTAATTACCGATAAACAAGCCAAGTCACACAATATTGGCGGAGAACTTATCTGTACTATTTTTTAATTATGGCCAGAAATATAAATAGACCAATACAAATTTCAGAGGGTGTTAAGGCTGAACTCAATGGTCAGATTCTTTCTTTTTCCGGTCAAAAGGGTTCAATGGAGTTGGTTGTAAACGATCAAGTTAATGTAGAAGCCTCTGATGAGAATATTCTATTTAATCCTAAAAATAAAACCAAAGAATCAATTGCATTAGCTAGCACTATGAGAGCTCTGGCTATCAATAAAATGATTGGAGTATCCAAAGGTTTTCAAAAAAAACTAGAAATTAACGGTGTGGGATATAGAGTGAAAGTAAGCGGAGATTCATTAGAACTGTCTTTAGGATTCTCTCATCCCGTAATATACAAATTACCTGAAGGAGTTTCGGCCGAAGCTCCATCAAATACAGAATTAGTTTTATCTTCAGCAGATAAACAATTACTTGGAGATGCTGCATCAAAAATAAGGTCTTTCAGACCACCTGAACCATACAAAGGAAAAGGAGTTAAATATGCAGATGAGAGAATTATTAGAAAAGAGTCCAAAAAAGCTTAAAGAAAATGACAAATAAGGTTGTAGCAAGAAATAGAAGAGCAAAAAAATTAAGATCAAAAAACATAGATCTTTCTATAAACAGGCTATCTGTTTTTAGAAGTAGCCAACATATTTATGCACAAATTTTCTCTCCAGACGGGAGCGAAATTATTGCTCAAGCTTCCACTTTAGATAAAGAATTAAAGTTAAAGTCTGGATCAAACTTTGACGCTGCAGAAAAGGTGGGAACTTCAATAGCAGAAAAGGGCCTTTCGATTGGAATTAAAAAAGTAGCATTTGATAGATCAGGATATAAATACCATGGAAGAGTCAAAGCATTGGCTGAAGCAGCAAGGACAGCTGGCTTAGAATTTTAGGAAAAATTATGAAAGAAAATTATGAACAACAATCCGGTGAAGCTCTAGAAGAAAAATTAGTTGGAGTGAATCGAGTAGCTAAAGTTGTAAAAGGCGGAAGGATATTTGGATTCACAGCTTTGACTGTAGTTGGCGATGGTAAGGGAAAAGTAGGTTTCGGTAGAGGGAAAGCTAGAGAAGTTCCTATTGCAATTCAAAAAGCCCTAGAAAGTGCCCGAAGAAATACGACTAATATTGAACTTAATGGCTCGACAATCCATTATTCTGTTAAAGCAAGGCATGGATCCGCAATAGTTTATATGCAACCCGCTTCTCCGGGAACTGGAATTATTGCAGGTGGAGCTATGCGAGCAGTTCTCGAACTAGCCGGCGTGAAAGATGTTTTAGCAAAATCTTATGGATCTACCAATCCCATCAATGTTGTTAGAGCTACATTTAAAGGTTTAGCAAGTATAGAGTCTCCTGAAAAGGTTGCTTTAAGAAGGTCATAACTATGAGTGATGAACTAAAAACTATTTCTGTTAAACAAATTAGAGGTTTGTCTGGTTCCAGAGAGTTACATCGCAAATCTGTAAAGGGCCTTGGTTTGAAAAAAATAAATCATGTAGTGGATGTTATTGATACTCCTGCTAACAGAGGAATGATTAATAAAGTAAAACACTTAGTGGAGATAATTGAGAATTAAAATGAAACTTAATGAGTTAACTCCAATGTCTAGCAATAAGTCTCCGAAAAGAGTAGGAAGAGGCACTGGTTCTGGAACTGGAAAAACTTCTGGAAAAGGTCATAAGGGACAAAAAGCTAGGTCAGGAGGGAAGGTACGTCCAGGTTTTGAAGGTGGTCAAATGCCCATACAACAAAGACTTCCTAAGTTTGGATTTACTTCAAAAGTGTCCGAATATAAATGTCATATTAAATTAAGAGATTTAGAAAAAATTAATGAAGAGTTAATCGATATCGATTTGTTGAAATCAAAAAAAATTATTTCAAAAAATATTAGAGATGTAAAAGTGGTTAATGGCGGTGAACTTACTAAAGCGATTAAACTTAAGGGAATTAAAACTTCTAAATCAGTTGCAGACCTAATCATTAAATTAGGAGGGGAAATAAACTAATGGCTTCTCCAGCAATAAAATCTGACGGCTTGAAGGAATTATGGTCAAGATTAAGGTTTGTTTTACTAGCTATAATTATTTACAGAATAGGAACTCATATTCCTGTTCCTGGAATAGATCCTTTAAAGATTTCATCGTTATTCGATCAAAATCAAGGAACTCTTTTAGGACTCTTCAACATGTTCTCAGGCGGAGCTCTGGAAAGAATGAGTATTATGGCGCTTAATGTCATACCTTATATAACAGCGGCAATTGTCATGAATCTTCTAGAGGCAACAACGCCAAGTTTGAAAAAATTATTTAGACAAGAAGGGGAAGTTGGAAGAAGGAAACGCACTAGTTACGTAAGATTAGGAACACTTGTTTTGGCAATCTTTCAATCTTCAGGATTTGCGATTGCACTATCATCTCAAGGCCTCGCTGTGGAGCCAGGATACGGCTTTATCTTCACTGCAATAGTTTCATTTGTCACAGGAACAATGTTTTTAGTCTGGTTGGGTGAGCAAGTGAATGAAAGAGGAATTGGCAATGGCATTTCCTTGATAATCTTTGCAAGTATTGTTTCTGGTCTTCCTGGAGCTATTGGTCAATCTTTTGAATCAGCGAGACAAGGCGAGATAAGTCTTATTCTTCTTTTATTAATTGGTCTTTTCGCGTTAGTAGCAATTGCTTTCATTGTTTGGGTAGAGAGAGCGCAAAGAAGAGTGAGTGTAAATTATGCAAGAAGAGCGCCAAATCAAATGAGCATGAGTCAAGCTTCTCATCTTCCTTTAAAGGTGAACATGGCTGGCGTTATTCCAGCGATATTTGCTAGTAGTTTGGTATTGTTTCCTGCTTCATTAAGCACATGGTTTGGACAGGCAGAGGGCTTTAGTTGGTTGCAAGAGATATCCCTGGCTTTAAGTCCTGGTCAGCCTTTATACTCAATTGTTTTCGCAATTCTAATAGCTTATTTCTGTTTTTTTTATACTGCAATTCAATTTCCTGCTAAGGACATCGCAGATAATTTAAAAAAGTCTGGCGGTTTTCTTCCTGGTATAAGACCGGGAGACCATACCGTCGATTACATTGATAATGTTATGTCTAGACTGACAATCTGGGGATCAATTTATATGGTGATAGTTTGCTTAGCGCCTCAGTTTTTAATAGCTTCGGCAAATGTTCCTTTCTACTTAGGTGGAACTTCATTATTAATCGCAGTAGTAGTGGTAATGGACTTCATGGCTCAGGTACAATCACACCTTTTATCTAGTCAATATCAATCACTAATGAAAAAAGCTAATTTAAAAGGTTATCAAAGGTAACAATTATGAAAGTAAGAGCTTCGGTCAAAAAGATTTGTAAAGATTGTAAACATGTTAAAAGACGTGGTGTTTTGTATGTTATCTGTCCTACTGATCCAAAACATAAACAGAGGCAAGGCTAATGGCTAGGGTAGCAGGAGTAAATATTCCAGACAAAAAACAAGCATGGATTTCTTTGACCCATATTTTTGGAATAGGTAGAACAAGGGCTTTAAAAATTTGCTTTGAAACCGGAATAGCTCATGATACAAAAATTGGATCTTTAGATGAAGCTGATTTAGAAAAATTAAGAAAAGCTGTTGCTGAGTATGAGGTAGAAGGAGATTTAAGAAGAGATATAAGTACAAATATCAAAAGATTAATGGATTTGGGAACTAATAGGGGAATAAGACATAGAAAAAGACTTCCTGTAAGAGGCCAAAGAACAAAAACAAATGCTAGAACAAGGAAAGGACCAAGAAAACCAATAAGAAGATAAATGACAGAACAAAATAAAGGAAAAAAAGCACAAAGAACTTTTAGTGACGGAGTTGCTCATGTTTTAGCAACTTTTAATAATACAATTATCAATATAACTGATAAACAAGGTAATACTATTGCTTGGTCTAGTGCTGGAGCTAACGGTTTCAAAGGTTCTAGAAAAAGCACTCCTTTCGCAGCTCAAATTGCAGCTGATAAAGCTGGGCAAAAAGCTTTATCTTTAGGTTTAACTTCTATAGAGGTAGAAGTTTCAGGGCCTGGATCAGGGAGAGAATCTGCTGTGAGAGCTTTGAATGGTTGCGGATTAAAAGTTACAAAAATTTCAGACGTTACACCTATTCCTCATAATGGCTGTAGGCCTCCAAAAAAACGAAGAGTGTAAAATGGCAAAATATACAGGACCAAAAAATAAACTATCGAGAAGAGAAGGAACTGACTTACTCTTAAAAAGCGGCTACAGATCTTATGAATCTAAAGCAAGATCTGAAAACCCACCTGGAGTTCATGGCGCAAGACGAGTGAGATTATCTGATTTTGGTATTCAATTAAGAGAAAAGCAAAAAGTCAAAAGAATGTACGGAGTGTTAGAAAAACAATTTAGAAATTATTACAAACAAGCAGCTAGGAAAAAAGGGGAGACAGGCACCAATTTGTTGGTTTCTTTAGAATCTAGGTTAGATAATTTAGTCTATAGAATGGGCTTTGCAGCTACTAGAGCGGAAGCCAGACAATTAGTAAATCATAAAACAATTTTAGTTAATGGAATTAATGTAAATATTCCTTCTTATCAAGTTTCAGAAGGGGACAGTATATCAATATCTTTAAAAGGAAAAAATCAAAAAAGAATTAAACAAGCAATTGAGTTATTTGCTAACAGAGAAGCTTGCGATTGGATTTCAGTTGACCACAAAGAATTTTCAGGCACTTACGATAGTTTTCCTACCAGAGACCTTTTGAGTACTGAAATAAACGAGAATTATATTGTTGAGCTTTACTCAAGATAAATTTTAATAAATTAAAGAGGATAGATACATGACAGATAACTTTGATGCAATAAAAGATTTTCTTACACCTAAAGAAATAATCGTTGAAGAAATAGATACCAACCATTCAAAGATTATTCTTGAACCTCTTGAAAGAGGCTTCGGACATACTTTGGGAAATGCTCTTAGAAGAATTATCTTATCTTCTACTCCTGGATCAGCAGTAGTTGAAGCAAAAATAGATGGTGTTCTTCATGAATATTCTTCTATTGACGGAATTAAAGAGGATGTACTTAATATTCTGCTTAATTTGAAAGGAATGAGCGTCAGAATGTTCGATCAAGAAGAAGTCGAACTTAGTGTTGAAAAAAGTGGATCTGGAGATTTAGTTGCAGGTGATTTTGAACTTCCCGCTGGAGTAGAAGTAATTAATTCCAAACATAAAATTGCCACTCTTGCTGATGACGGAAAAATCAATATGACGGTTAAAGTTAGAAAAGGAAGGGGTTACGATCCAGTAGATATTAAGGAAAACGTCGATGGGGAAAACAAAGAAATAGGATTATTAAAAATAGACGCCTCTTATTGTCCAATACAGACTGTTTCTTATGCTGTTGAAAACACTAGGGTTGAAAATAGAACCGACTTGGATAAGCTGACTTTGGATGTGAAAACAAATGGAACAATTGATCCTGAAGAAATATTAAGACTTGCAGCGACTATTTTACAAAGGCAACTTATGGCTTTTGCAGAACTTGGATTTGAAACTGAAGAGGAAGAGGAAGACGAAACTCCACCAGTTGATCCTATAATGTTGAGACCAGTAGACGAACTAGAGCTTACAGTAAGATCGGCAAATTGCTTAAAGGTAGAAAAGATTTATTACATTGGAGATTTAGTAACTCGAAAAGAATCTGATCTCTTAAAGACCCCAAATCTAGGAAGAAAGTCCTTAAATGAGATTAAAGATATTCTAGCTGCTAGAGGTTTATCATTGGGTCTCGAGCTCGATAATTGGCCTCCATCGAATATAGAAGCCTAATGAGACATTTAAAAACAGGAAGAAAATTTGGAAGAAATAGCGCAACAAGATCCGCGTTATTTAAAAACTTATCTATTTCTTTAATAGAGCATGAGGCAATAAAAACCACTCTACCAAAAGCCAAAGAACTAAGAGGCTACCTAGAGCCGTTAATAACTCTCTCTAAAGTTGATTCTGTCTCTAACAGGAGAAGAGCCTTTTCAATCTTGAGAAATAAAAGTGCCGTAGGTAAATTGTTTTCTGATTTAGGTCCAAGATTTAAAGAAAGACCCGGCGGTTATTTAAGGATCATAAAAATGGGCTATAGAACCGGAGATTCAGCTCCAATGGCCTTAATTGAAATGGTTACTAAGAATAAAGATTCTATTCTTGAAGAAGAAGTAGGTTCTGAAAAATCAGCTTAATAATCTTTTAGAAAAACACCTGTAAAAGATTTTTTTTCCTTTACAATTTTCTCTGGAGGACCTTCTGCAATGATCTTTCCTCCGTTTTTTCCGCCTTCAGGACCTATATCGATAATCCAGTCAGAATTTTTTATTACATCTAAGTTGTGTTCAATAATAACTACAGTATTACCCTGAGATTTTAGTCTATGCAAAACATTTAATAGAAGAGATACATCATGAAAATGAAGTCCAGTGGTCGGTTCATCTAAAAGGTATAAAGTTCTTCCTGTAGCAGTTTTAGAAAGTTCTTTTGCAAGTTTTACACGCTGCGCTTCACCCCCAGATAAAGTAGTAGCAGGTTGACCTAACCTTATGTATCCCAATCCAACATCATTGAGCGTAGTTAACTTCTTTTTAATAATAGGAACAGCATCAAAAAATGTTAGCGCTTGTTCTACTGTCATATTCAAAACTTCAGAAATATTTTTTCCTTTATACTTTACTGACAAGGTTTCTTTGTTATATCTTTTTCCATCACATACATCGCACTTGACATAAACATCAGGTAAAAAATGCATTTCAACTTTGATGACCCCATCTCCCTCACAAGCTTCGCATCTGCCCCCTTTCACATTAAAGCTAAATCTTCCAGGCTTATAACCCTTGGCTCTTGCATCTTGAGTTTCTGAAAAAAGCTCTCTTATGGGGGTAAAAATTCCAGTGTATGTTACTGGATTTGATCTTGGTGTTCGCCCAATTGGACTTTGACTGATGTCTATCACTTTATCTATATTTTCAATACCTGATAGTTTTTTGAAAGGTTTAACAGTTCTATCAGAAGAATGAAGTGTGTTCATTAATGCTGGATATAAAGTCTGGTTAATAAGAGTGGACTTACCAGAACCAGATACTCCTGTAATACAAACCATTTTTCCTAAGGGTATTTTTAAGTCAACATTTTTTAGATTATTACCAGAACATTGAGAAATGCCTATGCTTTTGTCTAGTCCATTGGAACTAGATTTTTCAATAGATATTTTCTTTGTCCCTGCTAGGTATTGCCCTGTTAAAGACGATTTGTTTGATAATAATTTTTTATAGTTCCCGGAAAAACAAACTTTACCACCATGCTCTCCAGCTCCTGGTCCTATATCAATTATGTGATCAGCATTTTCAATTGTCTCTTTATCATGTTCAACCACGATTACAGTATTTCCAAGATCTTTGAGCCTTTTTAGAGTCGACAGTAATTTAGAATTGTCTCTTTGATGAAGACCAATAGACGGTTCGTCTAAAATGTATGTTACACCAACCAATCCAGCTCCTATTTGACTGGCAAGTCTAATTCTTTGTGCTTCGCCACCACTCAATGACTCTGCACTTCTAGAGATATTAAGATAATTGAGGCCAACATCTATTAAAAATTTTAGACGCTCTTTGATTTCTTTAACAATCTTTTCAGCAATTTTGCCTTTTGCTCCTTTCAGATTTAATTTTTCGAAAAATTCATAAGCTTCCTCAATAGTCATTTCAGAAATTTCAGGCAAAGAAGTTTGATTAATGAAAACATTTCTTGCAGATTTATTAAGCCTTGAGCCATCGCAAGAAGAACAAGGACGGTGCGTCATAAACTTAGACATGTCTTCTCTTATTAAAGGAGAATCAGAATTTGAATATTTTCTGTTGATATTATTAACTATGCCTTCAAAGGGACGGATTATTTCTATTCTTCTTCCTCTTTTAGAAGTGTAGCTAAAATCTACATCTTCCGGAGTACTTCCGTAAAGGACCATCTCTTTAATTTTGTTTGGTAGCTCTTCGAATGGTGAATCTAAAGAAAAATCAAAATGATTGCTTACACATCTCAATAAATAATGTCGATACATATGACTTGAATCCCATCCCCTTACGGCCCCTTGATTTAAACTTAACTCTGGTCGTGAAATTACCTTTTCAAGATCTATTTCTGCTTTAAAACCTAAACCATCACAAGATTTACATGCTCCGGCTGGACTATTGAAAGAAAATAATCTTGGCTCAAGTTCAGGAATACTATAACCACAGACTGGACATGCCATTTTAGTAGAAAAGGTTAAAATTTCTGAATTCTCGTCTGCAGATAGAAACTCAACTAAGCCATTTGACTCGGTAAGAGCTGTCTCAATTGATTGAACCATTCTGCTTTGATTGTCTTTTTTTACTGAAAGTCTATCTACAACAACTTCAATATTGTGTTTTTTATTTTTGTCTAGCTTAGGTAGCTCAGAGATATCATAAATTTGACCATTTATTCTTAACCTGACATACCCTTTGGCTTTCAAGTCAGAAAATAAATTTAGGTGTTCTCCTTTCTGCTCTTTGAATATAGGCGACAGAATAAGAACTCTTTTATTTAAAAATTTTTTAAAAGTAATATCTGTTATTTGATCTAAGCTCTGACCTTCCAATGAAACATGATGATCAGGACATTTTGGTGTTCCAGTTCTTGCGAGAAGCAATCTAAGATAATCGTAAATCTCAGTGACGGTTCCTACCGTAGACCTAGGATTATGAGAAGTAGATTTTTGTTCAATGGATATAGCAGGCGAAAGGCCCTCTACAGTATCTACGTCTGGTTTGTCCATAACGGAGAGAAATTGCCTGGCATAAGCCGATAATGATTCAACATATCTTCTTTGGCCTTCAGCATAAAGAGTGTCAAAAGCCAGAGAAGACTTCCCAGAACCAGACAAACCTGTGATAACAGTTAATTCGTCCCTTGGTATAGATATGTCGATATTCTTTAAATTGTGCTGGCGAGCTCCTTTAACACTTATATATTTCATTTATGAATTGTTATGATTTAGACTAATATCAAATATAATAAACAATAACACCTTTTAAGAGAAAACATTATGGCAAGAAGTGGAATTAATAAAGTTATATTACTTGGTAATTTAGGAGCGGACCCAGAATTAAGAACAACAGCTGGCGGTGATGCCGTAGCGACTATATCCATTGCTACTTCCGATAGCTGGAAAGATAAAAATACCGGAGAAGAGCAACAAAAAACTGAATGGCACAGAGTTGTGTTCTTTAGAAGAATGGCCGAAGTAGTAGGTGAGTATTTAAAAAAAGGTTCATCCGTCTACATTGAAGGACAGCTTCAAACTAATAGCTATGAAGACAAAAATACTGGAGAAAAAAAGTTTTCTACTCAAATTGTTGCAAGAGACATGCAAATGTTAGGTAGTAGAAATAATAGCGAAACACAATCAAATTCATCTGAAGAAACTTCAATGGATCAAACTCCTATGGATGATGAAATTCCTTTTTAGTTAATTAAATTCTTTTACTACAATACTTGCATTAGTACCGCCGAATCCAAAACTGTTAGACATGAATGAAGAAAAATTCTTTTTTTCAATTAATTGATCTGCCAACACAAGATTTTTTGCTTCGTCTATAGGATCTCTAAGGTTCAGAGATTCAGCAATGAATTTATTTTTCAACATCAAAATACTATAAATACATTCTAAGACCCCAGCGGCTCCCAGGGCGTGACCAGTTTGTGACTTAGTTGAGCCGACTATTGGCTTTTCATCAAAAACTTTTTTGATTGCATTTAATTCTATTGGATCTCCAGCTGGTGTGGATGTCCCATGGGCATTTAAATAATCTACAGTGTTAAGTTCACTCATCTGTAATGCCTGTCTCATACAATTAGCAGCGCCAGAGCCAGAAGGAGAAACCATGTCTTCACCATCTGAAGTAGCTGAATAACCAACTATTTCACCATAAATTTTTGCACCTCTTTTTTTTGCGTGCTCCAATTCTTCTAAAACAATAATTCCGCCCCCAGCAGAAATAACAAAACCATCTCTATCTTTATCAAACGGTCTTGATGCTTCCTCAGGGCTTAAATTATATTTACTTGATAATGCCCCCATAGCGTCAAAAAGAGCAGACTGTGTCCAATGTTCGTCTTCACCTCCACCTGCTAGTACTATGTCTTGTTTTCCTAATTGTATTTGCTCCCAAGCTGAACCAATGCAATGAGCGCTTGTGGAACATGCAGAAGAGATCGAATAATTAATACCTTTTACTCCCAGAAAAGTGGCCAAGCATGCGGAAACAGTACTACCCATTGTTTGTGTAACTCGATAAGGCCCAATTCTTTTAATTCCTTTTTCTCTAGCTATATCTGCAGCTTCTACTTGGCTTCTCGAAGAAGCGCCTCCAGAACCAGCTATTATCCCTATACGGTCAGAACTAAACATATCCTTTGAAATTCCTGCATCTTTAATGGCTTCTTGAGCGCTGAGATAAGAATAAGCAGCTGTTTCACCCATGAATCTGAACATTTTTCTGTCGATTAATTCGGATAGGTTTAGATTAATGGAGCCTGAAATTTCACTTTTCATACCCATTTTTTTATATTCAGGATTTATAGAAATTCCAGACTTTCCATCTAATAGAGAAGCATTTATTTCATCAATTCCTGTTCCTATTGGAGAGATTGCTCCCATACCTGTTATAACTGCTCTTTTTAATTCCATTTTTTTAAAAACCTGATGGATCTTTGAATAAACCAACTTTTAGATTCTTAGCTGTATAAATCTCTTTACCATCTACTTTCATTGAACCGTCGGCAAAACCTACCACTAAACTTTGCTTCCTGATTCTTTTAATATCTATTTCGTATTCAACTAAATTAGCTTTTTGAAGAACTTGTCCAAAAAATTTTACTTCTCCAGCTCCCAAAGCTCTTCCAATTCCAGAATTTCCTTCCCATAATAGGTAAAAACCTAGTAACTGCCACATGGCATCTAAACCCAAACATCCAGGCATAACCGGATCGCCGGTAAAATGACAGTCAAAAAACCATAGGTCTGGTGTTATATCGAGCTCGCCTTTTATTTGACCATTCTCAAAAGCTCCTGAGTTTGAGTTCACTTCAGTAATTCTATCCATCATCAGCATTTCATTATTTGGCAATTTGCCATTTGATTGTCCAAACAATTCCCCTTTAGAGCATTTTATTAAATCCTCTTTAGAATAACTTTGTGATGGCTTGAAAACTGTCTCTCCCATAGCGATATACTACAGCATTTGAAAAGATTGCGAGTAGAGAGTTTATTAGATAAGATGCCCATCTTTTAAGAAAATTTAATATGTATGCAGTGATAAAGAGCGGTGGTAAACAGCATAAAGTGGCTGAAGGAGAAATTATCACTATAGAAAAAATTGATGCTGAGGAAGGTTCAAATGTTGAGTTTTCTGAGGTGTTAGTTGTTAATAAAGGAGGGAATCTTCAGGTAGGAAGGCCTTTGTTAGAAGGCGCAAAAGTTGTTGGAAAAGTTATAAATCATTTAAAGGCACCTAAAGTGACAATTATTAAGATGAAAAGACGTCAAGATTGGAGAAAAAAACAAGGTCATAGGCAAAATTTATCCAAAATAGAAATCAAATCAATAGAGACTAAATAATGGCACATAAAAAAGCAGGTGGAAGCACTAGAAACGGAAGAGATTCTAATCCTAAGTTTTTAGGGGTTAAAGCATACGGGGGGCAAACTGTGTCAGCAGGATCGATAATTGTTAGGCAGAGAGGAACAAAATTTCACCCAGGCTCTAATGTTGGAATTGGAAAAGATCATACGCTTTTTGCAAAATGCGATGGGAAAGTTTCCTTCGAAAAAAAAGGAAAAAATCTTCGTCAATTCGTAAATATTGAATCACTAACATAATATCGTGCGCTTCATAGATGAAGCATTCATAGAGGTAACCGCTGGGAATGGCGGTAAGGGATGCTTAAGTTTCAGAAGAGAAAAATTTATTCCCAAAGGAGGACCCGACGGTGGCGATGGAGGTTCAGGCGGTTGTATTTTAATTAAAACAGATGAGTCTTTGACTACTCTTAAAGATTTTAGACTCCAAAAAAAATACAAAGCTAAAAACGGCAGCCAAGGTTTAGGTAAAAATAAACATGGCAAAGATGCAGAAAATACCATCTTAAAAGTTCCAGTTGGTACTCTGATAATCGACGAAGAGACAAATGAGCTGATAGCAGATTTAATTGAAAATAATCAGTCTATAGTCTTAGCAAAAGGAGGAAAAGGAGGTTTTGGCAATGCTAGGTTTAAAACTTCTACCAACAGAGCCCCAAGAAAAACAACAGACGGAGATGAAGGAGAAAAATTCAATATTAAGCTAGAACTTAAGGTTTTAGCAGATGTGGGACTACTAGGAATGCCAAATGCTGGAAAATCTACTCTTATTTCTAAAATTTCTTCTGCAAAACCTAGAGTAGCAGATTATCCTTTTACTACTTTAAGTCCAAATTTGGGAGTAGTTCAAAGCGGTTTTAATTCTTTTGTTGTCGCAGATATACCTGGATTAATTCCTGGAGCATCTGAAGGAGAAGGATTGGGGATACAATTTTTAAAACATTTATCGAGAGTTAAGGTTTTGCTTCATATTGTAGATGTATCATCTTTTGAACCTGAAAATATTATTAAAAACATAAATGATATCAATACTGAGCTTGAACTTTTTGGTTCCGATTTAGCTCAAAAAGAACAGTGGATTGTTATTAATAAAAATGATCTTGATCCTTCTAAAGAAGAGATGATAAGAAAAGAGTTAAAAGAAGAGTTTAAAGAACAAAGAATATTTTCTATATCTGCTATTACGGGAAAAGGGTTAGAGAATTTAGTTTCTGAAATAGGAACTAAAGTTTTTTCATTAGACTAGAATATAGTATGTCCAAAGTTGTTGTTATAAAGGTAGGTTCGAGCTTAGTAACAGATTCAAATGATTCAATTGATAAAGAATTGATTAGATCTGTTTCGTCTCAAATTAGAGATCTTGTTGAAAAGGGGTTTGAGGTAATAGTTGTATCTTCCGGAGCTATAGCGCATGGTATGAAATCCTGGGGAATAAAAGAGAAGCCAAAAGAAATTGACCGATTGCAAGCCTTATCTGCGGTAGGTCAAATTGGCTTAATTAACGCCTATCAAGATGAATTTCGCATTCACGGCCTTCTAGCCGCACAAGTTTTGATGAGTCATGGCGATTTTAAAGATAAGGACCGTTCAAAAAATATAAAGACAAGTTTAAAAAATATATTCCGTTTAGGAGCTATTCCAATAATTAATGAAAACGATTCTGTATCAACAGAAGAAATACAACACGGGGATAACGATCAGTTAAGTGGCGAGGTTGCAAGTTTAATCGAAGCAAATTATTTAATTATTTTGACTGATCAGGATGGTATTTACAAAGAAGATCCTAAAAAAAATGCTACAGCTAAATTAATTAAAAATATTAACTTAAAGGAGCTTGATGATTATGATATTAAATTTGGAAAACCTGGAGAATTTGGTAGAGGAGGAATGGAAACAAAACTAAAAGCAGCAAAAAATTTTCTAAACGAAAGTAACGAAGTTTGGATTGCCAATGGAAAGACTGGCAATATAGTTTTAGATATCTTAGATGGAAAAGATCAAGGAACGAAGATTATGTTAACTGATTAACTTAATGGCCTTGTTAAGTCTTGATTTCTGTCTTCCAGCACTATTTTTAGAAATGACCTTTTTATTAGCCATCTTATCAATTAGTTTCTGAGTAGATTTAAAGTTCGTTTTGGCAAGTTCAGAATCCTTAGAAGAAACTGCTTCCTCGACTCCTTTAATAGCAGTTCTGACAGCTGCTCGCTGACTACTCTTAAGAGAATTTCTAGTTAAAGCTTGTCTCGCTCTTTTCTTTGCTGATTGTATGTTTGCCATAAGTTGCGAATGATGAAGTTTTATTTTCTTAAAGTCAATAACTAGAAGACAAAAACTATCAGACTTGTCTGAGTTTTGTTGTATTTTTATTTCTGGAAGCCGATTGGTAAGTAATCGCTCCCATAATGAAATCAGCAAGATTTGTAATGCGATCTTCGTTAGATCTTAAAGACAAGTTTATTTCTGTCTTGTTTTCCAAAATACCTTGAGGTTTATTATTAATTTCAGCCCATTCGGGACTAGAACTAGAAATACTCCACTCCGCAAAAGTAACCATTATTGCTCCAGCCATGAACCGCAATCGTTCGAAGGCAATTTCTTCTCCTAAGTCTTTTTTTAGTATCTTGAAGATCATATTTGTGACTTTTATTGCAGTAGGCGCCTTGTCACTTCGAACTGAATATTTTTTTCTCCAGTCTGCGGAGGTCAGTAATTCTCCCATAATCTTTAAAATATAGTTTTTTCTTTTCGGATCCAACGCATTTTCAGCCATAGGAGTAATTAAAACAGTAACTAATTCTCTTAAATTAGGATTTTTAGACACAGAAAGCGCTTCATCTAATAAAAATTTTCTTTTATTGTCGAGAGGCGTCAGTCTGTAATCTAAAAGGGCATCCAGAAGGTTTTCTTTGTCACCAAAATGATAATGAAGAGCAGAATGATTTTTTTGACCGGCTTCCCTAGCTATTTCTCTTGTAGAAACGTTATTAATTCCTTTTTCAGCAAATAATCTCTCAGCTGTTTCTATAATTTTTGTTTTAGTCCTGTTGAGCAAAAGATTTTGAATGGCTTTATTTTCCATGGATCAATTGTAAGATACTTGTCTTAAATAAGCCAGCTGTCTTATTCATTGTCTTAAATAACAATTAGATTAACAAAAACTAATGGTGGAGGCGGCGGGTATCGAACCCGCGTCCATCAATCCATCCCCGTCAGATCTACATGCTTAGTTTCATCTTTTAATCTCCTTTTAAAAACTCCGATGAGCAGGATTTTTTAAAAGCAGTCTGAAAATCTTTTTGAGAAAATATCAGACAAATTTTCCCAAGCAACCTATTAAATGACTTTTTTAAACCCTAATAGGTATCGGGTTAAAAAAGCTAGCCGAATTATGCAGCTAGTGCGTAGTTTGCTTTATTGCCAACTAAATGTTTTGTAACTTATTTTCTCGAGCTTGTTACCTGCTCGGCATGCACTTAAGGTTCTCGAACAAATGTCTAATCCGTTTCGCCCCCAAAGCGAAAACCTATTTTAATGAAATTATTTCAACTTACTAGAGAGTTTTCCTATTTTAGCTTTTTCTCTATCCCACTCTTTTCTTTTGATAGTTTCTCTTTTATCAAATTTAGTTTTTCCTTTTCCTAATGAAATATTAATTTTTATTAAGTTTGTTTTCCAAAAAATTTTTGTTGGAACACAGGTCAAACCTTTTTCTTGAGTTGCCTTAAAAATTTTGCCTAATTCTGATTTGGTCAAAAGTAATTTTTTAGTTCTATTTTGATCAACCTGAAAAGTGACTTCTTTTGGAGGAGATATTTTTAATCCTAAAATCCATGCCTCACCATTTTTCATTAAAACGTAGCTATCTTTCATGTCTACTTCGCCTGATCTGATACCTTTAACCTCCCATCCCTCCAGAGCCAATCCTGCTTCGAAACTTTCTAGTAACTCAAAGTTGTATCGAGCTTGCCTGTTGTCAATCACAGGACGAGGGTTTCTTTTTTTATCTTTAGACATTAAGTTAGTATATCTAGTTAATATAAAATCTAAAAAAAGAATGAATCAAAATAAGATTTGGCAGGGTAATTGGACTTTTATTCTAGCTGCAGCTGGTTCTGCAGTTGGTTTAGGAAATATTTGGAAATTTCCTTATATGGCTGGAACTAATGGCGGGAGCGCTTTTGTTCTAATTTATTTCTTGTGTATTTTGCTCATTGGGTTACCTGTCATGATGGCAGAAACTTATTTAGGTAGATATGGACGAAAAAGTCCTATTAACAGCATTAAGAAAGTAGTTACTGATTTTAATCTTTCTTTTTATTGGAAAATTTTGGGCTGGCTTGGCGCAATAGCAGGATTAATGATCTTATCCTACTATAGCGTTTTCGCCGGCATTGCTGCAGCATACATTTTCAATTTCATGCCAAGTAACGAAGTTGATCCAGTATATTATTCATTAAATTATTTCAGTGAATTTGTTGGCTCGCCAATGAAAATGATTTTTTGGCATACACTATTCTTAGGCATCACCTGTTTTATTGTCGGTAAAGGAGTTATAGACGGGATTGGTAAAACAATTAACTTTTTAATGCCTACTTTATTTTTATTAATAATTCTTTTGTGCATTTATTCATCTTTTACAGGTGATTTTTTAAGAGCTTTTAATTTCTTATTTGATGCAGATTTTTCTAAAATTTCAACTTCGGTGATTATTGCTGCAATGGGCCAGGCATTTTTTACTTTGAGCATAGGTATGGGAGCAATCATGGCCTATGGAGCTTATATGCCTGAAGATCAACCCATTGCTAAAACAATTCCCGTAATAATAATTTTAGATACTTCGGTTGCGTTATTTGCTGGATTAACTATTTTTCCGATAGTGTTTAGCAATCCAATTCTTTCGGTTTCCTCCGGTCCGGGATTATTATTTGAAACATTACCGATTGCTTTTAGTTCTTTGCCTTATGGAAGTATTTTTTCTTCAATTTTCTTTATTTTAATTTCTATTGCAGCGGTGAGTTCTTCAGTATCACTTATTGAACCTTTTACAGCGTGGGTAGAAGAACAACAAATTTTCACTCGAAAATTAGGAGTAATAATTTTAGGTTTGTTCGCCTGGATATTAGGTTTGGGCAGTATTTTTTCATTCAATATCTGGAAAGAAATTTTCATTTTCGGCTTTGATTTTTTAAGTCTAATGGATTTTTTAACAAACAATATAATGTTGCCTTTCGGAGGCTTAGCAATTTGTTTATTGGTAGGGTGGGTTTTAGAAAAAGAAAAAATGAAAAAAGATTTAAAGATGAATAGTGGCTTTTATAATTTTTTTATTATCTGTTTAAAGTATGTAGCACCAATATCAATCGGAACGATTTTTTTAAGTTATTTTTTTTCCTGAAAAATTAGTTGCTAGAGTTTTCGTTTTTGTAACGATCAATCCATTTGGTTAATCTGCCATTTTCAAAATAAAGAGTAAAATGATTATTATATTCTGTGCTGCTTCCAACAGTAAGAGTGCCGATATACACCCAAATATCTGGGTTTAAGCCGTCATTTAATGTTGGAGAGCCCATGATGAATTTCACTTGCGCTTCTGTGAGACCAACTTCCAATTTTTCTATCATTTTATCGGTTACTATGCTTCCTTGAGGAACTGTAACTTTGTAAAAGTTATCGAAGAAATTCAAAGAGCAACCATTTAGAATAAAAATAAATAGTGAAATATAAATCGTTTTTAGTAAAATTCTATAAATCATGATTAAACGTCTCAATTATATACATTCTTATGAGCGAAGATAAAAATTTAAGAGAAGCAGGTTTAAAAGTAACTTTACCGAGAGTAAGAATATTAGAAATTTTTGAGAAATCTTCGGAAAGACATTTAAGTGCTGATGATGTTTATAAAAAAATCTTGGATTCGGGTGACGAGGTTGGTCTTGCAACTGTTTACAGAGTATTAACGCAATTTGAATCAGCTGGAATCTTAGAAAAACAAAATTTTGAATCAGGTCATTCAGTCTATGAGCTTGCTTCGAATCCAGATTTTGATGAACATCATGACCATATGGTTTGTATTAAGACCGGCAAAGTAATTGAATTTAACAATCAAATGATTGAAGACATTCAAGAAAAACTAGCAGATTCCCATGGTTATAGATTGATAGATCATAAACTCGTCCTCTATGTTGAGCCAAAAAAAGAAAATGAATAAAAAAGATAATAACGAGGAAACTTCTGATGAAGAAAAAAATCAATCTTTTGATGAAAACGACGACTTAGAAAAAAAAGAAAAGGATTCTATAGAAGAAACTGAAGAAGCAGAAAATTCACTAGAAGATTTAGAAGAAAAAGTTCTTAGAGCTCAAGCCGAAGTTCAAAATGTTAGAAGAACTGCCCAAAACGAAGTTTTAAAAGCTCGTTTGTATGGTTCCGAATCCCTTGTAAAGGATATTCTTCCATCGATTGATAATCTTTTTAGAACTTTAGAGCACCAAGACAAAAAAACTAAAAGCGTTCCATCAGAAGGAATAGAACTTGTAATTAGAGAGATGTTGGGAGCTTTAGAAAAAAACGGTATTTCTGTAGTAGATCCAAAAAATGAAGAGTTTAATCCAGATGAGCATGAAGCTATATCGGTAGTAGAAAATAAGGATGTTTCACCTAATACTTGCTTAGAAGTAACTCAAAAAGGATTTAAGTTTAGAGATAGAGTAATAAGGCCAGCAATGGTAATAGTCAGCAAAAAGTAAAATTTATCCTTGAAAAAAATATATTAGCCCTCAATAAAGTATTTGTAAGAATATTTACGGAGATATAAATGGCTAAAATTATAGGTATTGATTTAGGGACCACGAATTCATGTGTTTCTATTATGGAAGGTGAAAATGCTAAAGTCATCGAAAACGCTGAAGGTGAGAGAACCACTCCCTCCGTTGTAGCGTATACAGATGGCGAAACATTAGTCGGTTCAAGCGCTAAAAGGCAATCTGTTACAAATCCAGAAAATACGCTATACGCCATTAAAAGACTTATTGGCAGGAAGTTTTCTGATGAAGTTGTAACTAAGGATAAAGAAATGACTCCTTTTGAAATTATCAAGGCTGACAATGGTGATGCATGGGTTAAAGCAAACGGTGAGAGTTTAGCTCCTCAACAAGTTTCTGCTCAGATTTTAACGAAAATGAAAAAATCTGCTGAAGACTACTTAGGTCATGAGGTAAAAGAAGCGGTAGTAACTGTTCCAGCTTACTTTAATGATTCCCAAAGACAGGCTACTAAAGATGCAGGAAAAATTGCCGGTTTAGAAGTTAAAAGAATAATAAATGAGCCTACGGCAGCAGCATTAGCCTTTGGTTTAGATAAAAAAACTGGCGATCAAAAGATTGCTGTTTTCGACCTGGGTGGAGGAACATTTGATATTTCTATCATAGAACTAGCTGAAATAGACGGTGAAAAACAATTTGAAGTTTTGTCTACCAATGGCGACACGTTCCTTGGTGGAGAAGATTTTGATCTTGCGTTGATAGATCATCTTGTTGATGAATTTAAAAAAGAGCAAAATTTTGATTTGAAATCGGATCCGGCCGCACTACAAAGACTCAAGGAAGCAGCGGAAAAGGCCAAGATTGAACTCTCTTCCAATCAACAAACTGAAATCAACCTTCCATATATTACTGCTGACTCATCTGGTCCTAAACACCTTTTAATTAAATTAACTAGATCTAAGCTTGAGGCTCTTGTAGAGCCATTAGTTGCAAGAAGTTTAAAGCCAGTTGAGATTGCACTAAAGGACGCAAATTTAAAAACTTCTGAAATTAATGACGTAATTTTAGTAGGAGGGCAAACAAGAATGCCTATGGTTCAAGAAAAAGTTAAAGAATTTTTCGGAAAAGAGCCAAGAAAAGATATTAACCCGGATGAGGCCGTTGCTGTAGGAGCTGCCGTTCAGGGAGCTGTTCTATCCGGAGACGTAACAGATATTCTTCTTTTAGATGTCACACCTCTTACTTTAGGTATAGAAACTATGGGTGGAGTCATGACTCCTGTAATAGAAAAAAATACAACTATTCCAACCAATAAATCTCAGATTTTTTCAACTGCAGAGGATAATCAGACTGCTGTAACCGTAAACGTTGTTCAAGGTGAGAGAAAGCAGGCAAAAG
Organism: uncultured SAR86 cluster bacterium; assembly: GCA_902525735.1. GTDB lineage: Bacteria > Pseudomonadota > Gammaproteobacteria > Magnimaribacterales > AG-339-G14 > CASICS01. Next base: position 158,777 of record CABZIF010000002.1, read on the forward strand.
AAAATAAGCAGTTAGGTCTATTTAACTTAGATGGGATTCCAGCTGCTCCAAGAGGTATGCCTCAAATTGAGGTATCCTTTGACATAGATGCTAATGGAATCTTAAATGTTTCAGCTAAAGACAAAGCAACTGATAAAGAACAATCTATTACCATTCAAGCTTCAGGCGGTTTATCTGAAGAAGAAATAGAAAAAATGGTTACTGAAGCAGAAGCAAATGCCGAAGAAGATAAAATTTTCGAAGAAATGGTGCAGGCAAGAAATTCTGCAGACACTTTAATTCACAGCTGCAAAAAAACTTTAGAAGAATCAGCTGATAAAGTTGAAGAAAACGAAAAAACTCAGATTGAAGAAGCTATTACTTCTCTTGAAGAAGCCATGAAAGGCGAAAATAAACAAGAAATTGAGGACAAAACCAAAGCGCTAGCTGAGGCTTCATCTTCTCTAGCTCAGAGACTTTACGCAGAGCAACAACAAAACGCTTCAACTGATTCAGGAGGTCAAGAATCTGAATCTGCTGACGACTCGGCGGTAGATGCTGATTTTGAAGAGGTTAAAGAAGAAGCCAAAGAACAAGAAAAATAGTTATTATTTTTTTGATTAAGCATCAAAATGAGTAAAAGAGATTACTATGAGGTGCTAGGTGTCAACAAAAGCACGTCTAAAGACGAACTAAAAAAAGCTTATCGTAAATTAGCTATGAAATACCATCCGGATAGAAATCCTGATGATCAAGCGGCTTCCGAGAAGTTTAAAGAACTATCAGAAGCTTACGAAATTCTTTCGGATGATCAAAAACGACAAGCTTACGACCAATTCGGACATGATGGAGTTAATCCATCTTTTACAAATGCGCAAGGAGCAGCGGAAGGATTTAGTGACATATTTGGAGATATCTTTTCCGATATTTTTGGCGGTTCTACAAGAACAAGAAGTAGGTCTCAGAGAGGTGCTGATTTAAGTTATAGCGTTGAAGTCTCTCTTGAAGACGCTGTCAAAGGTACAAGTATTAATCTTGACATTCCTTCGAGCGAGAGATGTTCAGGTACTTGGCATCAGTGTAGCCACTGTAACGGCGCTGGAGTAGTTAGAATGCAACAAGGTTTTTTTTCAATGCAACAGACTTGTCCTCATTGCAGAGGGGAAGGTGATATACATGATCCAAATTGCTCTATCTGTGGCGGTGCAGGCTTTATTAAAAAAAATAAAACTCTTTCAGTAAAAATTCCAGAAGGCGTTGATACTGGAGATAGAATAAGATTATCTGGCGAAGGAGATTCCGGTAAACATGGAAATGGAGATCTTTATATACAAGTAGATGTCCAAAGGCACAAAATCTTTGAAAGAGATGGAAAGCATTTATATTGCGAGGTTCCGATCAACTATGCTGATGCAGTCCTTGGCGGCGATATTGAAGTCCCAACGCTTGATGGCAAAGTTAAAATTAAAATTCCTGAAGGAACACAAAGCCATAAATTATTTAGGTTAAATGGAAAAGGGATCAAGCCTTTAAGAGGTGGATCAAAAGGGGATATACTTGTAAGAGTTTTAGTTGAAATACCCGTTAAATTGAACAAAGAGCAAGCAGCATTACTTAGAAAGTTTAAGGAATCTATTAGCAGTTCCGAAAATACGCCTATGAAAAGTACTTGGTTGAAAAGCGCTAAAGAATTTTTAAAGGGTTTTTAATGTCAATCTCTCTTTTTATTTCAGGTGTTACAGGAAAATTAGGAAAAGTTGTTGCTGAAGAGTTAGAAAATACAGAAAGTATTTTTTTGGCTGGAGGCCATGCCTCAGCCAGCAACAAAAATTTAGGAAAGCCCTTAAATTCGATTTTGAATATCGAATGCAAAGAAAACTTAATTTCAGATTTCAATAATATTGATTATAAAATTGATGCAGTTTTGGATGTTTCTTCAATAGATAATTTTCAACATCTCACTGAATTTTGCTTAAAAAAAGAATTACCGTTTATATTGGCTAGCACAGGTCATAGTGAAGATCAGCTATCTTCTTTGAAGAAATATAGTGAAGATTTCCCAATCCTAATTGCTCCAAATTTGAGTTTAGGTATAAATCTTCTAAAACAATCTCTATTACCTTTAAAAAATAACGAATTTATTAGCAAAATAGAAATTACCGAAACTCATCATAAAGAAAAAAAAGATTCCCCTTCGGGAACAGCAAAAGATTTGGCTGAATTTATTGATAAAAACTTGCATTTAAAAGTTAAAACTATTGTTAAATCTATCAGAGACGAATCGTCGGTAGGTATTCATGAAGTAAAGATATCTTTAGATAATGACGAGTTAATAATTACTCATAATGCTTTTGATAGAAAAATCTTCGCAAAAGGTGCAATAAAAGCAATTGAGTGGATTGTTACTCAAAAGCCAGGGCTTTATTCTATGCAAGAAATATCTTTTTAAGGCTTTGGAGTAAATTAATTTTTATGGTTTAATTCCTCACCATTCACTTTTTAGTGAATGAAACACACTCGTAAAGATTGAGTATTCGGGTGCTTCTTTTGCTCAAAAGTTGTTGAATACTTAGCTTCGAGGAGGATTAACCCAGCCGCATGGCTAAAAAAGGAGCAACAAAGATGGATATTTCCATAGAACAAATGCTGAAAGCAGGAGTGCATTTCGGCCACCAAACTAGATTTTGGAATCCTAAAATGGATCCTTTCATTTTCGGTAATAGAAATAAAGTTCACATAATAGATTTAGAAAAAACTCTTGAGCACCTGAAACCCTCTATTGAATTCTGTAAACAATTAGCTGCTTCAAATAATAGAATTTTATTTGTAGGTACTAAAAGAGCTGCCAGCAAAGTAATAAAATCAGAAGCAGAAAGATGCGATATGCCATTTGTTAATTACAGATGGTTAGGCGGGATGTTAACAAATTATAAAACTGTCAGAGCCTCAATCAGACGCCTCGAAATTTTAAAAACGCAAGAAGAAGAAGGAAAGTTTAACGACTTAACCAAAAAAGAAGTTCTTGGAATTAGGCGTGAGATGGAAAAATTAGAAAGATCGATAGGCGGTATAAAAAACATGGGAGGTCTTCCTGAAGCCTTATTCATAATTGATGTGAATAATGAAAAAATTGCAGTAGCTGAAGCTAGGAAAATGGGTATTCCCATTATAGGTTTAGTAGATACAAATTCGGATCCAGATAGCGTTGATTATGTCATTCCAGGAAATGACGATGCTATTCGCTCTATTTCTTTAATCGCAAGAATAATTTCAAATGCCTGCTTAGACGGGGCTTCAAGAGCTTCTGGCTTAGGGTCTAAAAAGGATGGGCCCGTCATATTAAGAAAAAGTGAAATCGAGGAATCTAATGATCCTTCTTCGGAAGGTGTGAATGAGGAAGCTTCAACTGAACCCTCTTCAGAAAAAGAAGCTAAAGATAAAGATTTGCTAGCAGATTCCGAAGAAAAATAAGAGGAAAAAATGAATATAAGTGCTAAGGACGTTAAAGACTTAAGAGAAAAAACAGGATTAGGGATGATGGAATGCAAAAAAGCATTAGAAGAGGCTGGAGGAGATTCTGACCTAGCTATTACAAACTTAAGAAAAAACAGCGCCTTGAAGGCAGAAAAGAAATCATCAAGAACAGCTGTTGAGGGAGTCATACTGTCCGATACTAGTGATTCAAGCAATTCTATCTTGATTGAAATTAATTGTGAGACTGATTTTGTAGCTAAAGACGCTAACTTCTTAGCTTTTACAGAAGAGGTATTAGCAACATGTCTAAACTCGCCTGATGCTAGTTTAGAAAAATTACTATCAGATTCTTTAGAAGAGAAAAGGCAGAATCTTGTTCAAAAAATTGGTGAAAACATTGTAATAAGAAGAAAATTTAATGTTTCATCTCCTTTTGTATACTCTTATATACATGGAAATAAAAAAATTGGAGTTCTTGTATCTCTTGAACTAGAAAATGAAGAGCTTGGAAAAGATTTAGCCATGCACGTGGCAGCATCTAACCCGTTGGCTATTAGCCCAGAAGAAATATCAGAAGAAATAATTAATAAAGAAAAAGAAATAATCGAGGCTCAGGTTTCTGATGCCGACAAGCCTCAAGAAATTATCGAAAAAATGACTTCAGGAAGACTAAAAAAATTCCTGTCAGAAGTTAGCTTAATCGATCAACTATTTGTAAAAGATCCTTCACTCAATGTAGGCCAACTCTTAAAAAATAATGACAATTCTGTTTTGTCCTTCATAAGATATGAGGTAGGAGAGGGAATAGAAGTTGAGAAAAAAGATTTTGCTGAAGAAGTTCAGGCTCAGTTAGGAAATTAATTTAAAAAAATGATTGTTGAAACAGAAGCTGAAACTAAGGAGGGTATGGCAAAAACTATATCTGCTTTAGAGGTCACATTTCAAAGGATCAGGACTGGCCGAGCAAATCCTTCTTTGTTGGATTCAATTGAAGTTGATTATTACGGGAATCCGACCCCGCTGAAACAAGTTTGCAATATAGCTGTTGAGAATGCCAAAACCTTGTCTATATCTCCTTGGGAGAAAGATATGGTAATACCTATTGAAAAGGCTATTCAATCTTCTGATATAGGAGTACAGCCTATAACTTCCGGTGAAGTAATTAGAGTAATACTGCCTGACTTAACAGAAGAAACTAGAAGAGAACTAATTAAAGTTGCAAAATCTGAAGCCGAAAATTCTAAAATTTCTATCAGGAATCAAAGAAGAGATGCTAATGGCATGTTAAAAGAATATTTAAACGAAAAAGAGATATCAGAAGATGACTTAAAAAAAGGAGAGGAGCTTATTCAGAGAGCAACTGATGAATTCATAAAAAAAGTTGAGACTCTTTTAGAAGAAAAAGAAAAGGATCTCCTTGATTTCTAGATAAGTCATGAAAAAGTTTCCAAATCATGTAGCCATAATAATGGATGGAAACACGAGATGGGCAGAAAATAATAACTTAGATAAAAATGATGGCCACAAAGAAGGAGTAAAAAAAGCTCGACTTGCTGTTGAATTTTTTTTAGAAAATAAAATAAAAAACTTAACTCTTTTTGCCTTTAGTACTGAAAATTGGGGAAGACAAAGAAAAGAGGTAAAGGGTCTTTTGAAACTTTTTCTGGAGGCTATTAACGAGCAGACTCCTGATTTAATTAAAAATAAAGTCAAATTAAATTTTATTGGCGATATTTCTCGATTTGATAAAGTTCTCATTAATAAAATAAAAAGCTCACAAATAAAAACAAGCAAATACGATTCAAAGATGAGTTTAAATATTGCTATAAGCTATGGCGGAAGATGGGATATTGAACAAGCATTAAAGTCTATTGCAAAAGATATTTCGAAAAAGAAAATCAAAATCAAAAATATAGACGAAAGTTTAATAACTGATTACTTGTCAACTTCATTGATTCCTGATCCAGACTTAATAATTAGGTCTGCTGGGGAACAAAGAATAAGTAATTTTTTTCTTTGGCAAGCAGCATACTCTGAAATTTATTTTTTAAAAAAATTATGGCCTGATTTTAACGAAGGTGATTTTGAAAAAGCCCTAGATGAGTATGCGCGGAGAAAAAGGAAATTTGGAGTCAAAACAGGAAATTAGATGTATACACGAGAAATTACCGCATCAATAATTTTAATATTTTTATTATCAATAATTTTTTTAGCTCCAGCCTTAATTTTTAAAACAACTATCTTCTTAATTTTTGGGTTAGCTCTATACGAGTTATTTTTTTTAATAAAAAAACCATACTGGGCTTCAATAGCATTTTTAATTTTTCTTATTTTTTTTCTTTTTTTTGCAAATATTTTTGAAGAAAATAGAATGTTATTTTTATTTGCAATAATGATATCGGCTTTAAACGATTCCGGAGCTTACTACATTGGAAGAAAATATGGATATAAAAAAATTTTTCCACTCACAAGTCCAAAGAAAACGTTGGAAGGTATGATAGGCGGCATACTCATTTCAAGTTTCACTTTATATTTAGTTGCATATTTTCAAATTATTAAATTTGATTTAAATTTTTCTTTCATCACTGGAAGCATTTTTTTTCTTATTTTAATAGTATGCTCATCAATGGCAGTGCTTGGAGATTTTATTGAAAGTAGAATAAAAAGAATTGCAAATGTAAAGGATTCAGGTTCACTTTTACCGGGTCACGGAGGAATCTTAGACAGAATTGATAGTCATATTTTTGTACTGCCATTATTTTTTGTCCTGCTTGGAGTCATCAATTGAAAAAAGTGCTTATTCTAGGATCTACTGGTTCTATTGGTCAGTCGACTCTCGAGGTTATCAAAGCTAATAATAAAGATTTTTCAATAGCCGGTTTGGTGGCGAAATCAAATAAAAAATTGCTTTTAGAACAAGCAAATAAATTCAATGTTAAGAAAATTTGTTTGATAAATAATGATTCGAAAAATGATATTTTTGTTTCCGAATCTGAAATAGAAGATTTAATCTTTAGCGATCAAGTAGACATAGTTGTTGCAGCTATATCAGGCATTGCTGGGCTTAAAACTATTTTGAGTTCTATAAAAGCTGGAAAAAGAATTTTAATCGCCAACAAGGAACCTTTGGTGGCTGCAGGCCAAATTTTAATGAAAGAAGCAAAAAAATCTAATTCAGAAATTATCCCTATTGATTCTGAACATTGTGCTATCCATCAATGCCTTAAGAATATAGAAAGAGAGGATTTAAACAGAGTAATAATTACTTGCTCCGGTGGACCATTTTTAGTTAAAAAAATTACGAATTTCAACAAGGTCTCATTAGAAGATGCACTCAATCATCCTGTGTGGAAGATGGGAACTAAAAATCTTATCGATTCAGCAAGTCTAATGAATAAAGCTTTAGAAATTATTGAAGCCAAGTGGCTATTTGATCTTAAAAGTGAGCAAATAGACGTAATAATTCATCCGCAAAGCATAATTCACTCAATGGTAGAAACTAAAGACAACTCCATTCTTTCAGTAATGTCAGTACCTGATATGAAAATTTGTATAGCATACGGTCTTGGATTTCCAAGAAAAATAAAAAGTTTATCTAAACCGCTAAGTTTGATAGAAAACAATTTATTAGAATTTATAAATATAGATCAAATAGATTTTCCATCTATAAAATTTGCAAGAGATGCTTTAGCTTCTGGAGGTTTAATGCCGGCAGTATTGAATGCAGCAAATGAAGTCGCTGTCGAGAAATTTATTAATAATGAAATTAAGTTTGATTTAATCTTTGATACTATTAAACATGTTATGGAAAAATTCGATAAAGAAAATTCTAAAATTGATCCCTCTTTGGAACAAATTTTAGATGCAAACGAAAAAGCAAGATTAATTTCTTTGAATTATATTAAAAAAATCTGATGAACTTTCTTGTTTATATATTCGGCTTTTTAACTTTGATATTAATTATCACAGCAATTCACGAAGCAGGACATTATTCTGTGGCACGGTTTTTTAAAGTAACTATTTTGGATTTTTCTATTGGTATGGGTAAATCTTTAAAATCCTGGAAAGATAAAGCTGATACCGAATTTCACTTAAGAATGCTTCCGATTGGTGGATTCGTAAAAATGAAGGGAGAAGATGAAGACAAAGATACCGAAGATTCTTTTTCTTCAAAAAAATATTATCAAAAGGTCCTAATCTTGTTAGCTGGACCTTTAGCAAATTTTTTCTTAGCAATTATTTTGCTTACTGGATTGAATATTTACGGAAATACCGCTCTATCATCTTTAGTTGGCTATGTTGATGAAGAGAGCGCTTCTTTTAAAGCCGGATTTAAAAAAGGCGACCTAATTGTAAAAATTGATTCATTTGATGTTTCGACTAGATCTGACGCTCAGATGGCACTTTCAAGGAGACTAGGTGAAACAGGAGATATAATCTTTCAAGTTAGTTCTATTAATGTAGAAAAGACTTTAAAAATTCCAATCAAGAGCTGGCTTCAAGGAGAAGAGCCATCAGATCTTTTAAGAAATTTAGGAATCAATGTACCTATCAAGCCTATTATTGGTGAAATTTTGACTGATAGTCCTGCTGAAATTTCAGGTCTTAAAAAGAATGACGAGATTCTTGAAATTAATAATCAAGCGGTCTCTTCATGGTCAGAAATTAAAAGTAAAATAAATATCAATCTAGGCTTGCCATCAAATTTCAAAATTCTACGAGATCAAGAAATTATGTTTTTATCAATACTGCCCGAATTTTCTGAAGAGAAAAATGAATGGTTAATTGGAATTTCTGCTTCAAATAAGATTTCACCAGAAGCTTTAGTTTTTCAGAGAGAGGCTCCTTTATCTGCTCTTAATAAGGCCACAATTCAAACATTTAATGTTGTGATGGATTCTTTTGAATTTCTTTATAAGATGATCATCGGCTATGTTTCTCCTAAGAATCTTGGTGGCCCAGTAATGATAGGTCAGTTTGCCGGAGAATCATTGATATACGGGGGATTTTATTCTTTCCTCCTGTTGATAAGTTATGTGAGCATCGGCTTGGGCGTAATAAATCTAGTTCCAATCCCCATTTTAGATGGCGGTCAAATTCTAATTTTAACCATTGAAAGATTAAAAGGATCTCCAATATCTCCAGCAGTTTTGGATTTTACTTACAGATTTGGAATATCAGCTGTTGTTCTTCTGATGATTTTTGCTTTCATGAATGATATTTCAAGAATAGGAGCTTAAAATTGCTACTAATTTTTCTTAAAAGGATTTTAATTCTTACTATTATTTTAAGTTCATCCTCTTTTATTGCTTCGGAAGAAGCTTGGATTGTTGAAGATATCAGAATAAGTGGATTACAAAGAATTTCTGCTGGAAGTATTTTTTCCAATATTCCTATAACTATTGGAGACAAAGTTGTCCTAGAAGATATTCAAAATATTTCAAAATCAATTTTTGCTACTGGCAACTTTGATGATATTCAGATTGGTAGAGATGGAAGTGCTCTTTTAATCAACTTAAAGGAGAGGCCAACAATCGATGAAATTTCTATTGAGGGAAATGAGGCAATTAAATCAGAGAGTCTTTTAGATGGTCTTAAAAATTCAGGTATTTACAGAGGGACTTTGTTTAAGAGATCAGTTTTTGAAAATTTAAGCTCGGAGCTTGAAAGACAATACATTTCGCAAGGAAGGTATGGAGCAAAAGTAGAAGTTTCATCAGAAGATTTAGAACGTAACAGAGTTAAATTAAATATTGTTATTGATGAAGGATCCACTGCTTCGATAAAAAGAGTAAATATAGTAGGGAATGAAAATTTTTCCGAAGAGGAGCTTTTGAGATTTTTCAAATTAAAGCCAAGAACATGGAGATCAATTTTTTCTAAAAGAGAACCTTACTCCAAAGAGAATCTGAAGGGAGATTTAGAAAATTTAGAATCTTTTTATAAAAACAGAGGATATCTAAAATTTAACGTGGATTCTTCAATTGTTTCTTTGTCAGAAGATAAAAAAAATATATTTATTACAATTAATATTTCAGAAAATAAAATATTTTATACAAACGAAGTTTCGTATGCAGGAGATCTTCCTGATGCGATTTCTCCCATTTTAATTTTGCAAAAGACACAATTCATCATCCCAAATGCTCCTTTTTCACAAGAGGCTCTTACTTTTGCAGAAGAGGAAATAACCTCGTTAATGAGTAATCAAGGCTTTTCTTCGGCAGAAGTTGTTGCTTCAACAGAGGAAGCAGATAAAGAAGGGTTTGTCGATGTTACAGTTTTCATTGATCCTGGACAAAGGACTTATATAAGAAAAATAAATTTTTCTGGTAATAAGAGGACTCATGATGTTGTCTTGAGAAGAGAAATGAGACAAATGGAAGGTTCGTGGGCCTCAGATGTTTTATTAGAGAATTCAAAAAGAAGATTAGATAGGCTTGGATATTTTAAAGAGGTTGAATTTGAAACGGTTCCTGTCCCAGGAGAAGCCGACAAAATAGATGTAAATTTTACTGTTGAGGAAGAATTTTCTGGTTCCATAGCGGGTAGCCTTGGTTATGGAGCCTACGGGTTCAGTTTAGGTGCTAATTATTCTGAATCGAATGCTTTTGGCACCGGTAACAGAATTACTATTGGTATAAATTCAAGCGATTATCAAACTAATTTACAATTTAATTTTTTTGATCCTTATTTTACTATTGATGGAATAGGATTAGGATATGGAGCATATTACTCTTCGTCTGATTATTCTGCATTTAATGCATCGGCTTATAGTACAGATTCAGTTGGATTGTCATCAAATCTTGTACTTCCAATCGATGAAATTCAACAACTAGGACTTTCAGCTGCACTTGATCAAACCAAACTTAAAACAGATATTTTTTCTTCTCAACAATTGCTTGATTACGTCAACTCGGAAGGAGATACCCAAGATTCCATAACGCTAGGAGCCAGTTGGACCAGGAATACATTAAATAGAGGTCTATTTCCTACTGCAGGTACTTTGAATCAGATTTCGGCAAATATTGCTGTTCCTCCAAGTGACGTTACTTACGGAAAAATTAAATATAATTTTAAATATTATAGACCCATCTTTTTTAATTTAATATTTTCAACTAGGAATGAGATAGGAGCTTTGTTTGCTTATGGCGATACAGAGAATTCACCACCTTATGAAAATTTTTATGCAGGAGGCTTGAAATCTGTAAGAGGTTTTAAACAAAATACTCTTGGACCAAGAGCGGTATATAGTAACGGTTATTTTTTTTCTAATAGGCCTTCTGGAGGAGCTTATCTTGTTGAAGGCGGTTTAGACTTTATTTTCAATTTAGCTTTTTTGGACGACACAAGATCCGTAAGAAGCTCTTTATTTTTTGATTACGGTAATGTATTTAGTGATGGATGTAAAAGTTATGAACTTCAATGTAGTGAATTCGATTTAGGCGAATTAAGATATTCAGTCGGTCTAGGCTTTACTTGGATAACTCAACTTGGTCCACTGTCCTTTTCTATATCATCTGCCTTGAATGATGACGAATATGATGAGACAGAAGCATTTCAATTTGAAATAGGAAATCAGTTTTAATTTATAAATCTTCTGTATAATTTAAAAGTTAGGAATGACAATTTATTAGTAAAACGGAGAAGGTTTATGAAAATAATAGTTTTTTACACAATATTAATAGCATCATCAATTTTTTCTATCTCTTTAAGTGCTACAGAGGGAATTGCTGTAATAGATTATAGAACCGTATTTCTGGGGACAGATCTTGCAAGAGAAAGATTTGAAGACCTTAGAGAATCAAATGAATACAAGACAATTAGTGATGAAGCTCAAAAAAAACAAGAAGAACTAATATCTGTGTCTGAAGAACTTCAAAAAGAAAGTAAAACCTTGTCTGATGAAGAAAAAGCAACCATGCAAAAAAAAGCTCAAACACTTTATCAAGATCTGCAGTATGCAAATCAAAAAGCGCAGGCTTTGGAGGGGGAGCTTCTCCAAAAATTAGAAGCTGAGCAAACTCCCAATGTACAAAAAGTTATTAATGAATTAGTAAAAGCAAAAAAAATAAGTCTATTATTTAATAGTGGGGCATTACTTGCATTTGATACATCCAATGAGGCAATTAATGTTACTCCTGAAGTTATTAATTTGCTTAATCAGGCAAACAAGGAAAAATAAATCTAAGTTTGAGTGAAAAAAAAATTAATCTTAAGAAGATTGCTAATTATCTTGATGGAAAAATAATTGGTGAAGAAGATTGTGAGGTTGAAAACATTTTGCCTCTTGATCTCGCCAATGATGAAGATATTTCATTTTTTTATAACAAAAAATTTATTGATAAGTTAAAAACTACGAAAGCTAAAGTAGTAGTTTTAGAAGAAGAATACGCGAGCTTTAATAATTCGATTTCTATTGTTGTTAAAGATGCTCATATAGCTTACGCCAAACTAACTCAGTTATTTAAAAAAAATATAGAAAAGATTGGAGTGAGCTCTGACGCTTCGATTGAATCTAATGATATTGATCCTAGCTCTTTTATTGGGCCGAGGGTAATAATAGAAGAGAAAGCTGAGATTGGAAAAAACGTCAAAATTCTTGGGGGAGCATTCATAGGCTCGAAAGTAAAAATAGAAGATAACACATTAATTTATCCTAATGTTTCAATCTATTCCGAAACGAAAATAGGAAAAAATTGTATTATTCACGCAAATTCTGTCTTGGGTTCAGACGGTTTAGGATTCGCGAATAAAGATGAAAAATGGGAAAAGATTGAGCACTTAGGTATTGTTAAAGTGGAAAATGAAGTTGAAATTGGATCGGGATGCACCATTGACAGGTCATCGACTGGAGAAACTGTAATAAAATCAGGAGTGAAGTTAGATAATCAAGTGCACATAGCACATAATTGTGAGATTGGAGAAAATACAATTATAGGGGCGAAAACAGCAATAGCAGGTACAACTAAGGTTGGAAAAAGATGTAAGATCGGAGGTGGTTGCGGAATCATTGATAATATTAACTTGTGTGATGATGTTACTGTTACCCCGATGTCTTTTGTTACAAAATCAATTACAAAAAAAGGAATATATTCAGGCGGGTCAATGTTGATGGAGCATAGAGATTGGCTAAAATATTCTGCAGAATTAAATAGAAAAATTAAAAAGTGAATATAGAGGATATAAAAAAACTTCTACCTCACCGGTATCCAGCACTGTTGGTAGACAGGGTAGTGGAGATAGAGCTTAACAAATATATAAAAGCATATAAAAACATAACTACAAACGAGCCTCATTTTATTGGTCATTTTCCAGACAAAGAGGTTTTTCCAGGAGTATTGATTTTAGAAGCTATGGCCCAAGCATCAGGCATTTTAGGCTTTGCAACAATGAATAAGACTCCAGAAGAAGGTTCTATATATTATTTTGTTGGAGCAGATAATCTAAGATTTAAACGCCCAGTTGTTCCTGGAGATCGATTGATTCTCGAGTCAACAAAATTGTCTGATAAAAAAGGAATTTGGAAATTTGAATGCAAAGCATCTGTTGATGATGAATTTGTTTGTTCCGCAACAATTCTTTGTGCCGACAGACCAAAATAATGATTCATAAATTATCTGTAATTGATCCTTCGGCAAAAATAGATGACGGAGCAAGCATTGGTCCTTATTCAGTCATCGGTCCTGAAGTAGAAATTGGTAAAGATTCAGTAATTCACTCTCACGTTGTTATAGAGGGTCCGACTAAAATAGGAAAAAATAATGAAATATTTCAGTTTGCTTCTATAGGGGGAGATCCTCAAGATAAAAAATATAAAGGTGAAAAAACTTATTTAGAAATAGGCGATGATAATGTAATAAGGGAGGGAGTAACAATCAACAGAGGAACTGTTCAAGAAAATTCTTTAACTAAAATAGGATCTAAAAATTTAATTATGGCTTATTGTCATATTGCTCATGATTGTGAAATCCACGATGAAGTGGTTTTAGTAAATAATGCTTCTCTTGCAGGTTGCGTGAAAATAGAAAAAGGAGCAATTCTAGGAGGATTCTCTTTGGTACATCAATTTTGTAAAGTAGGGCAATATAGTTTTTCTGCTATGGGCAGTTCTGTAGGAAAAGATATACCAGCTTTTGTAAGGGTAAGTGGAAGTCCTGCTTTTCCAAGAGGCCTAAACACAACAGGCATTCAAAGGCTAAATCTTGGAAAAGAAGTTTCTGATGGATTAAAAGAAGCTTACAAAATTTTATATTTAAGAAATTTCAAATTAAAAGACGCAATTGATGAAATTTCTAAAAACTTAAATGAAATTTCAGAAGTACAAATACTATTGAACTCCATAAATGCCTCTGAAAGAGGCATAGTTAGATAACAGTGAAAAAAATTAAATTTGCCTTTTCAGTTGGAGAAGAATCAGGAGATTTCTTAGGGGCACAATTAATAAATAATTTAAAAAAAAAATATCCCGACGCCAGTTTTGTTGGTTTAGCTGGTAGTTTGATGCAAAAAGAAGGAATGGAATCTCTTTTTCCAATCAATGATTTATCAGTTATGGGTTTAATTGACCCTTTAATAAATCTAAATAGGCTTTTAAGAAGAAGAAAACAACTTATAGATTTTATTCTTGAAGAACAACCGGAATTTTTTATCGGAATTGATAGTCCATCCTTTAATGCGGGAATTGCAAAAAGAATTAAATCTAAAACTAATACCAAAACCATTCAGTATGTTTGCCCTCAATTTTGGGCTTGGAGAAAAGGAAGGGCTAAAAGGTTTAAAAAATATTTAGATCATATTTATAGTATTTTTCCTTTTGAAGAAAAATTACTGGCAAATGAAAATATGTCTTCTAATTTTACAGGGCATCCTCTCGCTGAGCATTTTGAAATAGATATAGACAAAGAAAAATTTAAAACTAAGTTGTCTTTTAATAATAAAAAAATTTATATTGCATTATTGCCGGGGAGCAGAAAATCTGAATTGAAAAATCATCTTAAAATTTTAGAAGAGGTCGCAAATAGTTATTATTTTAAAAATCCAAATTACCACTTTATAGTTTCTTTAACTGAAGAAAATTCGTTAAGCGAAAATAGCTATCTTAAAAAAGAAAATATTTCTTTGATTAAAGGGAACACAAGAGAGGTTTTAAAAGCTTGCGATTATGCAATTGTGTCTTCTGGAACCGCAACTTTAGAAGCTATGTTAAGCAAAACTCCTTTTTGCGTGATTTATAAAAGCAATCCAATTAGTAATTTCTTAATTACAAATATTTTGCTTAAGTTAGACTATATTTCTCTCCCTAATATTCTAGCTAATAAAAAAATAGTCCCTGAATTAAGGCAAGGAGATTTAAAAATAAATAAAGTTATTGAGGAACTAGATTACCTCATTGATAACTCTAACGAAGCAATGATTCAAGATTTTAAAGCTTTACACCAATCTTTGATAAATGAAAATGATAATAAATTTTCAAAAATCATAGACAAACTTTCCTCAAAATTTTGAAAACTTTTTTTGTTGGTGTTGATGAAGTGGGAAGAGGATCTATCGCAGGGCCAGTGGTTGCGGCAGCTATAATTTTAAAAAAAAAAGAAATATTATCTTTGAAAGATTCAAAGTTATTATCTCCAAAAAAAAGACAAATATTATCTAAAGATATCAAAAAGAATTGCGTTGACTATGCCATAGCCGAAGTTTCATCAAAAAAAATAGATAAGATTAATATAAGACAAGCTTCTCTTCTTGCAATGAAAATAGCTGTAGAAAAGTTAAAGAAAAAAAATATAGAAGTTATTGTAGATGGGGTTGATAAAATTGATATCTCTCAAAAATGCAAGGCGATAGTAAAAGCAGATAATATTTACGAGGAGGTCATGGCAGCCTCAATAGTAGCTAAAGTTTATAGAGACCAATTAATGATAGATTTAGATAAAAAATATCCACAATATCTTTTTGCTAAGCACAAAGGTTATCCAACGAAAGATCATTTGCATGCACTTAAAAAGTTTGGTTCTATAGCAGAACATAGAAAAACTTTTGGCCCTGTAAAAAAATTGAATGAATAAATATACCCATTTAAATTTGCACTCAGAATACTCCATTCAAGATGGGTTAATTCGAATTCATGATCTCGCTGATAAGGCGTCTGAATTAAATTTTGAAAGTTTAGCAATTACAGACTTATCAAATTTATTTGGGTTTATTAAATTTTATAAAGAGTTAAGAAAAAAAGGTATAAAGCCAATCTGTGGGTCAGATTTTATCCTATCAGGAGAAAATAGTAATTCTGGAAATCTACAGCTACTGGTAAAAAATCATAACGGATATAAAAATTTAATTCGTTTGATTTCTAAATCTCATACTTTAGGGAAAGTTAATGGACATCCTCATCTATCTGTTCAAGATTTAGCAAAGTTTTCTGAAGATCTCATCTTAATTACCGGAAGTATAGAAAGTCAGGTTGGGCAGTCCATTTTGGCAGGAAAACAGGATATAGCTCTAAAACAAATCGAGTATCTAAGAAATATTTATAAAGACAATTTTTTCTTACAACTAACTAGAACTGGAAAAAATCAAGAAGAACTATGCAATCAAACCTTGATAGAATTTTCTAAAAATTTAGGAATTCCAGTAGTAGCTACAAATCAAGTAAGATTTTTAGCTAAAGAGGATTTTGAAGCACATGAAACAAGAGTCTGTATACAATCCGGGCATGTTTTAGGAGATAAAAGAAGACAAAGGTTTTTTCAGGATTCTCAGTATTTTAAATCAACTGAAGAAATGAATGAGCTTTTTGGCGATGTTCCAGAAGCTCTATCGAATGCCTATGAAATTTCAAAAAAATGTAATTTGGAAGTAAAAACAGGTATTTATGTTTTACCTGATTTTAAAACTCCAAATCAATCATCAGAAGCAGATTATTTAAAAAACTTAATCCAAGAGGGAATAACAAAAAAAATTCAAGTACAAAAATTTTCCGAAATTCCTGATACTTATAAAGAAAGATTAGATTATGAATTAGAAGTTATTTTAAAAATGGGTTACGAAGGATACTTTCTCATAGTTGCAGACTTCGTTAACTGGGCTAAGCATAATTCTGTCCCTGTTGGCCCTGGAAGAGGGTCTGGAGCAGGTTCTCTGATAGCTTACGCGATAGGCATCACAGGTATAGATCCAATTAAATATGATCTTTTATTTGAAAGATTTTTAAATCCAGACCGAATAAGTAATCCAGATTTTGATATAGATTTTTGCAGAGACGGAAGAGAAAAGGTAATTGAATATGTTACCGAAAAGTATGGCAAAAAGGCTGTTGCTCAAATATGTACTTTTGGCACTATGGCTGCAAGAGCTGTAGTTAGAGATGTAGCTAGAGCACAAGGAAAATCGTATGGATTAGCAGACAGACTTGCGAAAATGATTCCCTTTAGTCCAGAGATGACTCTCGAAAAGGCTCTTAAGGACAATTCCGATTTGAGACGAATTCTTAAAGTGGACGAAGATGCAGCTGAAATATTTGAAATGGCAAAAAAATTGGAAGGAATAATAAGAAATGTAGGCAAACATGCTGCGGGAGTTGTTATGGCGCCTTCGGAAATTAATGATTACTCCCCTTTGTACTTAGATGAAACAACCGACACCCTTGCAACACAATTTGATATGAAAGATATTGAATCAGTAGGATTACAAAAATTCGATTTTTTAGGATTAAAAACTCTTACGGTAATTAATAAAGCTCTCGTCGAGATTAATAATTCTAGAAGCAAAATAAACCTGGAACCTATTGATATAGATGAAATAGATTTAGAAGACAAAGGTACTTTTGATTTATTACAAAGAGGCCTTTCAACCGCAGTATTTCAGTTAGAATCAAGAGGAATCAAAGAATATATCGTCAAGTTAAAACCCAATAATTTTGAAGATATCATTGCTTTAGTTGCTCTATACAGACCTGGACCTTTAGAAATGAAAATGGTTGATACGTATATAAACAGAAAGAAAGGTATCGAAAAAACTAAATATGGCGACGAACATGTAGAAAAAATTCTAAAAAATACATATGGTGTAATAGTCTATCAAGAACAAGTCATGCAATTAGCACAAGAATTTTCGGGATTTTCTTTAGGACAAGCAGATTTGTTAAGAAGGGCAATGGGTAAAAAAATACCAGAGGAAATGGAAAAACAAAGACCTGTTTTTATTGATGGAGCTATTAAAAAGGGAAAATCCGCAAGATTTGCAGAAGGGTTATTTGATCAAATAGAAACCTTTGCTGGTTATGGTTTTAATAAATCCCATTCTGCAGCATACGCGATGATTTCTTATCAAACTGCTTGGTTGAAATCTCATTATCCTGCACAATTTATGGCTGCTGCATTATCTTCAGAAATGGGAGATTCTGATAAAATTCAACTTCTTCTCGATGATGTTAAGGCACTGGGCCTTAAAATTCTTCCTCCAAATATTAATTTAAGTTTGAAGGATTTTGTTGCGTTAGATAATGAGACAATCTTGTTTGGACTTGGAGCAATAAAAGGAGTTGGAGATCCGGCTATAGAAAATATCATTGAAGAAAGAATAAAAAAGACCTTTCAAAATTTGAATGAATTTGTTTCAAGAATAGATTTAAAAAAAGTTGATAAAAGGTCGCTTGAACCATTAATCAAATCTGGAGCTTTAGATAATTTTGGAGAAAATAGATTTGAAATGTTAGGAAAATTAGAAGGAGCTTTAAAATTTGCAAGACAAAAAACTGAATTCAAAGAGAGTAAAATTGATGATTTATTTGGAGAAATCAGTGATTCAATAGAAGTTAAGGACACGAAATTGAGCAGTAAATTTCATGAAATTGATAAATCTAAATTAGAATTTGCCTCTTTAGGGTTCTATTTAACTGCTCACCCCATGGATGAACACAGCTGGGAAGTAAGAAAGGTCGCTCCTGAGCCTATTTTGTCTTTATCTTCAGGTAAACATATTCAAAGATGTTCAGGAGTTGTCATCGCTTTTAAAAAAATTAATACAAGGAGAGGCCCATTAGTCTTTGCTACTCTTGATGATAATTCAGATAGAATTGAGCTTGTAATTTCAGGAGATGTATTAGAAAAATTTGCGCAACCAATAGATAATGAAAAAATATTAATAGTAGATGGCGAAATATCTATTGATAGTTCTAAAGAGAGAGAAAATCTAGGTTTGAGAAAAAAAATGAATGTTTCAACAATGCTGACTTTGGAACAAGCAAGAATAAAGTTTGCAAGAAAGTTGACTATTTGTATGAATAGTGATGATACTTCACTTTTAGACGAAAATTTAAAGGAATTGAAGTCTTTTTCAGCAAATATTACAGAAGGATGCCCTGTAGAAATTAAATATTCTTCAAAAGAAATAGATGCAGAAATAGACGTAGGAAATGATTTTAAAATTTTGTTGAATGACACAAATTTAAAAAAACTCGTCAAAAATTATGGCGAAAAAAATTTAGATATTAGTTACTTTACAAGGCAATAAATGGCATACACATATTTAGAATTCGAGAAACCTATCAGCGATTTAGAAAATAAAATTGAAAAACTGAGAGGTTCTGGAGATATTGGAAAAGATATAGAATCAGAAATATCTAAACTAAGCTCTCAGATAGAAAAACTAACAAAGGAGGTTTACTCAAACCTTTCAATCTGGCAAAAAGTGCAAGTTGCCCGACATCCTCATAGGCCTCATTTTTCTGACTATATTGAAAATATTTTTTCGGACTTTGATGAACTTCATGGAGATAGAGTTTTTGGCGAAGATAAAGCAATCATAGGAGGACTAGCGAGATTTAAGAAAAGGCCAGTTGTCTTGGTTGGACAAGAAAAAGGAAAATCTACAGAAGATAAAATTTCAAGAAATTTTGGAATGGCTCAACCTGAGGGGTACAGAAAAACTGCTCGGCTAATGAAAATGGCTGAAGATTTTGAATTACCCTTGATATCATTTATTGATACTCCTGGAGCTTACCCTGGGATTGAGAGTGAAGAAAGAGGAATGAGTGAAGCCATTGCTAAGAATTTAAGTCTGCTTTCGAATCTCAAAACGCCAGTAATAGTAATAATTACAGGAGAGGGAGGTTCTGGCGGAGCATTAGCAATTGGAATAGGGGACCATGTTTGTATGTTAGAGCATTCAATTTATGCAGTTGCATCACCAGAAGCATGTGCATCAATTGTCTGGAGAGACGGTTCTAAGGCCAAAGATGCAGCAGAAGCAATGAAAGTCGATGCCTCAAATCTTCAAAATTTAGGTTTAGTTGACGAAGTTATCGAAGAGCCCTTGGGGGGCGCCCATAGAGATTCAAGAGGAGTGTCAAATTCTATTTCCCAAGTTATCGAAAAAAAATTACATAACTTCGATGAGGTTGATATTTCTGATTTGTTAAAAAAGAGATATGAAAAAATCATGTCCTATGGATCTATATAATAAATCTTGCATCCTTTAGAAGAAAAATTAAATTCCTTAATAAATAAAAAAGCAAAAAATTATTTTGTTGCTTATAGTGGCGGCGTAGATTCAACTGTTCTTTTAAATTGTGCAAATACAATTATTAAATCTTACAAAGGCTTATCTCTCGTAGCATTACACATAAATCACAATTACTCTGATGACTCCAATGCTTGGAAAAATCACTGCATCGATTTTTGCAACAAAAGAAATATAAAAATTTTAACTTTTGATTTGGATCTTTCGAAATTAAAGGGAGCTAGTTTGGAAAATCAGTTAAGAAACTTAAGATATAAAATTTTTGAAGAAAATATCGGGAAAGATGAAAAACTTTTTATGGCTCATCACTTAGACGATAATGTAGAAACTTTATTTCTTAGATTATTTAGAGGAACGGGCTTAAAAGGAGCTAAATCAATCCCATTCAAAAGACCCTTGGGTAAAGGCGAGCTAGTAAGACCCTTTTTAGATGTTCCTAAAAAAGATATTGAAAATTATGCAGCAGATAATGAATTGAATTTTATAAGTGATAAATCAAATGAAGATATTAACTTTGATAGAAATTTTATAAGAAATGAAATTATTCCTTGGGTTAAAAAAAGATGGCCAAAATATGACCATAATATAAAAAAGTTTATTTTGAATGCTAACGAGTCTTATGAGATTGTAAATAATCAAACTAAAATTGATTTTGGTACCGTTTCTTCCGGTAAAAAAGATCAAATTTTTCTGTCAAAATTAATTGTTTTACCTAAACATAGACAGAAAAATATAATCATTTTTTGGATAGATTCCTTAAACTTGAACCCACCTAACGGCAAAGTATTAAATGAAATTGTAGATAAATTTGTATTTGCTGCAAAAGATAAAGACCCAACTTTTTTTTGGGGAACCAAAGAAAAAGAAGGTTCGGTGTGTTTAAAAATTAAGAAAGACAATCTAATTGCAAAATCAATATCCTGATCTATTAATTCCGTTAATAATTGCTTGAAAAGATGCAACCACGGTATTAGGGTTTATCCCTACGCCCCAAAAGGTTTTATCTTTGATCGAAAGTTCAATATATGCGGCTGCGGATGCATCGGATCCAGATGAAATAGCGTTTTGTTGATAATCAGAAACCTTTAAATTAAATTTAAATTCACTTGATAAGGCATCAATAAAAGAATCTATTGGGCCGTTTCCTTTTCCATACAATTTTGCGTTTTTACCATTAATTTTTAGATTTAGATTTATTTCATCTATTTGCTTATTGTTTTCATCAATTTTAGAAATAATTTCGTGATTTGAATACTCACACTTTCCAATAACTTCTATGTAAGTTTTATTGAAAGTTTCCCAAATCAAATCAGCTTCAAGCTCTTTTCCAGTTTCATCTGCCATTTTTTGAATGATCCCTGAAAAATCTATTTGCAAGCGTCTAGGTAAAGATAACCCGTGATCTTTTTCTATAATATATGCCACGCCACCTTTTCCAGATTGACTATTTATTCGGATAACAGCTTCATAATTTCTGCCCACGTCTTCAGGATCTATTGGAAGATAAGGAACTCTCCATTTTGGGTCATTTGATTCTCTCATTGCATCGAAACCTTTTTTTATTGCATCTTGATGAGATCCAGAAAAAGCAGTGAAAACTAAATCTCCAGCGTAAGGATGTCTTGGGTGGATTGGAAGTTGATTGCAATATTCAACTTCTCGCATCACCTTATTGATGTCTGAAAAATCAAGTTTAGGATCTACTCCTTGAGTTAACTGATTAAGTGCTAATGAAACAATATCTACATTTCCAGTTCTTTCTCCGTTTCCAAAAAGCGTTCCTTCTATTCTGTCGGCACCAGCCATTAATCCCAATTCTGCTGCGGCGATCCCAGTTCCTCTGTCATTGTGAGGATGCAGGCTTACCAAAACGTTTTCTCTTTGATCTAAATTTCGGCACATCCATTCTATTTGATCTGCATAAATATTTGGCGACGCTAGTTCCACAGTTGCTGGAAGATTCATAATAGTTTTGAGTTCTTTACTTGGCTTCCATATTTGATTTACTTCGTTACATACCTCAACAGCGTACTCCAACTCGGTTCCAGTAAAGCTTTCAGGACTATATTCAAATTGCCAGTTTGTATTTTTATTTTCGTCTGCAAGTATCTTCACTAGCTTTGCACCATCGGTAGCTATCTTTAAAATACCTTTTTTATCTTGTCTGAAAACGACTTCTCTTTGTAAAGAAGAAGTAGAATTATATAAATGTAAAATTACGTTTTCTGCTCCTCTTACAGACTCGAATGTCCTTTTGATTAAATGTTCTCTAGCTTGCGTTAAAACTTGAATTTTAACGTCATCAGGAATGAGTTTCTTTTCAATTAGTTCTCTTACGAAATTAAATTCTGTATCTGAAGCTGAAGGAAATCCTACTTCAATTTCTTTAAAACCTAAATTAACCAACATAGAAAAAAACCTTAATTTTTTTTCCATTCCCATTGGCTCAATCAAAGATTGATTCCCATCTCTTAAATCTACACTACACCAAATTGGCGACTTGATTATCTGTTTTGAAGGCCAAGTTCTATCGTTAAGCGCAATGACTTTGAAAGGGGAATATTTATTTACGGAGCTATTTAGTATTTCTTTCAATTTTTTTTCTTCATTTTATTCTAAAATAACATATAGAAACGGCATTATGAACGCAGACGAAAATTTTATAAAGGAAGTAGGAATTCAATATTGGAAGTTGAATGACAACTTTAAATTTAAAAATAATAAAATTAAACCTAATAAACATATTAATTTTTCTCAAAATGAATCAGAATTTTTATTTTCAGTTTCTAAAGCTTTTGGACTGGATTTTCAATTAAAAGATTCATTAAAAATATACAAGTTCTTAACGGAAAATAAATTCTTGAAAGAGGTTAATATAAATAAACTAATGAAGGACCCAGATGCAAAGAGAAAAATTTGGATCGAAAACTCTTAATATAAAAAAAATGACCTTCAAAGATTTGGAGGATGTTTATGAGATTGAAAAGCTTTCCAATCCAACTCCATGGAGCCAAGCTAGCTTTTCAGACTGTCTCAGGGGTTTTTATCAAAACTTAATTATCACACTAGATTCAGAAACTGTTGCTTTTTGTATTATGACTATTAACTTTACTGAATCACACTTACTCAATATCTCAGTGCATCCAAACTATAGACACAAAGGCATTGGAGAAATTTTATTAAAAATGTCAGAAAAAAAATCAATTAATAAAGGGGTTTCAGATATTTTTTTAGAAGTAAGAGAGTCTAATAAAAATGCCATTTTATTTTATAAAAAAAATGGATACAAATATGTGGGGATTAGAAAAAATTACTATAAAAATAGCTCAGGAAGAGAGGATGGGTTGATATTTACGAAACATTTAAAAATTAGTAAATTAAACAGCCTTTATAATCAAATGACATATATGATTACGAGTATTTTGAAAATTAAAAATTAATTGGGGTAAAAATGGAGTATAGAAAGCTAGGGAATACCGATATAGAAGTAAGTGTTATCTGTTTAGGAACTATGACTTGGGGTCAACAAAATACAGAAGAAGAAGGTCACGAACAGATGGATTATGCGGTTGATCAAGGAATAAACTTCTTCGATACAGCTGAACTTTATGCAATACCTCCTAAAGAAGAAACTCAAGGAAGCACAGAAGAAATCATTGGATCTTGGTTCAAGAAAAATAAAAATAGAGATAAAATTATACTAGCTACTAAAGTCGCGGGGAGAAGCGGTATGAAGTGGTTTAGAGGTGGTGAGACCAGATTAGATAAAAAAAATATTGAAGCAGCCGTTGAAGGAAGCTTAAAAAGACTTAATACCGATTACATAGATTTATATCAATTACACTGGCCGGATAGACCTTTAAATATTTTTGGTGGAGGATTGGGGGCTTATAAGCATTACGATTTAGAAAGTATCGAGATTTCAGAAACATTAGAAGTATTATCGGAAATTGTAAAGACAGGAAAAGTTAGAAATATAGCTCTTTCAAATGAAACCCCATGGGGTCTTTCTGAATTTATTAATAAATCTGAAATGCTAAATTTTCCAAGAGTTCAATCTGTTCAAAATGCATATAACCTTCTTAATAGAACTTATGAATATGGGATGTCTGAATTTGCTCATAGGTCTTCAGTGGGACTCCTTGCATATTCACCTTTAGCACAAGGATATTTGTCGGGAAAATATTTAAACGGAGCAATGCCTAAGGGTTCTCGAACCCAGTTATTTGGCAGGGGCCAGAGATACGAGACTCCTGCTGCTGAAAAGTCTATTCAAGCATATGTTGATTATGCGGAAAAAATTGGAATGGATCCTTCCGTTATGGCAAATGCTTTTGTGAACTCCAGAGAATTTGTAACGTCAAATATTATAGGCGCAACAACAATGGAGCAATTGAAACTTGCGGTTGGTAGTTGGGAAGTAAAATTATCTGAAGAAGATTTTAAAGAATTTGACATGATACATGCAGCATGTCCAAATCCTTGTCCCTAAAATCATTAAATTAGATTCAGTTTCTCTAAAGAGAATAATTTTTGATAATTATTTAAATTTTTTATGAATTTTTTTAATAAAAACAAACAAAACTTATTAGTTTCAAGTAACTTAAATATCGAGGGCACTTGTAAAAATTTTTCTGAATTATCAGTTGAAGAAATAGCCTCTATTAAGAAAATTAAATTAGAAAATTTTAAGAATTCTGAAATAAAAAATTCTTTTGAGTTGAATATTATTGATCATAGAAGCTTTCACTTCCTTATCCTGCAAAATAAGAATCTCATTGCATATTCAAGGCTTGTTCCGCCGAGTTCAAATTTTAAAAATTTAACCTTAGAAAGATTTTGTGTAGCTAATGCTTATAAAGGAAGAGGAATTTCTCGCATTTTAATTAAATTAATTATTGATAAAGCTGCGGATCTATTTCCTAGAGAAGTTTTAAGTCTCTCCTCTTTGGAAGATACAAAACTATTTTATGAAAAATTTGGATTTAGCTCTAATTATTTTACTCATGATGAAAATGGCAATCTTCATTACTTTATGACTAGAAAATCTAAATAACCTTTATTTGATTAGATTGTGGTCTCTTAGATCCATGAGAAAAGACATAACTTACTCTTGTATTTTCTTTGAAAAATTTTCTATCCATTTCAGGCACTGATGCAAAATGAATAAATAAGTATCCTCCTTTATTTCTTTCTAAAAAACCATAACCTTTGCTCGGATCGAACCACTTGATGGTCTTTTTCTCTCTTTTTATTCTATATTTAATTTGATTTCCATAAACTAAGACTATACTTGAAATGAAAGTTGTAAAAAAAATTAAAAGAAAAAATGGCAGAAAATCGAAATAAAATATCTTACAAATGTCATTTTAGATATAAAACCGACAACATACAGAAAATAAGAAATTTATAATAAGTGCTAAAGAAGCTCCTCTAAAAAAGATAACAATTTATATTAACTCTAAAACTTTAAGATGATCATTAAGTTTTTTTATTTTTGCTCTTGATTCTTTTAGCTGAGATCTTCTTTCAGCTACTAATTTTTTTGGAGCATTTTTAGTGAATTTTTTATTTTCTAGTTGTTTTTTTAATCCTTCGTAAGTTTTTTCAAGTTTTGCTAAAGTATTTTTATTTCTAGTTTTTTCATCTTGAACATCGATCAAGCCGTCTAAAGGAATATAAATTTTTTCTTTTCCAACTAAGAGAATTGCGGAAGGGGGAATTTTTTTACCGAGTTTGTTAATTTTATTAATATTAGCCATATCATGAAGGTAACTCTTATTTTTTTCTAAGAGTTTGAAGAGTGAGCCTTTGCTGTCACAAAGTATATCTATTTTAATTTTATGAGAAATAAGCATTTCAGATCTTATATTTCTTATACCAGAAATAGATTTCTTTAAGGCTTCAATTTTTGAAAGATCTCTTGGAATTTTTCTGATTTTTGGGAATTTCTCCTGAGAAATACTTAATAATTCAGATTTGTGAAAGGGCTTAAATTCCTGCCAAATTTCTTCTGTTATAAAAGGTAAAATTGGATGAAAAAGAATTAAAGATTTATGCATCAAGTCAATTAAAGAGGCTTTGATCTTATTTTTTTCTGGTTGGGTTACTCTTGGATCATTTAACTTTATTTTGCAAAACTCGATATACCAATCACAAAATTTTTCCCAGAAAAAATCATATGTAACCTGTGCAGCTAGATCAAACCTATAAGAGTCGATGTGTTTTGAAAAATTTTCAGCAGTTTTATTAAATTCATCATAAATCCAAAAATCTTCTAAGTTTTTAGATAAGACTTTTTTATTGTCATATCCTTTGCACTGTATTTTTATAAAATTTGCGGCATTCCATAATTTATTGCAAAAATTTCTGTATCCTTCCAACCTTTTAAGATCAAAATTTATATCTCTACTCCCAGAGGCTAGAGAACAGAAGGTAAATCTCATGGCGTCTGTTCCAAAAGAATTGATTCCTTTAGGAAATTCTTTTTTAGTATTAGCTATTATTTTTTCTTTTTGATTTAAATTCATTAAACCAAAAGTTCTTTTTTCAATGAGTTTTTCCAAGTCAATGCCATCAATAATATCTATTGGATCAATAATATTCCCTTTTGATTTTGACATTTTTTGTCCCTCGCCATCTCTTACTAGGCCATGAACATAAACTTCTTTAAATGGGACCTCGTTTAAAAATTTTTGAGAGATCATTATCATTCTTGCAACCCAGAAAAAAATAATATCAAACCCAGTAACTAACACTGAAGTTGGATGAAATTTTTTTAATCTTTTTGTATTCTTAGGCCAGCCTAATGTAGCGAATGTCCATAGTTGCGAGGAAAACCAAGTATCTAAAACATCTTCATCTTGCTTTAACTTAATTTTATTTGAAAGCCTGTATTTCTTTCTCACTTCTGAGATATTTCTTCCAACGTAAATATTCTTGTCACTATCATACCAAGCTGGGATTCTATGACCCCACCATAATTGTCTTGAAATACACCAATCTCTGATATCATTCATCCAAGAAAAAAAAGTATTTTCCCAGTTTCTGGGGATCAATTTTATTTGTTTATTCTGAATTAATTTTTTAGCTTTAAAAGCCATTTCATCTGATTTTAGATACCACTGTTCAGTCAAAAATGGTTCAAGAGTTACTCCTGTCCTGTCACTTCTTGGTATTGTTATCTTGTGACTTTTTTCGCTTATTAGATCTCCAGATTCTTTTAAATCTTCGAGTATTTTTTTTCTAGCTTCTTGCATTGATAAAGATCTAAATTTTTTAGGAACATTAGAATTTAAAGTACCGTTTTTTTCCATAATATTAATAATAGGAAGATTATTTTTTTGACCGATCTCGAAATCATTAAAATCATGTCCAGGAGTAATTTTTAAGCATCCAGTCCCGAATTTCATATCAACATAAGAATCGCCAATGATAGGTATTTCCTTATTTATTAATGGGATAAAAGCTTTTTTATTTATAAATTTTTTATACCTTTTATCATTTGGATTTACCGCTATAGCGACATCGCCAAGCATAGTTTCAGGTCTAGTAGTTGCAACGACTATATTGCCCAAATCTGTTTTATATGAAATTTCCCATAATTTACCTTGCTCCTCACTTGAAACCACCTCCAAATCAGAAAGAGCTGTTTGCAACTTAACATCCCAGTTTGCAAGTCTAAAGCCTCTGTAAATAAGTCCTTCTTCATATAGGGTACAAAAGACCTCTATAACAGCCTCGTTAAAGTCATCGTCCATAGTAAATTTTTCACTTTTCCAATCTAGAGAAGCTCCTAATCTTCTTAGTTGCTTTGTAATTGTAGTTCCTGAGTGTTTTTTCCACTTCCAAATTTCTTTTTCAAATTTCTTTCTGCCTAAAGATTCTTTTGTTTTTCCTTCTTTTTCAAGATTTCTCTCAACAACTATTTGAGTTGCAATTCCTGCATGATCCGTTCCAACCTGCCATAAAACATCAAATCCTTTTAATCTTTTATATCTAGCTAAAACATCCATTAAAGTATTTTGAAAACCATGTCCCATATGCAAGCTTCCTGTAACATTCGGAGGGGGAATCATTATGCAGAAGGGCTCTTTTTTTGATTTTTCAGCCGGAGAAAATAGATTATTTTTCTCCCAAAAAGAGTACCATTTTTTTTCAATTTTCTTAGGTTCAAAAGCTACTTTCATTTAATCAATATAAGTTGGTTTTATTCCATCTTTCAGACATTTTTTATAACTTGCTCTTGCTTTTTCTTGAAAGCTTGATTCGTCTTTTATAACGATTTGATAAGTTTCTCTAAAGTCTCTGTAATTTGATGGTAGCTGTGGATTTAAATTTATTAAAAAATCATAATTTTTAATTGTTCTAATGCCAGGATAGGAAATTTCAACCTTACAATCTTTACTATCTTTGTTATTTATTAATTTATGAGGAATAAATAAGTTTTCTGGAATCTGCCATAATAGTTTATCGATAGCATGAGCTTGATTAGCATCAAAACACCTTAAATTGATCAAATCAATCTGATCTCTTTTTAAAGAAATTAAATATAATTTTCCAACTAGATCACACGCAAAGCGCAAAGCGACTTCTTCTGACTGGCCAGCAGTAAGAAAATTTACCTTTTCCATTTTTTTATTTTTGGCTCAACAAATATTCCGTCAATAAAGGTACTGGTCTTCCACTAGATTTCTTTCCAATTTTTCCACCATAGGCCGTTCCAGCTATATCTAAATGAGCCCAATTATATTTTGCAAACCTAGAAAGAAAACAAGCAGCAGTAATTGCACCAGCTCTTCCACCTATATTAGCTATGTCTGCATACTTGCTGTCTAATGCATCTTGATAAGAATCCCACAAAGGAAGCTGCCAAGCTCTATCGCAACTTGCATAACCAGATTCTAAGATATTTTCAGCTAGCTTTTGATTGTTTGAAAGCATCCCAGTCGCCTCATGCCCTAAAGCAACAACACATGCTCCAGTTAAAGTCGCTATGTCTATGACATTTGCAGGGTTAAATCTTTCAACATAAGTTAAAGCATCACAAAGGACTAATCTTCCCTCAGCATCTGTATTTAAAATCTCGACTGTTTGTCCGGATAAAGTTTTAACTACATCTCCCGGCTTGGTAGCCTTACTACTTGGCATATTTTCTGCTGAAGCAATAACGCCAATTATGTTAGATTTGGGCTTAATTTCAGCGATTGCTCTCATCGTACCGATTACACTCGCGGATCCTGTCATATCGTATTTCATTTCATCCATTGCTGGACTAGGCTTAATGCTAATTCCTCCAGTATCGAAAGTTATACCTTTGCCAACAATGATGTTGGGTTTTTTTGTTTTTGAGGCCCCAGAATATTGCATAATAATAAACTTAGATTCTTGTGCGCTTCCATTACCAACAGACAAAAGACAATCCATACCTATTTTCTTCATTTCTTTTTCTCCTAGAATTTTTGTCTTAATTACAGGAAAAGACTTTGATAGCTTCTTAGCTTGAGAAGCCAAAAAAGTAGGAGTACATATATTCGCCGGAGTATTAGCTAATTCTCTTGAAGTATTCATTCCAACACCAGTCACATGTCCAATTTTTAACGATTTGTTAAAAGTAGCTAAACCCTTCTTATCTAAGTTCTTAAGTAAAGTAACTTTAGATAAGATATTTTTCGACTGAGCTTTTTTTCCTTTAAAAAAGTACTTGTAACAACTTGCTTCAAGAGTTCTAGCTAAAATTTTAAAACTCCAATCCTCAGTTCTGCCCTTGATAGCCAAAGCTGGGAGATAAATATGAACATTCTTTACATTAGATTGAACGGCAGCGCTGGCTATCTTTTCAGATAAAGAAAGAAATTCTTGTTCACTCATTTCTTTATCTTTTTTTCCGCAACCTAAAAAATAAACCTTTTCAGAGTTGGTACCATTTAAGTTTGGTAAATAAACTTTATTACCAAGCGAGCCAGATAATTCATCGCGGGATATTAATTTTTTTATGACTCCCTTAGATTTTTTATCAAAAATATCAGTAATGTCAGAAATTTTTTTGCTTTCATAAAAGCATACGATTAAAGCTTCGCTTTTTAATTTAGTAAGTTCACTTATCTTAGTTTCTGATAACGAGATATTGATTAATTTTTTCATTTTTACTCCTGATAAATTAAATATTGTTTTTATGAGTTAAAATCATTAAAAACTTATTATGCCAAAAATTATAGTTTTATATATTTTAAAACAAGTAACAAAAACAATTTTTTTTACTTTTTTAATCCTCTTTGGAATTCTTTTTTTTAATGAATCAATTCAGTTTTTAGAAAAAGCATCTAGAGGAGATTTATACCCAAGTTTGTTGATACCCGTCTTATTCTTCAGTTTACCTGCCATATTAGAGGTTTCTATACCGATTTCAGTTTTTTTAGGAATTTTAATATCTATATATAACTTAAATAAAACTAACGAACTCTCGTTTATTTATCAATTAGGAATGGGCCAAAAAAACTTAACACTTGTAACTTTAATTCCTGTTATTTTTTGCTCTTTATTTGTTTTTTTTAACTCTTTTTATTTTGTTCCTAAATCAAATGAAAATCTATCTTTTTTATCAGACTCTCAATCTTTTTCAGATAAGTTTAAACTCATGGGGGAAGGGAAAATAAATACTTTCCCCGACCTAGGTGGAATTATTTTTGCAAAAGAGGCCTCTGATAGAGGATTTAAGGATGTGTTTGCGAATTTCAATTCAGAAAATTCTGATCTAATTTTAAATTCAAAAGAAGTTTTGGGCTCTTCTCAAGATGAAAAACTAAATAAACTTACTTTTGAAAGTGGGAATTTATTAATCCCATCTCAAGGTGGAACAATAGATTTGGAGTTTGAGGAATTATTTTTTCTCTTTAATAAAAAACAAAAGTTAGCTGAAAAAAATATGGAAAAAATGTCTTTGAGTTTGTTAATTCAAGAAGATAAAAATGAGGATTTTTATAGGGAATTCTTAAAAAGATTATCTTTAAGTTTAATGTTGATAATTAGCTCTTTAGTGGCTATTCCGCTTAGTTTAAGAATGGCAAATAAAGGGAGATTCACAATGATACTTTCCGGCTTAGTAATTTTCTTAACTTATTATGGATTAGTCCAAGGTCAAAAGGTTTTAGTCTTAGAAAGCTCATTTTCTTCTCTTCAAGTTTTTAGCGTTTTGCATTTTATTTTTGTAACAATTTGGCTTTTACTTTATGGGTTGGAACAATACAGATTTGAATTAGTGAATTTCATAATTGCAAGAAATTCAAAAAATTTTTTCGTTCAAGCATTCTTTTTAACTGCATTAGTTTTTTTTCTACTTAATATTTTATATTTTAACTTTTAGATGAATTTTTTAATTGGAGGAATTCTAGGACGTTCTTTTTTAACTCAATCTGTTAAAACATTTTTTATTGTTTTCTTTATAATTTTTTCCTTAGATTTTTTAATACAAATTATTTCCGAAATTGAAGACATAAATAAAAATTATAGTTTTTTATCTGCAACAAATTACTTACTTTTGATTTTGTTAGGAAGAGCATGTGAAATATTGGCACTTTGTTGTGTTATTTCATCTATTCTAACTTTTGGACTTATTTCAGATACAGGGGAACTTACTGCAGCGAGAATTTTAGGAAAGTCTCTTTTCTCGACTATATTTGATATCTTAAAGCCAATTGTTTTCTTTCTTTTATTGAGTCTTTTTCTATTAGAGTTTGTAACTCCTAGTTTAGAAAAAAAAGCACTTTTTCTTAAATATGGCGATTCAACAAATTCTGATCAAATTAAATGGGTAACAAAGAATGACAGTTTTGCGAAATTTAAAATAAATAACCAAGTTCTAGAAGATGTTTTTCTTTATAAATCTGATTTAGATAAAAAGTCTCAAGAAATTATTAGTTCAGAAAAGGTTACCATCACAGAAGAAGGTTGGAACTTTTTTAAACCAAGAGACATAAAAAGAAATAAAATTCTTGGAGAATTTATTTGGCAAGACGGACCTGAATACGGTTTTAACGATAAATTGGGTAGGAAAGAAATGTCATTAACACAAGTTTATAAAATCTTGGATGATGCTGGGCCTAAAAGAGAAAAAAATATGATTTCTTATGAATTTTGGAAAAAATTATTTGAACCGATATCAGCTATTTCTATTATTATTTTCGCTTTAGCAGTTTCATTTAAGTATTTTGGATTAAATAAAAACTTAGAAAGATTAATGTTTGGAGTATTGATTGCCTACGGTTTTAATTTATTGCTAAAGATCTTTGGAAATATTGCAATAATAAATGGTTTTTCACCTGGCATAGCCATTGTCATGCCTTCATTAGTTTTAATGTTTATTGGTTATAGAATGTTTAGAAATCAATAAATTCTTAATATCTTGGTTCCAGAAAAATAATCTCCAATAGTTTTTCTTTCTTTATTAAAAATAATAAATATAAAATTTGAGAGAAAAAGAATTGAAAAAAACAGAGAAAGGAAACATCTTAAAAGCATAGTCTTCAAGCTTATGGTTTCGTTGATAGCCCCAACTAATTTTATTTTCCAAACTTGCATTCCTAAAGTTTGCCCTTTATTGAATTTCCAAAAATAACAATAAAATATAAAAATCAAAGCTATAAAAGAGAATTGTAGAAATAATATCTCAATTTTATTTTCAAGAGCACTTCCATTTAGATATGTAATTAAAATTACATAACTCATGTATATTCCTATGATAAGAATGGCGTCATACAAAAGTGCTAAAAGTCTTCTTAGCAAGTTAGCTTTAGTTACTGTGACAGAATCATTCATAAATTTAAATTTTTTTTACT
The DNA here is from genome assembly GCA_902525735.1 of uncultured SAR86 cluster bacterium. GTDB lineage: Bacteria > Pseudomonadota > Gammaproteobacteria > Magnimaribacterales > AG-339-G14 > CASICS01. The sequence goes on from CABZIF010000002.1 coordinate 191,581, forward strand.
ACATATTAAATATGAATTTTATCCGATTGAAAATTATTTTAGGTTACTTAGGATTTTTACCATTTGCTTTTTTTACAATTTTGCCGATGATTTTTGGTGAAGTTTTAGCCATTTGGTCTTTACAAATTCTTTCTATTTATGGAGGAATAATATTATCTTTTTTGGCAGGAATGACTTGGGGATGGCCAGAAAAAGAATCAAATAATTATAATTTATTAATTGGAATTTTATTTTCTCTTTCAGGTTTTTTGATAATTCTTCTTGCAGAAAATTTTTTAATATATTCAATGATTGTAAATCTTTTCTCTTTTCCTCTTTTTTATCTCTTTGAAAAAAAGAGAGGTCTTTTTTTCAAAAATGAAGATTACGTAAAATTAAGGCTCTATTTAACTAGCGGAGTGAGCGGATGTTTTTTATTTGGTTTTTTAAACTTCTTTTGATGAATATTTTAAACATTCGAATGTAATTCTTCATTAAGTTTTGAAATATTTTTATTGGGACGACATTGAATAGTGCCGCTAAGAGAATTTCTTATGAAAAGTAAATCTGATTTAGATGAAAGAGCTGAAGCTTTCAATATATCTGTAATTTCTCCTTGTTCATTGACCATCTCTACTTTTGACGCAGCAGTTAAATAAAGACCAGCTTCAACAGTACAACGGTCTCCTAAAGGTATACCAAGACCAGAATTTGCACCTAATAAACAGTTTTTTCCTAAAGAAATTTTTACTTCATTTCCTCCAGATAAAGTACCCATTGTTGATGCTCCACCGCCTATATCAGTTTTATCACCAATAACTACGCCTTGAGAAATTCTCCCTTCTATCATTGCCTCTCCCAATGAACCAGCATTAAAGTTAACAAAGCCCTCATGCATAACTGTTGTTCCTGATCCTAGATATGCTCCTAGTCTTACTCGATTTGCATCAGCAATTCTAACGTCTGACAAAATTACATAATCTGTCATGCGAGGAAACTTATCAACACTATGGACCAGGATATGTTTGTTTATTTTTTTTGTTTCCTTTTGCTTTGTCTGAAAGTCTTCTAAAGAAAAAGGACCTTGTGAAGTCCACACAATATTTTTTAAAATACTAAAAATACCATTTAAGTTTGTTTCGTTTGGTTTTACTAAACGGTAAGATAGTAAATGAAGTTTGAGATATGCTTCAGGCACGGATAAAGGTGCCTCAGAATCATTAACTATTACTTTTTCAAAGACCTTATCAGAAGAATTTATATCTGAAGAAGATATATTTTCTTCGGAAAAAAACATTTCAAGCCATTCGCCTTTGCTATCTTTTGTTCCTATCCCAAGGCCAGTCCAAGTATTACTCATTATTCAAGATTTTTTTTATGCTTTCTAAAGCTTTAGATGTCAATTCTATATTATGTACTAAGGCAATTCTTAAATATTGTTCAGCTGGATTAATGCCTTTATTCTCTGAACCCAAATATTTGCCTGGTAAGACTATGACCCTTTCTTTGTCATAAAGTTTTTTTGTAAAAGACTCTGAGTCTTTTACTTTTAACCAAAGATAAAATGCTCCTTCGGGAATAAGCGAATCCCTTTCTAAAATATTTTCCGCCAAATTAAATTTTTCTTTATACATATCTCTATTTTTTTGAACTATTGAATCATCTTGCCAAGCTAAAACACTGGCTTTTTGTATTGGTATAGGAACGCTTACACCATGAAACATTCTGTATTTTGAGAAAGATGAAATAATTTTCTGATCCCCGGTCGCACAACCTGATCTAAATCCGGGAAGATTGGAGCGCTTAGACAAACTATGCAAAACCATTATATTTTCAAATGAACTATTAACTTCATCTGCTGCTTGAAGAAGAGAAAAAGGCTTATCTTGAAAATAAATATCTATATAACACTCATCACTTAGAATTTTAAAATTGTACTTTTTACTTAATTCTACAACCTGACATAGTTCGTCTTTGCTCATGACTTTTCCTGTCGGATTTGAAGGAGAACAAAGTACTAAGAGCTGACATTCTTGCCAAATCTTGTGATCAATATTATCAAAATCTATTTGAAAGCTATTTTCTTCTTTGCAATCTAAAAAAAATGGCTTTGCGCCGGCAAATAATGTGGCTCCTCCATAAATTTGATAAAAGGGGTTCGGCATACAAACATAAGGTTTTCTTTTAATTTTTTTTCTATCGACCATAGTTTGAATGGCTGAAAAAGTTCCTTCCCTAGTGCCTCCAACTAAAAATATTTCTTCATCTAAAATATTATTTAATTTGAAATTATTTATTAGATAACTTTTATAACTGCTCTTCAATTCAGGAATCATTGCCATCGGAGGATAATCGCTGAAAAGATTTTTTTGCTTATTTATTTCTTCCAATACTCCAGGGTTTGCTTTGTGTTTGGGCTCACCAATAGAAAGATTAATTTCTCCATTTGCTTGTTTCGCATCAATTAAATTCCTAAGACGTTCAAAAGGATAAGAGTTAATTTCGTCGATAATGGAATTCATGAATTAAAAATTTTCTTCTTCACGTCTGGTTAATATTTCAGATCCATTTGAAGTTACTAAAACTGTATGTTCCCACTGAGCTGAAAGCCTTCCATCAACCGTTTCTACAGTCCAACCATCCTTTTTGGAAAGTTTTGTTTTGTGAGTGCCTAAATTTAACATTGGTTCAATCGTAAAGCACATACCTTCTTCCAATGTCATCCCAGTATCAGGAGCTCCATAATGAAGCACTTGGGGGTCTTCATGGAAATTTGCACCTATTCCATGTCCACAATAGTCTCTTACAACTGAATAATGATTGCTTTCTGCGTATTTTTGAATTGCATATCCTATGTCTCCTAATTTCATACCTGGCTTAACAACTTCAATACCTTTGTACATGCTTTCTTGTGTAATTTTTACTAACCTTTCTGCATGAGGTTTTTTATTTCCAATAAAATACATTTTGCTCGTGTCTCCGTGATAACCGTCTTTGATAACAGTTACGTCAATATTCATAATATCTCCATCTTTTAGAATTTTTTTATGATCAGGAATTCCATGACATATCACCTGATTAATAGAAGTACAAATTGTTTTAGGGTAGCCTTTATAATTTAAACAAGCAGGTATGCAATTAATTTCGTTAACAATAAAATCATGACATATATCATCTAGCTCACCCGTTGAAACACCTTCTTTTACGTATTGATCTATCATTTCGAGCGTTTTTGCAGCCAATTGACCTGCAACTTTCATTTTTTCAATTTCTTTTGGGCTTTTTATCATTTAACTCATAGACTAATTTGCGAGAATTCATTATAGTCACTTTCTAATGCAAACAGCATTAGTACATTTAATCGCGATACTTAGTTTTAACTATGTCGCGATTTTTTTTAGTAAACTTTCGCTTCTTTCTTTAAATCAGAATGGATTTTAAACCAGCTAAATTGATTTTGAAATCAGGAGAAATTTTTTCTGGCATTAATTTTGGTTCTAGTGAGCCAAAAATAGGGGAGCTAATTTTTAATACTGCAATGACAGGATATCAGGAGATAATCACCGATCTCTCATACACTGATCAATTAATTTGTTTTACGTACCCGCAAATTGGAAATACTGGAGTTAACAAAGAAGACTTAGAATCTATGACGGGGGGATGTTCAGGAATAGTAATTAAAGAGCTTTCTAAAATAGAAAGTAATTGGAGAAAAGATAATGATCTTTCATCTTTTTTAAAAGAGAAGAATATTTCTGGTATAGCTAATATTGATACTAGAAAGCTCACGAGAATATTAAGAGATAAGGGTTCTCAAATATCTGCTATTGTCCCTGAGGAATATTCAAAAAAACAAATAGAGGCTTTATTTGATTCTTTCGATGGAATTAAAGGAAAAGATTTAGCAAGGGAAGTTAGCACCAAAGAATCTTACATCTGGAAAGAGCCTTCATACAGAAAAGAGACTAAAAAAAATTTATACAAAGTTGTAGCCTATGATTTTGGTGTAAAACATAATATTTTGAGACTTCTTGTGGATAGAGGCTGCGAAGTCCTTGTTGTTCCAGCAGAAACTTCTGCGGAAGATGTTATGAAAGAAAACCCGGATGGTATTTTTCTATCTAATGGTCCTGGCGATCCAGAACCATGTAAATATGCGATTTCAGCAATAAAGAAATTGATTGAAATTAATATTCCTATTTTTGGAATATGTTTAGGACATCAACTATTGGGATTAGCTTTAAATTTAAAAACTAAAAAAATGAAATTTGGTCATCATGGAGCAAATCATCCCGTTCAAAATATCCTTGATAACACAGTTTCCATAACAAGCCAAAATCATGGCTTTACTATTAGCGAAGAAAGTTTAAATGATGATGTAATTGTTACTCATAGATCATTGTTTGATAAGTCGATTCAGGGAATATCATCTAAAGATGGAAGAGTTTTTAGTTTCCAAGGGCATCCTGAAGCAAGTCCAGGCCCTAAAGATATCCAAAATCTATTTGATCAGTTTATAAATAATATGCATTCTCAAAACGTTTAACTGATGCCAAAAAGAAATGATTTAAATTCAATTTTGATTATAGGAGCCGGCCCTATAGTTATTGGCCAAGCCTGCGAATTTGATTATTCTGGTGTTCAAGCTTGCAAGGCGCTGAGAGAAGAAGGTTTTAGAGTTATTTTAGTCAATTCAAATCCTGCTACCATTATGACAGATCCGGAATTAGCAGACTCAACCTACATAGAACCTATAAATTGGAAGACCTTAAAAAAAATCATTGAAATTGAAAATCCAGATGCAATCTTGCCAACAATGGGAGGTCAAACAGGTTTAAACGCTGCACTAGATTTAGATAAATTTGGAGTCCTTAAAGAATATGATGTTGAATTAATTGGAGCAACAAAGGAGGCGATAGATAAAGCTGAGGATAGGGAAAAATTTGCAGAAGCAATTGCAAAAATTGGGTTATTTACTCCTAAAGCTGGCTTAGCTCACAACCTGAAAGAAGCAACTGAAATTCGAAAACAAGTTGGGTTTCCATGTATCATCCGGCCTAATTTTACAATGGGCGGAACTGGAAGTGGCATTGCATACAATACCGAAGAATTTGAAGAAATCTGCGAGAGAGGTTTAGATTTATCCCCAACAACAGAGCTTTATATCGATCAATACTTATCTGGATGGAAAGAGTATGAAATGGAAGTAGTTAGAGACAAATCCGATAATTGCATAATTATTTGTAGCATTGAAAACTTTGATCCAATGGGAGTTCATACTGGAGATTCGATTACAGTTGCCCCAGCACAGACACTTACTGACAAGGAATATCAACATATGAGAGATGCTTCTATGGCAATTTTGAGAGAAATTGGTGTTGAGACCGGAGGCTCAAATGTACAATTTGCCATAAATCCTGAAAATGGAGATATGGTTGTGATTGAAATGAATCCGAGAGTTTCAAGATCTTCAGCTTTGGCTTCAAAAGCAACTGGATTTCCTATTGCTAAGATAGCAGCAAAACTAGCCGTAGGATTCACCTTAGATGAATTAGAAAATGATATCAGTGAGGATGGAATACCGGCATCATTCGAGCCAACAATAGATTATGTTGTGACAAAAATTCCAAGATTTAATTTTGAAAAATTTGCTGGCGCCTCTAATAAATTAACCTCTCAAATGAAATCTGTTGGAGAAGTAATGGCAATAGGCTCAACTTTTAAAGAATCTTTTCAAAAAGCTATCAGAGGTTTAGAGATTGATAAAAGCGGGTTAGATAGATTTGAAAAAAAAGTAAACAAATCTTCTTTAAGGGCTGGAATTATTTCACCAACTCCAGATAGAATTTATTATGTCGCTGAAGCTCTAAGAATGGATTATTCAATTGAAGAGTTACACACAATGAGCGGAATAGATCCTTGGTTTTTGAAAGAATTAAAAGAAATTGTTGATTTTGAGAAAAATATTTCCCACAAAGATTTTTTAGATAATAAAGAAGAATTTTATAAAGCTAAAAAGATGGGTTTCTCAGATAGAAAAATTTCTTTGATAAGAAATGAAAAAGAGGATGACATTAGAAAAGTTAGAAAGAATTTAAAAATAAATCCAGTATTTAAAAGAGTTGACACTTGTGCGGCCGAATTCAAAACTTCAACAGCTTATATGTATTCTACTTATCAAGATGAGTGTGAATCTAATCCAACTAGCAATAAGAAAGTTATGGTTTTAGGGGGCGGTCCTAATAGAATTGGTCAAGGCATAGAATTTGATTATTGTTGCGTTCATGCAGCTCAAGCACTTAAAGAAAATGGATTCGAAACAATTATGGTTAACTGCAATCCAGAGACTGTATCTACGGACTACGATACGTCGGATAGATTATATTTTGAACCAATTACTCTTGAAGATGTTTTAGAAATAATTGAAATAGAAAATCCAGATGGGCTCATAATTCAATATGGAGGTCAAACGCCCTTAAAATTAGCAAACGATTTAGAAAAGTTTAATGTTTCAATTTTCGGTACTTCGCCAGATCAAATAGATTTGTCAGAAGATAGAGCTAGATTTTTAAAATTTGTAAAACGAAATAATCTTACTCAACCTCCAAATGGGATGGCTTCTAATAAAGAAGAAGCTATTGAAATAGGAAATGAAATTGGATATCCATTGGTTGTTAGACCTTCTTATGTTTTGGGAGGCAGAGCAATGGAAGTTGTATATGGTGCGGATGATTTAGTAAATTATTTAGCAGAAGCCTTTCAAGTAAACGATTCAAATCCTGTTTTACTAGATAAGTTTTTAGACGTTGCAATTGAGTTTGATGTAGAAGCTATTTCCGATGGATCTAAAATATTGATTTGTGGAATTCTTCAACATATTGAACAAGCAGGTGTACATTCAGGTGATTCGGCATGCTCTATTCCGCCTTATAACATAACAACTGATATAGAAAATAAAATCAAAAATGAAGTTATAAAAGTTATTAAAAATATGGATATTATTGGATTAGTAAATGTCCAAATAGCATATGTGAATGATACTCTTTATCTTCTAGAAGTGAATCCAAGAGCCTCTAGAACAATTCCTTTTGTTTCAAAGGCTTTGGGTATGCCTTTGGCAAAAATTGCAGCAAGAGTGATGGCAGGGATTTCTCTTGAAGAACAAAATATCTTAAATATTCCAGAACTTAAATTTTTTAATGTTAAAGAAGCAGTTATGCCATTCGAAAAATTTCAAAATGTTGATCCTATTTTAGGACCAGAAATGAGATCTACTGGAGAAGTCATGGGAATAGGCAAGACATTCGAAGAAGCTTTTGAAAAGGCAGAAATTGCTGCAGGGGTAATTATTCCTGAAGCTGGTTCAGCATTTATAAGTGTCAGAGACATCGATAAGCAATTCCTAAAAGAAATTGCTAAAGATTTAACTGAAAGTAATTTTTCCTTAGTTGGAACCAAAGGAACTGTAAGAGCCCTTAATGAACTTGGTTTCCAAGCGAGACAAATTAATAAAGTTCTTGAAGGCAGACCACACATAATCGATCTTATGAAAAATAGCGAAATAACTTTAGTAATAAATACTACTGAAGGTAGAGAGTCAATTAAAGATTCTGCTTCTATAAGGAGAACTGCTTTAGAAGAAAAGATCTGTTGTACCACTACTATTCAAGGAGCAGTAGCAATTTGTAAAGTTATAAGAAATCAGCTTGATTGGTCGGTGCAAAGACTTCAAGATATACACTAAAGAATAGATCAATGGAAGAAAGAGAGCCAATGACAGTTCAGGGTGAACTGCTTTTGAAAAAAGAGCTTGAAACTCTTTTATCAGAAAGACCCAAAATTTCGAAAGAAATTGCTGCTGCTAGAGAGTTTGGTGATTTAAAAGAGAATGCTGAATATCATGCGGCTAAAGAACAACAAGGATTAGCTGAAGCTAGAATAAGGGAGATAGAGTCAAAACTCAGTAGAGCACAGGTGATAGATATTATGTCAATCCCTCCTTCTGGAAAAGTAATTTTCGGAACTACTATAAAGTTAGTTAAATTAACTGATGAATTAGAAGTAGAGTATAAAATTGTTGGTGAAGACGAAGCAGACGTTCAAACAGGGAAAATTTCATATTCTTCCCCTTTATCTAGAGCTTTAATCTCAAAAGAGGAGGGCGATATTATTAAATTTGAAAGTCCATCGGGAATACAAGAATACGAAATTATTGAAGTGGATCATAAATAATTGTGGCTAAAAATGAGTCTTACTATTTAGGTGAAAAGTATAATTTATTAGCAAAAAAACAAGGGTATCGTTCGAGAGCAGCATTTAAATTGATCCAAATAGACAAAGAAGAAAACATTTTAAAAAAAAATTCAAATATTATTGATCTTGGCTGTGCTCCAGGCGGTTGGTCGCAAGTGGCGAGTGAGAGGCTTAAAGGCACAGGATCAATAGTTGGGATAGATATTCTAAGAATGCCTAGATTGAAAGACGTCGAATTCATTCAATGCGATTTGAGGAATTTTGATTTGAGTCAATTAAAAACAACTATAGACGTTGTAATATCTGATATAGCCCCCAATATAAGTGGGGTAAGTATAGTAGATGACGCAAATATGATTGATTTATTAGAAATAGAGCTAAGCATAGTAGATAAAACGCTTGTAAAAGGTGGCAATTTTCTTGCAAAATGTTTTCAGGGTGAATCATTGGAATATTTAATTTTTAATTTAAAAAAAAGATTTAACAGTTTTAAGAGAATAAAGCCTTTAGCTTCTAGAAATATTTCAAAAGAAATTTACGTATTAGGCTTGAACAAAATTTAAAAAAAGAGGAAATAATATGTCACAGTTTATGAAAAATGCGCTTTTATGGATGGCTATTGTTGGAATGACTTTCTTTGCCATTCAAAGTGTTTATGACGGTCCACCTAAAGCAAATATGACATATTCTGAATTCATATCTTTGGTTAACAAAGACCAAATTAGCACAGTTTCTTTTAAGGGAGATGGATTCACTATAGATGGAACTATGAATGATGGAAGCACATTCACAACTACCCGACCTATTTACGTTCAAGATAATCAATTGATGGATGATTTATTTGCTCACCAAGTAGAAGTTTTAGGAGAACAGCCTCAATCAGATAGTATTTGGTCTCAACTACTAGTGGCAAGTTTCCCCATTTTAATAATTTTAGCAATCTTCTTCTTTTTCATGAGACAAATGCAAGGCGGAGCCGGTGGCAGAGGCGGGCCAATGAGCTTTGGAAAAAGCAAAGCAAAAATGTTAGAAGGCGGCAAAGTAAAGACCACTTTTAAAGATGTTGCTGGTGTAGAAGAAGCAAAAGAAGAAGTTCAAGAATTGGTAGATTTTCTAAGAGATCCCACTAAATTTCAAAAACTTGGAGGAAAAATTCCTAGAGGTATCCTCATGGTTGGCTCACCTGGAACAGGAAAAACACTTTTAGCAAGAGCTATTGCAGGAGAAGCTAAAGTTCCTTTTTTCACTATCTCAGGCTCAGATTTCGTTGAAATGTTTGTAGGTGTTGGCGCTTCGAGAGTGAGAGATATGTTTGAACAGGCTAAAAGGCAATCTCCTTGTATTGTCTTTATAGATGAAATTGATGCTGTCGGAAGGCATAGAGGAGCAGGCTTAGGTGGAGGACATGATGAAAGAGAACAAACCCTAAATCAGCTTTTAGTTGAAATGGACGGGTTTGAAGCAAATGAGGGAGTCATTATCATAGCTGCTACAAATAGACCAGACGTTTTAGACCCTGCACTCCTTAGACCGGGAAGATTTGACAGACAAGTTGTAGTTCCTTTACCTGACATTAAAGGAAGAGAACAAATTCTTAAAGTTCACATTAAAAAAGTTCCTGTTGATAAAGATGTCGAGGTTTCTTTTATTGCTAGAGGCACTCCAGGGTTTTCAGGAGCTGATTTAGCTAATTTAATTAATGAAGCAGCATTATTTGCCGCAAGATCAGGGAAAAAGAAAGTATCAATGATCGAACTAGAGTTGGCAAAAGACAAAGTTATGATGGGCGCTGAAAGGAAATCTATGGTGATGAGTGAGGATGAGAAAACTCAGACTGCTTACCATGAAGCAGGCCACACAATTGTTGGTAAATGCTTGAAAGAGCACGATCCGGTTTATAAAGTTTCTATTATTCCCCGAGGAAGAGCTTTGGGAGTTACGGTTTTTCTTCCTGAAGAAGATAAATATAGTTTAAGCAAACAGGCTATTTTGGATAGGATTTGTGGTTTATTTGGTGGTCGTATAGCTGAAGAGTTAATTTACGGATCAGATGGAGTGACAACTGGTGCCTCCAATGATATTGAAAGAGCTTCAGAATTAGCAAGAAATATGATCACTAAATGGGGCTATTCATCAAAACTTGGCCCAATGAAGTATTCTGAAGAAAGTGGAGATGAGCCTTTCTTAGGAAGAACTGCTGCTAATTCTAGCACTGCGTTTTCTGATCAGACTTCTGAACTTATTGATTCTGAGGCAAGGAAAATAATTGATGATTGTTATTCTGCAGCAACAAAAATTCTTAAAGATAATATTGACAAGCTTCATAGCATGGCAAAAGCTCTAGTAGAATTCGAAACTCTCGACAGTGATCAAATAGAAGATATTATGGCTGGCGCTTCACCTAGGTCTAATGATGATGGTGATTCAGGAAATAAGAAAAAGAAGTCCACTAGCGAACCTTCGATCTCAGACCCTGCAAATCAAACTTAAATAAAATGCTCTTTTCTAAAAAAGAGCTTAATTTTGAAGTCCCAAAAGTAATGGGAATTATAAATTTAACTCCTGATTCTTTTTCAGATGGAGGAAAGTTTATTTGTCCAAAAACTCTTAAAACTGACAGAAATAAAGTTTTAAAAGAAATTGAAAAAATGGAGAACGGAGGGGCCGCATTCATAGATATTGGGGCAGAATCCTCTCGACCAACTGCATCACAAATTTCAGTAACTGAAGAATTAGATAGGCTTATGCCAATTCTTGAGGATATAAAAAACATAAATGCTGTTGTTTCAATTGATTCTACGAAGGGCGAAGTGATATATGAGGCAATTAAGAATGGGGTTGATTTTATTAATGACATAAATTCGTTGAAGGATTACAAATCTTTAGAATTGGTTAGAGAACATAATCTTCCAGTTTGTATAATGCACAAAGAAAAAAACCTTTCTAAAAATTCAATTTGTTCCGAGATCGGAAATTTTTTTAAAAAAAAGATTTTAGAACTCTCAAAGAATGGAATTTCTAAAGAGAAAATAATATTAGATCCAGGATTTGGTTATGAAAAGACTCCTAATGAAAATTTAGAAATAATAAGTAAATTTAATTATACAAAATTCGAAAATCCATGTTTGATAGGTATTTCAAGAAAAGGTTTTCTTAAGAAGTTGACGAAAGAAACTAATTTAGATCAGACAAGTGTTACAACTGGTATAATTTCACTATTAAATGGAGCTAAAATAATTAGAACTCATAACGTTACGTTGACTGCAACTATGATAGAGGAAGTTTTTGGCTAGACTACTTAAAATTCGAAAGAGAAAGCACTTTGGTACAGATGGTATAAGAGGACCTATCTCTAAAGAAACAAATCCAGAATTTATCCTCAAATTAGGTTGGGCTGCTGGAAAAGTATTTAAAGAGCAAGGAATTAAGGCACTAATCATTGGTAAAGATACAAGAATTTCTGGATATATGCTGGAAACAGCACTTCAATCAGGGATTATTGCTGCTGGATTGGATGTAAGGTTAGTCGGCCCTATGCCAACTCCTGCGGTTTCTTATTTAGCTAGCTCATTTAAAAATCAAGCTGGTGTAGTCATAAGTGCATCTCACAATTCATATGAAGATAATGGGATAAAATTTTTTGGCGACGATGGAAAAAAAATTTCAAATGACTTAGAAGAAAAAATAGAAAAAAAATTAACTGAGGAATTGGATGTTTCCGAAGCTAAAAATTTAGGTAAGGCTGCAAGACTATCCGATGCCAGTGGAAGGTATATTGAATTTTGTAAAAATTCTTTAAAAAGAAATATAAATTTCAATAAGCTCAAAATTGTTTTAGATGTTGCAAATGGCGCAACATATGATGTTGCTCCTAAAGTTTTTAAGGAGCTAGGAGCTGACATCATTGTTTTATCCAATACACCAGATGGCACCAATATTAACAAGGATTGTGGCTCGACGAATATAAAATTTTTACAAAAAGAAGTTCTTAAAAATAAGGCAGATTTTGGAATAGCTTTTGATGGTGATGGAGATAGATTAATAATTGTAGATAAAAATGCTAAGGAATTAAATGGAGATGATATTTTATTTGTTTTAGCTAGAGATCAGTTTGAAAATCAAATCACTCTTGGCTCAAAAGGGATTGTGGGAACAATCATGACAAATAAGGGACTAGAAAATTCTCTTTTAAAAATGGGAGTAGAACTAGTCAGGTCAGATGTTGGAGATAGATACGTTTTGCAGAAACTAGAAGAACTTAACTGGGACTTGGGAGGCGAGCAATCAGGGCATATTATATGTTTGGATTCTTCCAATAGTGGCGATGCAATCATTGCAGCGATCAAATTTCTTGAAGCTTATATTTGTTCTGGTTTAGCTTTGGATCAATTATTAAAACCTTTTACAAAATATCCTCAAATTTTAACCAACATAAAAACTAGAAATTCTGAAAAAGTTCTTAAAAATAAAAATTTTCAAAATTTACTGAGAGATATTTCTCTAAGTTTAAAAAAATACGATGGAAGAGTTAACGTAAGGCCATCTGGAACGGAACCATTGATTAGAATTATGGTTGAAAGTAAAAACGAAAAAGAGACTAAATCTGCTTCAAAAATTTTATCTAATTTTGTAAAAAAATTAATTTAAGATGAAATACTTAATAGCAAATTGGAAGATGAATTCCATTGATATTGATGAATGGCAAAGGGGATTTAATAAAATTTTTGGAGAAATAAAAAAAGATATAGAAATTATTATCTGTCCCAATTATTTAGATATTATTAAGTGCTCTCAGCAAGCTCCAAATTTAATTATGGCTGCCCAAGATGTTTCCATTCATGACGATGGACCTTTTACAGGACAAATCTCTGCTCTCCAACTTTCGAGGAGTTCGGAACAACTAAAATATTGCCTAGTAGGTCATTCTGAAGTTAGATCTAAAGGAGACAGCAACTCTTTAGTAAGGAAAAAATCTGAAAAATTAGAGAGCAATAATATAAATTCAATACTTTGCGTTGGTGAAGATGAAACTATCTTAAATAAGGGAGAGAGAGAGAAATTCCTTCTTGATCAATTAGACTCTCATTTTCAAGGTGGACTCTGTCCAAAATTTATTGCTTATGAACCTATTTGGGCAATCGGAACAGGTATACCTGCAGATAAAAAGAATATTGATGACGCTTTAAAAATAATTTCTATTTTTTTAAAAGAGAAAAAACTGAAAAAAATTCCTTTGCTTTATGGAGGTAGTGTATCTAGTAAAAATATCGAAGAAATTATGTCTTCAGATATTTTGTCAGGATGCTTGGTAGGAAATTCTTCGCTTGATGGAGAAGAATTTGCTAGAATCGCCAAAAAATTTTAGAAGATGTTGGGTGTTTTAGTTGGATTACAAATTTTCATTGCTACTGCTTTGATTTTGATCATTCTTCTTCAGAATGGAAAAGGTGCCGATATTGGATCAGCCTTTGGCGGCGGAGGAAATAATGCTCTATTGGGGCCTACAGAATCTGCAAATGTTTTAACGAAATTAACATGGATATTGGTCTTTTTATTTTTTGTAAATACAGTAGCAATCTCGGTTTATCAAAAATATTCTTTTGAGTCTGAAATTGAAGTATTCTTGGAAGAATCAGAAGAAATTCAGTCAATACCTTCAGAAATAGAAAATTTACCAGAGTGATTATGAAGTGCCGAAGTGGTGGAATTGGTAGACACGCTACCTTGAGGGGGTAGTGGGCTTATGCCCGTGGAGGTTCAAATCCTCTCTTCGGTACCAATACTTGACCTTATTTCATCTAAATTTTATACTCCCGCCACTTAATTGCGGGGTGGAGCAGTCTGGTAGCTCGTCGGGCTCATAACCCGAAGGTCGTAGGTTCAAATCCTGCCCCCGCTACCAAATTTAGGCCCTTTATGGGCCTATTTATTATAATTTAGTATGAAAATAGAAAAGGAGATAGAAGGTATTATTAGCAAGGATATTTGCAATCTTGGTTATATTCTATGGGGTATAGAGTTATCAGGTAAAAACAATTCAAAACTAATAAGAGTCTATATTGACAGTGAGGATGCACCTATAAATTTAGGAGACTGTGAAAGAGTAAATATACAAATTAAAGAAGTCTTAGAAAACACTGAGTTTATTAATTTCAATTTTAGCTTAGAAGTTTCTTCACCGGGCATAGAAAGGACTTTTTTTAATATGAAACAGCTTAAGAACTTTAGAGAGCAAACTATACTTGTAAAATTTGAAGAAGATTCCCGAAAAGATTCTGTTTTAGGTAAACTTCTTTCTGTTTCTGATAATTATATTGAGGTTATGAACAGCAAAAAAGAATCCATTAAAATAGACGCAAATAGTTACATTACATCCAAACTAATTTACAAAGGATAAAAATGAATGAAGAAATTTTAACAATAGCTGAGTCTGTATCAAACGAGAAAGATTTGCCTAAAGAAACAATTTTTGAAGCAATAGAATTAGCGTTGGCAAGTGCAGCAAAGAAAAAATTTACCGAAGAAGTTTCTATTAAAGTTGATATTGATCCTGACACCGGAGAATATTCTTCTTTTAGGACTTGGGAAGTTGTAGATTTTGATAATTATGAAGAACCAAACTTTCATATTTTGGTTGATAGTGATAATGCAGAAGAAAAAGGGCTCAAAGTTGGAGACATTCATAGAGAACCAATAGAAAATCCAGAATTTGGAAGAATTGCAGCACAGGCTGCCAAACAAGTCATAGTTCAAAAGGTCAGAGATGCGGAAAGATTGGAAATAATTAAAAAATTTAGACCTTATTTAGGAACATTAATTAATGGAACTGTAAAAAAAGTAACAAGAGAATTAATAATCGTAGATTTAGGAGATAACGCAGAAGCTTCTCTGCCAAGAAGAGATTTAGTTCAGGGAGAAATTTACAGAGTAGGAGACAGAATTAAAGGAATTCTTGAGGAAAGCGTAAGAGAGAATAGAGGAGCTCAACTAGTTTTATCCAGAAGTAGTAAAGAAATGGTTACTGAATTATTTAAACTTGAGGTCCCTGAAATCGCTGAGGAGGTAATTCAAATTAGGTCAGTAGCTAGAGATTCAGGAGCGAGAACAAAAATTGCAGTCAAAACTAATGATGTTCGAATAGATCCTGTAGGAGCATGTGTTGGGATGAGAGGATCGAGAGTTCAAGCCGTTTCTAATGAATTAGGAAGTGAAAGAATTGACATAGTTGTTTGGGATGATGATCCAGCGAAGCTTTTAATAAATACTCTCTCTCCTGCAGAAGTCACCTCCATTGTAATGGACGACGATTCAGGAATCATGGAAGTGGTAGTTAAAGACGAAAATCTGGCTCTAGCAATCGGAAGAAATGGACAAAATATTAGATTAGCATCTGAGTTGGTTGGCTGGGAAATACAGATAAGTGGAGAAAATGATAATCTTGATGTAAAACAATCTCCAGAAAATGCTCTCATAAAATATATGGGTGTAGATCAAGAACTTGCAGATAAGTTGATTGAAAATGGCCTTGACACAGTCCAAAAAATTTCTCAAGCAGAAGCAAAAGATTTTGAAAACATTGAAGAACTAGATTCAGAAATTATAGATACTTTAATAGAAAGAGCTGAAGAAGCTCTTCTCGAAATCGCTATTGCTGAAATGGACGAAGAATCAGTTGAAACTAAAACAGATAGCACCTTGGAAAGCATAGAGTCACTGAAGCCGGAGTATATTGAGCTTTTAAAAACTGCTGGTATTAAAGATAAAGGGGATTTAGCTGATTTATCTTCTGATGAATTATCTCCAATTTTAGATTTAAGCGAGGAAGAAGCAGGAAAAATAATAATGGATGCCCGAGCGGATTGGTTTAATTAATTAAAAGAAAAAAGTGAACGTAACACAGTTATCAAAAGCGATTGGCTTCGAGCCTGAGAATCTTCTTAAACAAATGTCAGCGGCTGGTTTGTCTCATAAGTCAATAACTGATGAGGTTAATAACGAAGATAAAAAAACTCTTTTAAATTTTTTAAAATCTTCAAAGAAGACATCAAAAAAAACTATTTCTTTGAAAAAAGATACTCCATCTGCAAAAAAGGGAATATCAATAACCAGGTTAAATCAGAACTTATCTGAAACAAAACCAACTGCAAAAGCTGATTTAAGAGGAGACATAGATTTTGATGCTGCAGAAGCAAAAAGAAAAGATGCTGAAAAAAAAGTAGAGCTAGCTAAAGAAGAAAAACAAAATCAAACTGTAAAAAGGATAAAGAAACCGGCCATTTCGGAAGTAAAAGTTCAAAAAAAACCTTTGGTAAATACTAAAACTCAATTCAAAGAAAAACAAGATTCAAAAAAAGATAAAAGAGAGCTTGAGGGAGAAAAGTACTTAGAGACAAAACTTTCTAATGTTCAAGAGTTTGAAAAGCCCGCTGAGTTCATTCAAAAAGAAATTAAAATTCCTGAAACCATCTCCGTTTCAGATCTAGCAAAAGACTTGTCTATTAAATCTGGTGAGTTAATCAAAACTTTAATGAATAATGGGGTTATGGTCACTCTCAACCAATTCATCGATCAAGAAACAGCTTTAGTTGTTACAGAAGAACTAGGTCATATAGGCATACCCTTTACAGAAAATGAAGAAGAGGAGAATTTAATTGAAAATATCCTATACGAAGGAGAAGAAGAACCTCGCAATGCAATTGTCTCTGTTTTGGGTCATGTAGATCATGGAAAAACATCTATTCTTGATTTCATAAGAAAATCGTCTGTTGCTGACACGGAAGAGGGTGGAATTACTCAAGGAATCGGTGCTTATCAAGTTCCATATAATGACTCATTAATAACTTTCATCGATACACCTGGACATGCAGCTTTTTCACAAATGCGAGCAAGAGGAGCTAATTCAACCGATATAGTTATTTTGGTCGTCGCTGCCGACGACAGCGTTAAGCCACAAACTGAAGAGGCTTACAATCATGCAAAAGATGCTGGCGTTCAAATTATTGTTGCGATAAATAAAATAGATGCCCCAGATGCTGATGTTGAGAAAGTGAAAGGAGACCTTTCAGCAATTGGTTTAGTTCCTGAAGATTGGGGAGGTGATACCCAAATGATTCCAGTTTCGGCTAAAAATGGAGATGGAATGAATGATTTATTAGATAGCATTCAATTAGTTTCAGAGCTAATGGAACTCAAAACAAATCATACTGGTCCCGCAGCGGGAATTGTTTTGGAATCTGGTGTAAGAAAAGGAGAAGGTTCAGTTGCAACTTTACTTGTTCAAAAAGGGACTTTACAGTCCGGTGATTATATTTTAGTCGGAGATCAATCAAGAAAAATTAGAGCTTTAAAAGATTTCAATGAAGATTTAATCAAACAAGCTATTCCATCAGCTCCAGTTTTTATTTCTGGCTTAGAGTTTCCGCCTTCGGCAGGAGACGAGTTTATTGTTGTTAAAGACGAAAAAGCAGCAAAAGCATTGTCAGAAAATAGAGCAAATAAAATACGAGATAAAAGACTAGCTCAAAAAAGTGTTGTTAATATGGAAAATATTTTTGCGAATGCAAGCGGGGAAGTCAAACCATCTATAAATCTAATTTTAAAATCAGATACCAATGGATCCTTGGAGGCTTTATCTGGCGCAATAATAAACATGAACATTGAAGAAGCAAAAATTAAAATTGTTTTAGACGCTGTTGGCCCAATAACATCAAATGACGTTAACTTAGCTATTGCTTCTGAAGCATTTATTTTCGGCTTTAACGTTAGAGCTGAAACTGCAGCTAAAGATTTAGCTGAGCAAGAAGGAGTTTCAATTCAATACTTTGGAATAATTTATGATTTAATTGATGCTGTAAAAAAAGTAGTTGAAGGTTCGTTGGATCCAGATATAAAAGAATCTATTTTAGGAAAAGCAAAAGTAAAAGATATATTCAAGTCTCCAAAATTTGGATTTATTGCAGGATCTGTCGTGGAAGATGGGACTATTTATCCTAATAAAAATGTGAGAGTTATTAGAGATAATACGGTTATACATGAAGGAATGTTAGATTCATTGAGAAGATTTAAAGATGAGGCTAAGGAAGTAAAGAGTGGAACTGAATGCGGAATAGGAATTACAAATTACACCGACATAAAAGAGGGCGATATTATTGAAGTGTTTCAAAGAGAAGAAATACAGAGAAAGCTATAGATTTGTTTGACTCACTACCATATAAAAGATCTCAAAGAGTATCTGATTCGATTAAAAAAGAAGTTGCATCCATATTTCTATTCAAAGTTAATGATCCTAGGTTAAGAAATATTACTATTACAAAGGTTGTACTTTCAGATGATTTATCTAATGCAAAGATTTTTTATTCAACTATTAATTTAAATGATGAAGAAGCTTCTGTTAAAAAAGCTTTAGATAAATCTAAGGGCTTTATAAGAACGATGTTGGGAAAATCGATAAGTTTAAAAAAAATACCAACCATTTCGTTTTTTAAAGACGATATCTAAAAAATGTTATCTGGAATTTTAGTTTTAGATAAGCCAAAAAATATATCATCAGGCGACTACGTTAGAAAATTAAAAAAATATTTATCAAAAGAAAAAGTAGGACATACTGGAACTTTAGATCCTATGGCTACCGGAATATTGATTGCTTGTATTGGACAAATGACAAGATTTTCAGACTACTTAGCAAATCTACCTAAATTATATGAAGCTGAAATATTATTAGGACAGCGGACAAATACTGGGGATATTGAAGGAGAAGTAATTGAAAGAACGAATTTTATTCCATCAAGAAATGAATTAGAAAAAATTCTTAATTTTTTTGTTGGAGAGATAGATCAGGTGCCCCCTATTTATTCAGCTTTAAAATATAAAGGGAAATCTCTTTATAAATATGCCAGAAAAGGAATAGATCTAGATATAAATTCAAGAAAAATAATAATTCATGAAATCAATTTTATTTCTTTTGAAAAAAATATTCTTAAATTAGAAATATCTTGTGGAAAGGGCACTTACATCAGAGTTCTTGCAGAGGACATTTCAAAAAAAGCAGGAAGTTTAGGGACTCTTTTGAACCTTAGAAGAACTGAGTCTGCTGGTTTTAAAGTTGAGGACTCTTTGAAAGAAGAAAGCTTGCGTAATGATAATTTTCTAGGAAAAATAATTTCTCCTGGGGATGCCCTAAATCGCTTAGATGATATACAATGCCGATCAGAAATTATAGAAAAGATAACAAAAGGTCAAAAAGTTGAAATGAAATTGACCAGTGAAGACAAGTTTTTAAGGTTATTTGATAGAGAAAAAAACTTTATTGGAATTGTCGAAAACTGTAACGGCTTTATAAAGCCCAAAAGATTATTAACTATTGATTAAAAACTGGAACGGAGGAAGTTCTTGAGTTTAGGGACAGATAAGAAAAAAGAGTTGATGAACAAACACGCTAGGTCCGATGGAGACACTGGTTCTCCTGAGGTGCAAATAGCTTTGTTAACCGAAAATATTAGCGCATTACAAAGCCATTTTGATGAACATAAAAAAGATCATCACTCTCGTCAAGGCCTTATTAGAATGGTTAATAAAAGAAGAAAACTTTTAGACTATCTTAAAAAAAAGGACCTTAAAAAGTATAGTTCCTTACTTAAAGAACTTAAATTAAGAAAATAATTTAGATTATTTCTATCTAATCAATAAAATATATTATGGATACATCAAATATTATCTCTTGTACTAAAACTATTGCAGGGAGAAAAGTCACATTAGAAACTGGAAAGGTAGCAAGGCAAGCAACAGCATCTGTCATAGCTTCATCAGGGGATACACAAGTTCTCGTAACAGTAGTGGCCGGCGGACAAAAGCCAGGTCAAAGTTTTTTTCCTTTAACTGTAAACTACATAGAAAAGTTTTATGCTGCAGGAAAAATCCCAGGAAGTTTTTTTAGAAGAGAAGGCAGGCCTTCAGAAACAGAAGTTTTAACGTCAAGATTGATTGATAGACCTATTAGACCTCTTTTTCCTAAAGGTTATACTCAAGAAGTACAGGTGGTTTGTACAGTAATGTCGATTGATAACGATGATACCGCAGATATAATTTCTCTAATTGGTGTTTCAGCTGCCCTTCAACTTTCTGGCCTCCCTTTTTCAGGGCCATTATCAGCAGCCAGAGTAGGTTTTATAGACGGAAGTTATATTTTAAATCCAGGGCTAAAAGACTTGAAGGAATCTCAACTTGATATGGTTATTGCTGGCTCTACCGATGCAGTATTTATGGTTGAGTCTGAAGCATCAGAGCTATCTGAAGATCAAATGTTAGGAGCGATCCTTTTCGCTCAACAAGAAATGAAGCCTAGTCTTGAACTTATCGAAGAAATAGTCGATCAAGCAACAATTACTCCAATTGAATATGAAATAGCAGAAGAAAATCAAGATCTCAAGCAAATGGTTTCAGATAAAGCTTCAGACTTACTCAAGAAAGCTTATCAAATAGCTGAAAAAACTAAGAGACAAGAAGCTGTGGCTGAAGCGAGAGAGCTAGTCAAAGCGGAGGTTGATGAAGAAGATGAAGATGCATTGAAAGAAGTATCGGATCAATTTAAAGCTCTTGAGTCTAATATCGTTAGGACAAGACTTTTAAATGGCGAGCCTAGAATAGATGGAAGAGATTTAGACACTGTTAGACCTATTGCGGTAGAAACAGGAATCTTGAGTCAAGCTCATGGATCGTCTCTTTTTACTAGAGGTGAAACTCAATCTATAGCGGTAGCAACTGTTGATTCTTTAAAACTTTCTCAACTTATTGACTCTTTACAAGGAGATTCTAAAGATCCTTTTATGCTGCATTATAATTTTCCACCGTATTCTGTAGGAGAGGCAGGAATGATGGGAAGTCCTAAAAGAAGAGAGATTGGACATGGAAAATTAGCCAGAAGAGCTTTAGAGGCTGTCATACCTAATCCAGAGGAATTTGAATACGCTATAAGAGTAGTTTCTGAAATTACAGAATCCAATGGCTCAAGCTCAATGGCAACTGTTTGCGCATCAAGTTTAGCAATGATGGATGCCGGTATCCCATTAAAAAAACCAGTCGCAGGAGTTGCTATGGGTTTGGTAAAAGACAAGGATCAACACTGTGTAATAACTGACATTTTGGGGGACGAAGATCACTTAGGTGACATGGATTTTAAAGTCGCAGGAACTTCAGATGGAGTTACAGCTCTCCAGATGGATATAAAAATTGCAGGTATAAACGAAGAAATTCTTCAAGATGCTCTTGAAAAAGCAAATACTGCAAGAGTACATATACTAAAAGAAATGAGTAAAGTTTTATCAGAGTCTAGACCAGAGTTGAATGAAAAGGCCCCTCAATCATTAAAAACTTCAATACTAAAAAATAAAATTGGAGAAGTAATTGGAAAGGGTGGAGCCACAATAAAGAAAATTACCGAGCAAACTTCAACCAACATTGATATCAATGATAAAGGTCAAATAAGTATCTACGGAAGAAGTAAAGAAGATAGAGAAGAGGCTTTATCAATAATAGAGTCTATGACTGCAGAACCTGAAGTAGGACTTATCTGTACAGGGACTGTTCTTAAAATTGTAGATTTTGGAGCTTTTGTTTCTTTTGATAATGGCAAAGAAGGCTTGGTACATGTTTCTGAAATAGCTGAAGAAAGAGTGAAAAACGTTTCTGACTATCTTGTAGAAGGCGAGGAAGTAGATATTAAAGTCATCGGAATCGATGATAGAGGTAAAGTTAAGCTTAGTATGAAAGCTGTTTTAGCCCCTTCTGAAGAGTAATATATTTTTAGATTCAGACACCTTTAGTGGTGGCTATGCTGTGACTTGAACACAGGACCTCAGCATTATGAATGCTGCGCTCTAACCAGCTGAGCTACATAGCCGAAAGTGGATTCTCTTCATCAGGACATTAAATGTCAAGTAATCTCAGACATTGAATCTAAAAAGGATTACGTCACCATCATTTATTAAATATTCAGCTCCTTCTGATCTCCATTTGCCAGCTGCTTTACAACCTAGCTCTCCTTCAAATTCTATAAAATCATCAAAACTTATTGTTTCCGCTCTAATAAAGCCTTTTTCAAAATCGGTATGTATTACACCTGCGGCTTGTGGTGCATTGTATCCAGATTTTATTACCCAAGACCTAACCTCTTTTTCTCCTGCGGTAAAAAAGGTTTTATAACCTAAAGTTTCGTATGCGGTCCTGATAAATCTATCTAATCCGGGTTCCTCTAAGCCAATTTCTTTTAAAAAATCTTCTTTGTCGTCTTCTAATTCACTAATTTCCGCTTCTAATTGATTGCACATTTCTATTACTACAGAATTATCTTGTGTTGCTTTTTGTTTGACTTTTTTAATAGCTTCTGCATTACCTCCACTTTCATCAACATTTGCTACATATATTACCGGCTTAAAAGAAATTAAATTGAACTCATTGATAATGTTTATTTCATCTTCATTACAATCAATTGAGCGAGCACTTATTCCTTTAGATAAACCAGATAAAAACTTTTTAATTGTTTCTAATTTTACTGAGATTGTTTTATCACCACTTTTAATTTTTTTCTTTAAAGATTCTTTTATTTTTTCCAATGTTTCAATGTCAGAAAGAATTAATTCCGTTTCTATGATTTCAATATCTTGAAGAGGGTCTATCTTTTCATTTATATGAGTAATATTTTGATTTTCAAAACACCTCACAACATGAGCAATAGCCTGGGTTTCTCTAATATGACCGAGAAATTTATTACCCAATCCTTCTCCTTTAGAAGCTCCGGAAACTAATCCTGCTATATCTACAAATTCAACTGTGGCAGGGATAATTTTTTCTGGATTAACAATTTTTTTCAATTGAAGTAATCTCTTATCTGGAACATTCACAATTCCAGTATTTGGGTCAATAGTGCAAAAAGGAAAATTTTCTGCTTGGATTCCTGCTGAGGTTAGTGCGTTGAATAATGTAGATTTTCCAACATTTGGCAAACCTACAATTCCACATTTAAAAGACATTATTTAGAATGAAGAATGTTTAGAGCTTTATCCCAACTATCATTAATAATCAGTTCAATAACTTCTATTCCTTTTTTAATTGCACTTAAACGTTCTTGTCTTTCTTTCAAAGAACCTTTTTGAACAACGTATTTGTTAACTAATTTTGATTCACCAGGATGACCAATACCAATTCTCATTCTTTTAAAATCTTTTCTCCCTCCAAGGCTTTCAATGATACTTTTCAATCCATTATGACCGCCATCACCGCCGCCATCTTTCAATTTACAAGTTCCTGAGGGCAGATCTAAATCATCATGAATTATTAAAACTTTGTCTAAAGGCAGGTTAAGTTTTTTAATTGTTGGTTTTAATGACTTGCCACTGTGATTCATGAAAATATTAGGAATTAAACAAAATACCTCTACATCCAATATTTTAAAAGAGCTTATTTCTCCTTTTATAGATTTATTCTCTTTTAATTCTAGGGAGTTTTTCTCTAAGAATAAATTTATCAAATCTGTTCCAGCATTATGTCTAGTATTTGCATATCTCGTACCGGGATTGCCTAGACCTGCTATTAGAAACTTATTCATACTCTAAAAAAAGAGTTCTTTAATCTCCTTGTTTTTCAGACTCGTCATAAGCTTCATCACCATTTTCTTGCTCCGCTTCAGATTCAATGACTTCCCCATCTTCACCTTCAACGACTTCAACCTCTTCTTCAATATCTAATGTAGCCCTTGTAGCCGAACAAGCCACAACAGGTTGATCTTGACCATTTAAAAGGTTTTGAGACAGTTCTACTCCCTCCGGAAGAATGAGAGCAAATTGCATTATTGCTGAGTTTAATTCTATATTTGTACAATCTATTTCTATAAATTCTGGGAGATTATCAGCCGAGCAAGTTAGTTCGATGTCATTTTTATTCTTTGAAAGCATACCTCCCTGATTTTTTACTCCAATGCATAATTCTTCATTTATATATTTAATTGGTACATCTAAGGTAAGCTTAGTCTTTTCAGACACCTTCTGAAAATCAACATGAATTGGCTCGTCATTTGTAGGATTAACCTGAACATCCTTTAAAAGAACCTTAAATTCTTTACCACTTTCTTTAAGATTTATAATTTGAGAGAAAATACTAGGCTGTTCTAACGCCTTTCTGAGGTCTTTGGCAAGTAACTGAATTTTTACTGAATCTTCATTGTTGCCATAAAGAATTCCAGGAACATTTCCATTTTTTCTTAATATATTAGTTCCTTCGTTTGAATCTGTTCTTAAATTAATTTCTAACTCTGTTTGTAAAGACATTCTGACCTCTTAAAGAAACATTGCACTTATAGATTCTTCCTTATTAACTCTATTTATAGCATCAGATAATGTTTCGTCCATAGAAATGATCTTAATCTTTTTTAATTTTGAAGCATTTTCTGAGAGAGGGATTGTATCAGTAACTATTAATTCGTCTAGCTTTGAATTACTAATTCTTTCAATTGCTGGTCCTGAAAGTACTGCATGGGCGGCATAAGAAACAACTTTGCTAGCACCTCCTTGTTTAAGTGCATCAGCCGCATTACAAATTGTACCTGCAGTATCGATAATATCATCTACTAATATACAAGTTTTTCCTTCAACATCTCCAATTACGTTCATAACTTGAGATGAGTTTTCTTTTTCTCTTCTTTTGTCGATAATGGCTAAATCAGCATCATCTAACAATTTAGCCAAAGCTCTAGCTCTAACCACTCCTCCGACATCAGGAGAAACTATAATTTGATCTTCATAAGAAGATTCTACAATATGATTATGTATAACTTTTGTTCCATAAACGTTATCAACAGGAACATTAAAAAATCCTTGAATTTGATCTGAATGCAGCTCTATGGTTAAGATTCTGTCTGCTCCAGCACTTTGCAACATATCTGCAACTAACTTAGCACTTATTGGAACCCTCTCAGATCTTACTCTTCTATCCTGTCTGGCGTATCCAAAATAAGGAATTACCGCTGTAATTCTAGATGCAGAAGATCTTCTAAGAGCATCTATAAGAATAATAAGCTCCATTAGATTGTCATTAGCTGGGAAACAAGTAGATTGCAAAATGAATACATCTTTTCCTCTCACATGTTCATCTACTCTGATATTTAATTCTTTGTCACTAAATTTATCTACCAAAGCTTTTCCTAAAGTAGTATTTAATTTTTTGGCTATTTTGTTGGCTAATTCAGGATTCGAATTTCCTGAAAAAAGAACTAGGTTATTTTTATCATTCATAATTTATGTTGGCTGGGGTGGATGGATTCGAACCATCGCATGGCGGCATCAAAAGCCGCTGCCTTACCGCTTGGCTACACCCCATTTTTATTTAATTCTTTCAATAAAGGTGATTCGTTTAAACTCCTTGTTATAAAATAGTTATTATTTTTTGGAGCATTATCTATTATTTTACTTGCCTCTTCAAAAGAATTAAATATTGCATACAAAGCAGACCCTGTACCGGTTAAGTTTCCTTTCTTTATAGCTTCTAACCAAATAAAAGAATCATCAACTTCTTTATAATTTTTTCTAGCCCATTTTTCAAAAAAGTTGAAATCTTTACTATTTTTTGAATTTTTAAAATCACTAATATCTATTTCTTGAAAAGCTTTTGCAGTTGAAATGTTACATTTAGGCATGACTAAAAAAATTATTTCTTCTTTTAGTAAAGTTTTGGAAAATATTTCCCCTTTACCATTTGCTTTTCTTGCAACTCCCTCAATAAAAATTGGAACATCAGAGCCTAATGAAGAACCAAGGTCCTTTAAAACTTTATTATTTAAATTTAATTTCCAGTATTTGTTCAATACAAGTAGCACAGTCGCAGCATTAGAACTTCCGCCTCCAAGGCCTGAGCCAATTGGAATATTTTTCTTTATTTTTATTGAAACTTCTTTATTAATTTTATAGGTTTTTTTTAAAAGTTGTATTGCTTTATAAGCAAGATTATTTTTTTCCTTTACTTTTGGGCAAGTAACTTGCGAAGTGCTCGTATCAAAATTAAAAGTTATTTCATCTCCCCATGCTAAAAATTGGAAATTAGTTTCTATATCATGAAAACCATCAGACCTTTTTTTTATAACATTAAACCCTCTATTTATCTTGGCTGGAGAAGTAAAAATCATGATTTAAAAATAACAGCAAATTTAAAGTTTTTATAAGAACCAACGATTTTTTTAATTTTTTTATCTTCATGAATTTCTTCTTTGGAAATCATAACGTTTTGCGTAACATATTCTTTACATTCATTCAGGTTGCATAATTCACTAAGCCATCTACTAAATCTAGATATTGTAATTTCTTCAATAAAATTTTTGACAATATTTTCCTCATAAGATTCGTTAAAATTGCTATCGATTTTTTTTTGATTTCCTTCTCTGACTTCGGTAACTAAGAAAGTTTTTGGATATCTATCAAGATTAATTTTTATTTGGCTAATTTCTTTTTGATTTAAAATAGAAATTTTTCCAGAGATGTAAGCATTTTCTGAAAACATTGAGAATTTTCCTATTATTTTATTAGAATTAAAACTGCTTTCCATATTGGTGGTTGAACAACTAACAATAAGAATAAATAAAGATAATAGAAAAGGCCTTTTAAAATACATATTTAAATTTTTTTAACAGATATAGATTTATAATAACCAAATTAGTCATGCTGGATACAATTTTATCAAAGTTAGATTCTATAAAAGAAAGATATCTTTTTTTAGAAAAAGAACTATCAAATACTAAAATAGTTAATAATCATCAACTTTATGCGAACTATTCTAAAGAATATTCAAATATAAAAAAAATAGTAGAAAAATATGAAGAACATAAAACATATTTAGAAAATTTTTCCTCAACTAAACTTTTACTTGAAGACTCAGATCCTGAAATAAAATCCTTAGCACAAGACGAATTAAACATTATTGCTGAACAACTGAAAATAAATGAATTAGAAATAAAAAAACTTTTAATACCTGAAAATGAAGATGATGAAAAAGATGTATTTTTAGAAATTAGAGCAGGAACAGGAGGGGATGAAGCAGGTTTATTTGTTGGGGACTTGTTTAGAATGTTTACTAGAGTTACCGAAAGAAAGAAATGGAAAATAGAACTAATTAGTTCAAGAGAAAGTGAAAAGGGTGGATTCAAAGAAGTAGTAGCAAAAATTTCCGGCAAACAAGTTTACAGATTTCTCAAATTTGAATCAGGAGTACACCGTGTTCAGAGGGTTCCTGATACCGAATCTCAAGGGAGAGTGCACACATCAGCATGCTCTGTTGCAGTTTTACCAGAAGTTGAAGAATTAGACTCAATTGAGATTGATAAATCAGAAATTAGAGTCGATACTTTCCGCGCATCGGGTGCAGGAGGACAGCATGTCAATAAAACAGATTCAGCAGTAAGACTGACTCATTTGCCCAGCGGATTGGTTGTTGAATGCCAAGATGGGAGATCCCAACATAAAAATAAAGCAAAGGCTATGACTTTATTACAGTCAAAGTTGATGGAAGAAGCAAATAATAAACAAATTGAAAAACAAGATTCAGAGAGAAAAAATATGGTGGGTAGTGGAGATAGGTCAGAAAAAATAAGAACTTATAATTTTCCTCAAAATAGAATTACCGATCATAGAATTGAATATTCAATTCATAGTTTAGAAGCCTTCTTGGATGGTGATATCGATGAAATGATAGAAACGTTAATTGAGGAAAATCAAGCGAGGCTATTGTCTCAATTGGAAAGTAATCTTTAAATAATGACATACCAAGATGCTCTTGATAAAGCAAAAGAAAAAATAGATAGTTTAGATGCAGAATTGATATTGGGATTTATTCAAAATCAAACAAGAGAAAAAATTTTTATAAATTTAAATTCTGATTTAAGTTTAAAAAAATTTCAAAACTTTTATGAGCTAGTTGAGAAAAGAAGAAAAGGCTTTCCTTTAGCTTACATAATAGGAAAAAAAGAATTTTGGAAAAGTGAATTTGAAGTTAATAATTCAGTTTTAATACCAAGACCAGAAACAGAATTGATAGTTGAAGAAGTTTTAAAAGAGGAATTAAACAAAAAAATTATTCTAGAGCTTGGAACAGGCTCTGGAAATATTTCCATTTCTATTAAAAAAGAGAATCCAGGAACAATAATTTATGCAACTGATATATCAATGGGCGCTCTCATGACTGCAAAAAAAAATGCAAAATTTAACGAAGCAGACCGTATAATTTTTATGAATCACGATTGGAAAACAGAATGGCTTTTTCCTAGCCTTGATATAATTATTTCAAATCCCCCATATGTGGACAAAAAGTCACTTGCTAAAGACGAGGATGGGGTCTGGTTTGAACCTGAAGAAGCATTATTTTCAAAAAATTCAGGTCTCAAAGATATTATGATCATATTACAAAAAAGCATAATTTTTTTAAAAAAAGGAGGTAAGCTTTTTCTAGAGCACGCCCCCTTTCAAGCTAAAGAAATAGCAAACATTTCAAAAAAAGTTGGTTATAAAGAATTAGAACAAAGGAAAGATTTAAATAAAGATATTAGAGTATCTATACTTACAAAATAATGAAACAAGAGGAACTCATGAGGTATAGCAGGCATATTATGTTGCCTGAAATTGATATTGTTGGTCAAGAAAAGCTAACTAACTCTTCAATTGGAATTATAGGTTTAGGCGGCTTGGGCTCGCCTTGTTCAATTTATCTTGCGGCATCAGGAATTGGTACTATGAATCTGTTTGACGACGATAATGTTGAGCTATCAAATTTACAAAGACAAATTATATTTGATTCGTCTGATGTTGGAGCAAAAAAAAACTTAATTGCTAAGAAAAAGCTACTAAACCTAAATGAAAATATAATTTGTAATTCTTTTTCTGAAAGAATAACTAAGAAAAATATAAATAAGCTTCTAAAAAATTCAGATTTTGTAATAGATTGTTCTGACAATTTTGAAACAAGAAAAATTATAAATGAGTATTGTTTTAAAAATGACAAAGATCTTATAAGTGGAGCTTGTATTGGTTGGAAAGGACAAATTTTTAATTTTAATTTCTCTTCTTCCAATTCCTCTTGTTACGAATGTTTGTTTGAAGAAATTGAAGAAGAAGATTTATCTTGTAGAGAATCAAGTATATTTTCTCCTTTAGCTGGATTAGTTGGAACTTTTCTCGCAATTGAAATAATAAAAAATATATTAGAAATTAATAACTCCAAGGAAAATTTTATTGAAATTGATTCTTTGACAAACGTAATACAAAAAAGAGTAATAGAGAAGAACCCTTTTTGTAAAATATGTAAAAAAAAATAAGTTGATGCTTTTTGAAAGCAAAGATATCCTTTAAGTCCAAAAAATAAATATGGAGAAAAAATGCTAGGAAACATGATGCAGGATCAATTACTCATTTCCGGAGTATTAGAGCACGCTATAAAGACTCATCCTCAAACAGAAATTGTTAGTCACACAATCGAAGGAGAAATTCATAGATATTCAATTGAGGATTCTTCAAAAAGAGCAAAAAAACTGGCTAATGCTCTAAAAAAATTAAAAATACAAGAGGGCGATGTTTTGGGAACAATTGCTTTAAATGGTTACAGGCATTATGAATTATATTTTGGAATTTCTGGTATTGGCGCAGTTTTGCATACTTTGAATCCAAGATTGTTTCCAGAGCAAGTTGAGTACATAGTCAATCACGCTGAAGATAAATTTATTTTTGTAGATCTTCCTTTTTTACCTATTGTTGAAAACGTTTATGAGAATATACCTGATGTGAAAGGAATAATTCTTTTATGTGAAAAATCTCAAATGCCAACCGAAACAAAAGTTAAAAACCTCATCTGTTATGAAGAACTAATTGCTGAAGAATCTGATGAAATAGATTGGCCTGAATTTGATGAAAATACAGCGTCGTCTTTGTGTTACACCTCCGGAACCACAGGAAACCCAAAAGGAGTTTTATATTCTCACAGATCGACAATTTTGCATGCTTGGTATGCCTGTGCAGCTAATGCCATGAATGTTTCTTCTACAAGCGTCATATTGCCAGTTGTTCCTATGTTCCATGTAAATGCTTGGGGTATCCCATACGCTGCTGCAATGTTTGGTTCTAAATTAGTTCTTCCTGGACCGCATACAGGCGGAGAAGCTATTAACAAGTTAGTTCAGTCAGAAAATGTTACAAATTTAATGGGAGTTCCTACTGTTTGGTTAGATCTTCTCAATTTTACAAGAGAAAATAGTATCACTCTGGAATCTGTTACGTCGGTTTTAGTCGGAGGATCCGCCGCGCCAAGAGCGATGATAAAAGAATTTCAAGAAAAACACGGAGCCTTTTTATTACATGGCTGGGGAATGACCGAAATGAGCCCGCTCGGTACTTTAAATGCTTTTAATAACGATATGGTAAATATGGATTTGGAAGAAAGATATGATTTACAGACTAGTCAGGGAAAGGCTATCTATGGATGTCAAATAAAAATTGTAGATGACGAAGGACATATTTTACCAAATGATGGAAAGACTTTTGGAAGATTGATGGTCAAGGGACCTGCAATTATTGAAAGATATTATAAAGGCGAAGAAACAGCTCTAGAAAATGGATGGTTTGATACTGGTGACGTTTCAACTATATCAAAAGACGGATACATGAGGATTGTGGATAGAAGTAAAGATGTTATCAAAACAGGTGGAGAGTGGATTAGCTCAATAGATCTAGAAAATACTGCTGTTGGACATCCCGGCATTGCTGAAGCATGTGTTGTTGGAGTTCTTCATCCTAAATGGGATGAAAGACCTTTGATGTTTGTTGTTAAAAATAACTCTGAGGATTGTGATAAAGATTCTGTTCTTAATTATTTGTCAGATAAAGTTGCAAAGTGGTGGCTACCTGACGATATAATATTTGTAGACGAATTACCTCATGGGGCTACTGGTAAATTATTAAAAACTGGAT
Source organism: uncultured SAR86 cluster bacterium (assembly GCA_902525735.1). GTDB lineage: Bacteria > Pseudomonadota > Gammaproteobacteria > Magnimaribacterales > AG-339-G14 > CASICS01. The sequence continues at coordinate 222,798 of CABZIF010000002.1, forward strand.
TAAGAGAAGAATATAAAAATCACTTAATGAATTAGATTAGAAGGAGAAAATTATGGCTGGATTAGTACCTGCAGACACTTTAAAAGACTATATCGGAAAAGACATGGGGGAATCGGATTGGTTAGTTGTAGATCAAGATAGAATCAATCAATTTGCTGACGCAACACTAGATCATCAATTTATCCACGTTGATTCAGAGAAAGCTACTCCCCTTTTTGGATCGACTATAGCTCATGGATTTTTATCTTTATCTTTGATGGCTGGCATGCCAGCTCCACAAGTGGCTCCAGAAAATATGACTATGGCTTTCAATTATGGACTAGACAGAGTTCGTTTTTTAACACCAGTTAACGTAGGATCAAAAGTTAGGACAAAAGCTAAATTATTATCAGTTGATGACAAAGGCGATGGAAGATATTTAGTTAAAAATGAAGTGACTATGGAAATAGAAGGTCAGGAAAAACCAGCATATATTGCTGAATCTTTGACAATGTATGTTACTGCTTAAGTTTTTTATTCAAAAGTTCATTTACTAATTTAGGATCAGCGTTACCTTTAGTTTCTTTCATAACCTGACCAACAAAGAAACCAAAGAGTTTATCTTTGCCATTTAAATATTGTTCGAATTGCTTTGAATTATCCTTTATTATTTTAGTAATAATTTCTAAAAGTTCATCTTCTCCTTTTAATTCATCAAATCCTTCTTTTTTAACCAGAACATCAACGGATTCGTTAGATGACCAGCATAACTCAAGTATTTTTTTTGCTCCCGGACCAGATAAGGAACCCTCTTCTAATCTAGAAAGCAAATCAATCATGTCTTCGCTAGAAATTTTAGAATCTTGAATTTCACTATTATTTTTATTTAGGATAGCCATTAAGTCTCCCAAAATCCATTTGGCTGCAAGTTCAGGCGATGATATTTTTTTTGCAACTTTTTCAAAAAAACTACTTATTTCTTTTGAAACATTTAAATTCTTAGATTCGTATTCAGAAATTTTATAATCTTTAATAAACCTTGAAATTTTTTGTTCAGGAAGTTCGGGCAGTGTTTTTTGAATTTCCTGTATTGTTTCTCTAGAAATTATTACTGGTATTAGGTCAGGATCTGGAAAGTATCTATAATCATTAGCATGTTCTTTCGAACGCATTGAACGTGTTTCATTTTTATTAGCGTCATAAAGTCTTGTTTCTTGATCAATAGAACCACCGTTTTCAACAATTTCAATTTGTCTATCTATTTCATAATTTATAGCTTTTTCTACAAATCTAAACGAATTTATATTTTTTAACTCTGTTCTATTACCAAACTCCATCTCACCATATTTTCTTATGGATACATTTGCATCACATCTCATAGAACCCTGCGACATATTTCCGTCAGAGATTTCTAAAAAAGTAATTATCGAATGGATTTTTTTCAAATAAGCCACAGCTTCCTTGGCAGACCTTAAATCTGGCTCTGAGACAATTTCTAAGAGAGGTGTTCCGGCCCTATTTAAATCAATAGCAGATAGATTTTCATATTTATCATGCAATGACTTGCCAGCATCTTCTTCTAGATGGGCTCTAGTAATACCGATAAACTTTTCTTCATTATCTACTTCAATACTTATTTTCCCTTCGCCTACAATAGGATCATCAAGCTGACTTATTTGATAACCTTTTGGCAGATCAGGATAAAAGTAGTTTTTCCTTGCAAAAATTGCTTTAGATGAAATATTTGCGTTAATTGCACACCCAAACTTTATTGCCATTTCAATAGTTTTTTCATTTAGAACGGGCAAAACACCTGGCAAACCAAGGTCCACCAAGGACGCTTGACTATTTTGCGTTTGTCCAAATTTTGTTGGTGCATTAGAAAAGATTTTGGATTCAGTAGATAACTGAACATGAACTTCTAACCCAATAACTGATTCCCAAGTATCATTCATTATGAAAATTGCTATTTTGTTGGAATTTATTAGAAAGATTAAATAAATTTCCTTCCTCTAAATAATTTCCAATAAATTGTATACCTAAAGGTAATTTCTTTATCTTTCCGGAGGGAATAGATATTGCAGGCAGACCAGCTAAGTTAGCAGGGATTGTATAGATATCTTGTTCATACATCTCTACAGGATTTTGAATAGAATTCAATTTGAATGAAACGTTTGCACATGTGGGCATCATAATGGAAGATACTTCTTTAAAGGCATTTATAAAACTCTGCTTAATCAAATTTCTAATTTTTTGGGCTTTAATATAGTAAGCATCATAGTAACCAGCCGAAAGACAATATGTTCCTATTAATATTCTTTTTTTTACTTCTTCTCCAAAACCTTCAGCTCTAGAGCGCTCATATAAATCTTCTAAATCTTTTGGATTCTCACACCTATGGCCATACCTCACACCATCATACCTAGATAAATTTGCAGAACATTCCGCAGGAGCTATCACGTAATAAACAGGTAGAGAGTATTGAATATTTTTAAGATCAATCTCTTTGACTTTTACTCCCGACTTTTTAAGAATTTCTAAAGATTCATAAAAGTTATTCTTTACTTTGTCATCTTTAATATCTTCAATAATATCTTTTGGAATACCTACAATGTGTTCTTTATCTTTAGATTTAGCCTCATTCAGAAAAGAAGGCACTTTTTTATTTATAGAAGTAGAATCTTTTTCATCAAATCCTGCAATATTTTCCAAGGCTAGAGCTGCATCTAAAGCATTCTTAGCAAATATGCCGCCTTGATCTAGACTAGATGCAAAAGCAATCATTCCCCATCTTGAGACCCTACCATAAGTGGGTTTTATTCCTGTAATTCCACAAAATGCAGCAGGTTGCCTTATAGAGCCTCCGGTATCTGTCCCAGTAGCGAAAGAACATAAATTTGCTGCAACAGCAGAAGCAGATCCTCCCGAAGAGCCTCCCGGCACTCTCTGAGGATCTATTGGATTTAATACACTTCCAAAAAAACTTGTTTCATTAGAGGATCCCATAGCAAATTCATCCATGTTTGTTTTACCCAAGTTTACAGTACCTGAATTTGATAGTTTTTCATAAACAGTAGAAGAATATGGAGATACAAAGTTTTCAAGCATTTTGGAGCCACAAGTTGTTATCTGATCTTTAATACAAAATATATCTTTGTGAGCAATAGGGATTCCCTCTAAGCTTGAATTTTTATTTTTGGCAATTTTTTCATCAGATTTTTTTGCTTCCTTCAACGCATTTTCATTTAAAGATATAAAAGAATTTAAAGCTTTTTCTTGATCGATCTTTTTTAAATAAAATTCAGTAAGTTCCAGAGAGGAAAATTTTCTTGCTTTCAAGCCATTAATTTGTTCGATAAGACTTAACTTAGATAAATCTTCCATATTATTCGACAACTTTCGGAGTTAGGTAAAAACCGTCGTCTGTTTGTGGTGCGTATTTTTGATATTCGTCACGTTTAATCTCTTTAGTTGCTATATCTTTCCTTAAATTATCGGCTTCTTCTAAAGGATGACTCATTGGTTCAATTCCTGAAGTATCAATTTTGTTCATTTCTTCAACCATCTCTAAAATAGACTCTAAATCTTTTACCAAGTCAGACTTGATTTCTTCGTCAATTCTAATTTTTGATAAAGAAGATATGTTATCTAGTATTTTTTCGGAAATTTTCATTTGTATTGATAAAAAGGTTATTATAGCAATTGAAAGAAAAACTTTTTGATAGATAAGATAATTTGTAATGGCCTCAATTTTTAAATATTTAAAAGGTTTCTATTCTACTGATCTTTCTATAGATTTGGGAACTGCAAACACTTTGGTCTTTGTGAAAGATAAAGGAATAGTTTTAGACGAGCCATCAGTAGTTGCCATTAAAAAAGCAGATGGGCATAGGACAGTAGTTGCTGTTGGCTCAGAAGCTAAAAGGATGCTCGGAAGAGTTCCCGGAAATATAGAGGCTATAAGACCTCTCAAAGATGGTGTTATTGCAGATTTTCAAGTAACAGAAAAAATGCTTCAACATTTTATCCAACTAGTTCATGGTGAAAACTTTTTTAAACCAAGTCCAAGAATTCTGATATGTGTGCCTTGTCAATCAACTCAAGTTGAAAGAAGAGCCATTAGGGAATCTGCTTTGCAAGCTGGAGCTCGAGAAGTGAGACTAATAGAGGAACCTATGGCAGCTGCCATAGGTGCTGGATTACCTGTTGAAGATGCATCTGGTTCTATGGTGGTTGATATAGGCGGAGGTACTACAGAAATTGCAATTTTAGCACTCAATGGAGTTGTTTTTTCAAGCTCTTTGAAAACTGGAGGAGATAGGTTTAATGAATCTATAGTTTCTTATCTTCGAAGAAAATATGGAGTATTGATTGGAGAATCAACTGCTGAAAGAATAAAAGAAAAAATAGGATGCGCATCGTCTGATAGTGAAGAGCTAAACCTTGAAGTTAGAGGAAGGAATTTAGCAGAAGGGGTTCCTAATACTCTTAACTTGAGCAGCAAAGAAGTTTACGAGGCAATTTCTGGACCTTTATCAGCTATATTACAGTCCATTAGAAATGCTTTAGAGCAATCTCCTCCGGAATTGAGTGCAGACATTTCTGAAAGAGGTATCGTTCTGACTGGTGGAGGAGCACTACTTAGAGATTTGGATATTATGATATCTGACCAAACTGGAATTCCTGTTTATGTAGCTGAAGATCCATTAACGTGCGTGGCTAAAGGAGGAGGAATAGCACTTGATATATTAGATAAATATGACGTAGATCTATTGTCTACTGAGTAAATTTAATATGTTCCAAAAAGAACACAAACAAACTTCAATAGCAAGTAACGCAATCTTCACTACTGGCTCTATGAGAGCTTCGAAACTTCTTCCTTCTCTTATTTTTACAATGTTTGTTCTAATTTTAGATTTTAATTTTAATCTAGGTAAGGAAATTAAATCTACATTTTTAGAAAGCTTTTCCCCCATAAGTAATTTATCACAATCTACCTCTGAGTTATCAAATGAGATCAGCCTTTTTTTTACTTCGCAATACAAACTACTTAACGACCTTGAAGAAAAGAGTAACGAAATCGAAAAATTAAATTTCGAGCTTCTAAAATTAGAACAATTAACAAAAGAAAATGAAGAGCTTTTAGAGATAATGGGTTATACAAAAAAACAAACTATTTCTAAATCAGTAATTGGAGAGATTATTGACATGTCTTATTTTCCAAAAGAATCGATTAGTATAAAAACAAATATAGCTGAGATTTCAGAAGAAATGGTGGCTTTAAGTTTAAATGGTCTGGTTGGAATAATAGACCAAATTTTTCCTAGCTATGTCAAAGTAATTCCAATTTATGAAAAAAAGGTCAATATTCCTGCGGTAATTCAGAGAACAAATCAAAATATTATTCTTGAAGGAATTGGAGAGCAAAATAAGTTATTAATTAAAAATTTTAAGAAAAACTCAAATATATTATTAGAAGATAAGGTTTTCACCTCTGGATTAGGGGGAAAATACCCTAAAGGTTTCTTAATTGGCATAGTTAAAAAAATTTCCACTGCTAAAGATGATTCTATTCTAGAAGTAGAAGTACAAACATTGTCAAATTTTGATTCTGGAACAAAGATCCTTTTTGCTAAACCATGACAGAATATCTCGATAAAAAAAATAATTTTATATCCGTATATCTCTTTATTGGAATAACAATATTAATTTCACTTGTTTTAGAAATTTTTTTATCAAATTTATTTAATTTATCTGTTTATCTTCCTATAACTCTTATGTTTCTAATATATTGGAATATGGCACTTCCTAAAGATATAGGGTTAATTTGGGCTATGATATTTGGTTTTTGTTTAGACGTTAATCAAGGAATATTATTAGGTTCTCATGTTTTGCTTTTTTTGCTTATTTCTTTCTTAACACAAAGATATTTTCACAGATTAAGAGCTCTTTACATGATTCAACAATCGTTATTTGTTGGTGTCGTTATTTTAATATATCAAATTATTTTAATTCTTTTTTTTAGTGAATTTAAAAGAAGTATCTTTTTGGAGTTGATTCTGATGACAGTCTTATCTGCTTTTTTGTGGCCAGTTATTTTTGGGATCTTGCGCCAATTAAGAATTAAATATATTCAATCAAGCTAAGAATAAAAGTAGGTAGCTAGCCCAAGGAAAGAGAAAAATCCTATTACATCAGTTACTGTTGTTACAATTACACTTCCCGCAACTGCTGGATCCATTTTTAAACCTTTTAAGAGTATGGGAATTCCCATTCCAGATAAAACACCCGCAATCAAACTGATAATCATTGACAAGCAAATTACCCATGCAAGCAACCAATCTTGAAACCATGAACAAGCTATCAAACTAAGAATAATTGCCCATATAAAACCATTAGAAATTCCTACCATCAGCTCTCTATTAAAAATATATAAATAATTAGCCCTTACTATTTGGCCTAAAGCTAAACCTCTAACAGTTATTGTAAGGGTTTGTGTTGCAGCTACTCCTCCCATACTAGCAATTATTGGCATTAAAACCGCTAGAAAAATTACTTGTTCTAAAGTTTCTTTAAAAATATTTATAACTGAGGCAGCTATTAAGGCAGTTAGTAGATTTGTTCCGAGCCAAAATCCTCTAGTTTTGATAGCGGTGCTCGTTTTTTCAAAAGTGTCACTGTCAATCCCTGAAATTTGTCTCAATGATTCGTCTGCTTCTGATTTTATTTCGTCTATGACATCGTCAAAGGTAATTCTACCTAATAAATTATTTTGATCATCTGTCACTGGTGCAGAAATTAAATCATTTTTCTCAAAGACTCTAATTACTTCTGAAGATTCAGAATAAACATTTATGGAATTGGTCTCATCTTCCATTAAATCTTTCACTAGCTTATCAGGAGAGTTAGTTAATAATTTAGAGAGAGAAAGTATTCCTCTAAATTTGTTCGTCTTACTCACAACGAAAAGACTATCTGTTGCCTCGGGGAAATTTTTTTTTATTCTCAAGTACCTCATAACCACTTCTAAAGTATGATTAGGCCTTATCAAAATAAGATCAGTGTTCATCAGTCCGCCTGCTGTATTTTCTGGATAATCTAAGACTTTTTTTATTAGTTGCCTATTCTGGTCAGTCATAGCATCTAATACTTCAGCCGTTACAGTTTCGGGAAGATCTTGAAGAATATCTGCTATTTCATCTGGTTCAAGATTTTTTATAACTTCAGCTACTTCGATAGGATCCATAAAAGAAAGAACCATTTCTCTTACTTCGTCAGAAAGATTGCTTAAAACTTCTCCCTCAATGTTTTCATCGATTAATTGCCAAATTATTGCTCTATTATTTGGAGAGCTAGACTCTATCAAGATTGCAATGTCATATGGCGGTATGCCATTAAACATTCTTT